>NZ_JBIAVO010000005.1:0-330885 GCF_042894345.1 Kitasatospora sp. NPDC001540
TCCCAGCTTATCAGACGTTTTCCGCTCCGTTTTCCGGAGTTTCATTCGATCCGATTCGCTTTCGCCTTTCGGCGCTCCCGAACTCTACCAGAGTTATCCGGTCCGCTTTTCCATCCGGAATTCGAATGGGCGCGCGACGAATCACTCATCAGGGTTTGGGGGGTTCCGCCTCCCGGTCCCAGCCGGTTCAGGCGACTCGACCTACGTTAGGACACCGGGACGGGCGAGTCAAACATGGCGGGGCCGGATCTGGCTGGATCCGGCCCCTGTTCACCAGGTCCGCAGGTCAACTGCGGTCTGTTTCAAGCCACTCGACGGGCGGCGCGCGGCGTCACGCCTCGGCGAGTTCAACGGCGGCGAGGTTGCGCTTGCCGCGGCGGAGGACGAGCCAGCGGCCGTGCAGGAGGTCGTCGGAGGTGGCGACGGCTTCCTCGTCGGTGACCTTGGCGTTGTTGAGGTAGGCGCCGCCCTCCTTGATGGTGCGGCGGGCGCCGGAGCGGCTGGGGGCCAGGCCGGATTCGACCAACAGGTCGACGAGCTGGCCGAGTTCGGTGACGGTGGCCTTCGGGACCTCGGCGAGGGCCGCGGCGAGGGTGGCGGGTTCGAGGTCGGCGAGGTCGCCCTGGCCGAAGAGGGCCTTGGAGGCGGCGACGGCGCGCTCGTACTGCTCGGCGCCGTGGACGAGGGTGGTGAGCTCCTCGGCGAGGGCGCGCTGGGCGAGGCGGGCGGCGGGGCGTTCGGCGGTGTCGCGTTCGAGCTGTTCGATCTCCTCGCGGCTGCGGAAGGAGAAGATGCGCAGGAACTTGGCGACGTCGCGGTCGTCGGCGTTCAGCCAGAACTGGTAGAAGGCGTAGGGGGTGGTGAGTTCGGGGTCGAGCCAGACGGTGCCGGACTCGGTCTTGCCGAACTTGGTGCCGTCGGCCTTGGTGATCAGCGGGGTGGCGATGGCGTGCACGGAGCGGCCCTCGGCCTTGCGGATCAGGTCGGTGCCAGCGGTGAGGTTGCCCCACTGGTCGCTGCCGCCGGTCTGCAGGGTGCAGCCGTAGCGGCGGTTCAGCTCCAGGAAGTCCATGCCCTGGAGGATCTGGTAGCTGAACTCGGTGTAGCTGATGCCCGCGTCGGAGTTGAGGCGGCGGGCGACCGCCTCCTTGGCGATCATGTTGTTGACGCGGAAGTACTTGCCGACGTCGCGCAGCAGGGTGATGGCCGACATGCCGGACGTCCAGTCCAGGTTGTTGACCATGCGGGCGGCGTACTCGCCCTCGAAGTCGAGGAAGCGCGCGACCTGGCCGCGCAGGCGCTCGACCCAGCCGGCCACCGTCTCGGGGTCGTTGAGGACGCGCTCGGCGGTGGGCTTGGGGTCGCCGATCAGTCCGGTCGCTCCGCCGACCAGGCCGAGCGGGAGGTTTCCCGCCTGCTGGATGCGGCGCATGGTGAGGATCTGGACCAGGTTGCCCAGGTGCAGGCTGGGGGCGGTCGGGTCGAAGCCGCAATAGAACGTGACCGGGCCGTCCGCGAACGCCTTGCGCAGTGCGTCCTCGTCAGTGGACAGGGCGATCAGCCCGCGCCACTGCAGCTCGTCGACGATGTCGGTCACGGTCCCGCGTCTCCTTCGGTCGGGGGTCCGGCGCGGTGGGCCCGGGGGCGGGCGGTGCGCCTGGACGGTTCCAGCGGGGTAGAGCCTACGCGCTCGGGGTGCGGGCGTTCCGGCGCAGGTCGGTGGGCGGTGGCGGAAATTCCGTTGTTCGGGGGGATGCGGGCGTTCACAGTGGGTGCCACCGCCGTGCGGCGGGGGCGAGCACTGGAGGTGGCCGGTCATGCGCAACACCCTTGTCCTGAACGCGAGCTACGAACCGCTGAGCACGGTGCCGCTGCGCCGTGCCGTGGTGCTTGTCCTGCAGGACAAGGCGGTGGTGGAGCAGGCGCATCCGCTGCGGGTGGTGCGCGGGTCGGGGGTGCAGCTCCCGGTGCCGCGGGTGATCAGGCTGACCAGGTACGTGCGGATGCCGTTCCGACAACGGGCTCCGTGGTCGCGGCGGGGGGTGCTGGCGCGGGACCAGTTCCTGTGCGCGTACTGCGGGCGGCGGGGGACCACGGTGGACCACCTGGCGCCCAAGTCGCGCGGCGGGGCGGACAGTTGGCTGAACACCGTGGCGGCCTGCTCGGAGTGCAACCAGCGCAAGGCGGACCGGACGCCGGAGCAGGCGGGGATGCGGCTGCTGCGGCGGCCGTTCGAGCCGACGCCGGAGGCGACGCTGATGCTCGCGCTCGGGCTGCGGGCGGGTGAACTGGGCGAGCTGGCGGCCTGGCTGCCGGAGCCCCGGAACGCCGCGGCGAGCGCGTGAGAGGCCGACGGGCCCGACCTGATCAGGGGACAGGTCGGGCCCGTCGTCGTGCGCGCGGGGCCCCGGCGGGGCGGCGGGTCAGCCCTTGCTGGTGAAGGCGGTGGCGATGCCGTAGTTGGAGGCGTGCTCGGGGACGGCCAGCAGGTGCCCGGCGGAGGTGTGCACCCGGCCGGCCGAGAGCAGCGAGCCGGTGCCCTGCGGGAAGGCGCCGCCCTGGGTCTCCTGGCCGCCGGAGAGCGCGAAGCGGCTGAGGTGGGCGGGCTGGCCGGTCCGCTCGTCCACGGCGACCACCAGGCCGTCGGCGTCCACCCCGACCGGGCGGGCCTTGCCCTTCTCGGCGATGGGGGTGCGCCACTGCTGCTTGCCGGTGGCGAGGTCGTACGCGGCGATCGAGGTGGGGTTGCCGCCGTTCTCGGGGACGACGGCGGCGAACATGGTGGTGCCGTGGAAGTACGTGCCGGGGACGGTGGCGAAGCTGCCGCTGTCGACGTCGAGCCGACCGCCGCCCTCGACCGCGAGCGGGATCTCCGCCGCCGGGTCGCCCTCCGCGCCCCAGGCGAACACCCGGGAGTCGGCGGGGTTCGCGGTGCTGGTGAGGACGACCGCGGGCTCCGCGGAGAGCACGGTGACCATGGTGGGCTGGTTGTTCAGGCCCCGCCAGTACTTGACCTTGCCGTCGGAGACGTTGAGCGCGACGGCCTGGTCGGCGGGCGTGGAGTCGGCGCAGTGGCTGTGCAGCAGCACCGCGGAGGTGCCCGCGTTGCCGGACAGGCGACAGTACTTGCCCTGCCCGGAGTACTGCCAGGCCTCGGCGCCGTCGGCCGCCGCCCAGGCGTACGCCTTGTCCTCGCCGACCGCGAGCACCTTGTCGTCGGTGACGGCGACGTGGGTGGTGTAGCTGTCCTTGGTGTCGGAGAGCGTCTTCGTCCAGACGGCCTGGCCGGACTTGGTGTCCACGGCGGCGACGGTGCTGCACGGGCTCTTCGGGTCGGCGCCGGGGCGGTAGACGACCGCGCCGAGGCCGGCGGCGTTGACGGCCGGGGAGAGGCCGCAGGGGACGGCGCCGTCGGCGGGGGCCTTCAGCGTCCAGGTGGGCTTGCCGTCGGCGAGGGCGTAGGCGTGCACGCCGGTGCCGTCGGCGCGGACCACGGCGTCGGCCAGCAGCCAGCTGCCGACCAGGGTGTCGTCGGCGCCCTGGGCCCCGGTGGTGCCCGGGTCCGCGGCGGCGGCCCACGCCTTGGTGTGGGCGACGGAGATGTTCTGCGAGCCGCCGGTGGCGGCCTTCCCGGCGGGGGTGCCCTCGTCCTCGTCGGAGACCGCGAGCACGCCCGCGGTGATCAGCACGGCGAGCGCGGCGGCGCCCGCGCCGACGCGGATCGCCAGGCCGCGGCGGCTGGGCGCGCCCTCGCCGGACAGCACCGCGGCGCGGGCCTTGGCGGCGAACCCGCGCGGCGCGGGCCGCTCCCGGCCCGGGGCGGCGTCACCGGCGGAGGCGGCGGAGGCGGCGGAGGCGGGGACGCCCGTGCCGCCGGGGGCGAACGGGTCCTCGGCGCTGGTCTGCGGGTAGTCGGTGGCGGTGACCGGTCCGGCGCCGGGTGCGGGGGCGTCCTCGGCGGCGGGCGGCTGCCCGTACGGCGGCTGGGGCGGGTGGGGCGGCTGCGGCAGGTCGAACGGGGTCGGGGCTGGCTCGGCGGGCGGGTGGGGCGGCTGCGCGAACTGGTCCGGGTAGCCGGTCTGCTGCGGGTAGCCGTAGGCCTGCGCCTGCTGCGCGGCCTGCTGCGGGTCGGCGTACGCCTGCGGGTCGCCGTACGCCTGCTGCTGCGGGAAGGGCTGCTGGCCGTACTGCCCGTACGCCTGCTGCTCCTGGTAGCCGTAGGCCTGGGCCTGCTGCTCGGGGTAGCCGTAGGCCTGGGCCTGCTGCGCGGCCTGCTGCGGGTCGGCGTACACCTGCTGCTCCCCGTACGCCTGCTGCTCCGGGTAGCCCTGCGGCTGGGGGTACCAGGGCTGCTGCTGGGGGTACCCGGGGGTCGTGGGAGGTTCCTGAGCCATGCGTTCCGTCCGTCCCGACTGCGGTCTGGCAAGGAGCCAGCATCTCATGGCGCGGGGGACGCTCCGGCCGGGCCGCCGTGGGGAGTTCGGGGCGGGACGGGGGGCGGGCGGGGGTCTGCCGGGTCAGGCGGCGGCGTCGAGGGCGCGGTCGATCAGGTGGGCCAGCGTGATGTCGAGGCTGGTCAGGCCGTGGGCGCTGTGGGTGGTGAGGAGGAAGGTCAGGGTCCGCCAGCGGATGTCGATGTCGGGGTGGTGGTCGAGCGCCTCGGCCTGTTCGGCGACCGCGTCGACGACCTTGATGGCGGTGGGGAAGCTCGCGGTCTCGGCGGTGCGGGTGATCGCCTCGCCGGTGCGGGTCCACTGCGGGAGGTCGGCGAGGGCGTTGGCGATCTGCTCCTCGTTGAGGCGGGTGCGGCTCATGGTGGCTCCGTCCGGGCTCCGGGTTCGGGTCTCACGGCCGAGCCTACGTCGCCGGGGTGGCCGGGGTGCCCGGGGTCAGGAGAGCAGCAGCTTGGTGACGGCGACGAGGCCGACCACCACGATCAGGGCGCGCAGCGCGAGCGGCGGGAGGCGGCGGCCGACCTTGGCGCCGAACACGCCGCCGAGGGTGGCGCCGACGGCGATCAGCAGGGCGGCGGTCCAGTCGATGGTGGAGGTGAAGAGGAAGAAGACCGCGGCGACGCCGTTGACGATCAGCGCGAGGACGTTCTTGATGCCGTTGATCGTCTGCAGGCCGTCGGGGAGCAGCATGCCCATCAGGGCGAGCAGCAGGACGCCCTGGGCGGCTCCGAAGTAGCCGCCGTAGACGCCGGTGAGCCCGATGCAGAGCAGCAGCAGCCAGCCGCCGTCGGTGGCGGGGGGCAGGGTCCCGGCGGCGCGGCGGGCGGCCATCGCCCGGGCGACCCGGGGTTGCAGGACGACCAGCACGAGGGCGGTGAGGATCAGGACGGGGACGATGGCGTCGAAGGCGCTGTTGGGCAGGACGATCAGCAGGGCGGCGCCGGTGAGTCCGCCGATCAGCGAGGCGGTGCCGTAGCGGATCAGGCGGTGGCGCTGCCCGGCGAGTTCGGCGCGGTAGCCGATGGCTCCGGCCAGGGAGCCGGGGGCCAGGCCGAGCGCGTTGGAGACGTTGGCGGTGACGGGGGGCAGGCCGACGGCGAGCAGGACGGGGAAGGTGATCAGGGTGCCGGAGCCGACGATGGTGTTGATGGTGCCGGCGGCGACGCCGGCCAGCAGGACGGCGGTCATCTCCCACAGTGTCATTGGCTTCCCCCTCGTTGGCTGCTGTCATGCGCCAGTCGATCATGCCGGAGCGGGGCGCGGCTTGGCGAGGGCCGGTCCGCCATCCGGAACGGGACCGGGCCCCGGCCGACGCGGGGTCGGCCGGGGCCCGGGCGGGACGCGCGGGGGTTACTCGTCGATCTTGGGGTACTGGCGGGTGGGCTCGACCCGGGGACGGGCGGTCTTGTTCTCGGTGTCGACCGGGCGCGGGCCGGCGGCCGGGTCGACCGGGACGCGGGCCGCGGGCGGGGCGGCGGGAGCCGCGGGGGCCGCGCCGTTGCCGCCGCCGGTGACGCCCTGGAAGGCGCCGCCGAGGCCCTTGAGCGCGTCGCCGACCTCGCTGGGGATGATCCACAGCTTGTTGGCGTCGCCCTTGGCGAGCTCGGGCAGGGTCTGCAGGTACTGGTAGGCGAGCAGCTTCTGGTCGGCGTCGCCCTCGTGGATCGCCTCGAAGACGGTGCGGATCGCGGCGGCCTCGCCGTCGGCCTTCAGGACGGCGGCCTGCGCCTCGCCCTCGGCCTGCAGGACGGCGGCCTGCTTCTCGCCCTCGGCGCGCAGGATCTGGGCCTGCCGGGCGCCCTCGGCGGTGAGGATCGCGGCGCGCTTGTCGCGGTCGGCGCGCATCTGCTTCTCCATCGAGTCCTGGATGGAGGTCGGCGGCTCGATCGCCTTCAGCTCGACCCGGTTGACCCGGATGCCCCAGCGGCCGGTGGCCTCGTCCAGGACGCCGCGCAGGCCCGCGTTGATGACCTCGCGGGAGGTCAGGGTGGACTCGAGGTCCATCGAGCCGATGATGTTGCGCAGGGTGGTGACGGTGAGCTGCTCGATGGCCTGGATGTAGCTGGCCACCTCGTAGGTCGCGGCGCGCGGGTCGGTCACCTGGTAGTAGATGACGGTGTCGATGTTGACGACCAGGTTGTCCGAGGTGATGACCGGCTGCGGCGGGAACGGGACGACCTGCTCGCGCAGGTCGATCCGGTTGCGGATGGTGTCGATGAACGGCACCACGATGTTCAGGCCGGCGCTCAGGGTGCGGGTGTAGCGGCCGAAGCGCTCCACGATCGCCGCGCTGGCCTGGGGGATCACCTGGATCGTCTTGATCAGGGCGATGAAGGCCACCACGACCAGGACGATCAAGACGATGAGGACGGGTTCCAACGCTTCTCCCCTAGACGACCAGGGCGGTCGCGCCCTGGATTTCGACGACGTCGACCTGCTGCCCCGGCTCGAACACCGAGCCCGGGTGGAGCGCGCGGGCCGACCAGATCTCGCCGTTCAGCTTGATCCGTCCGCCCTCTCCCCCGTCGACTGTTTCCTGTACCACCGCGGTGGCGCCGGTCAGCGCCTCCACGCCCGTGCGGTACCCCGGGCCCTTCTTGAGCTGGCGGTACGCGATCGGGCGGACGAACACCAGCAGCGCGGCCGACACCCCGACGAACACCAGGAACTGCGGGACCACGCCGCCGCCCAGACCGGCCGTCAGCGCGGCGGCCCCGGCGCCGATCGCGAACATGGCGAACTCGGGCATCGCGGTGACCACCAGCGGTATGCCCAGGGCCACGGCGAGCAGCAGCCACCAGATCCAGCTGTCCACGGGCTCCATCCTAGGGAAGTCGGTTCTCTCCCCGCGTAGCTTCCCGCAGGTGGGACGGCGGAAACCGGCCGCGTGTACGACCGGTTCCCGCCGTTCGCCGCAGCGTCGCGATTCAGCCGAGCGGGAGGCCCTGCGCGGTCCAGCGGTCGCCGCGCCGCTCCAGGGTCAGCGGCAGGCCGAAGCAGTGCGAGAGGTTGCGGGCGGTGAGGGTGGTCTCGATCGGACCGGCCGCCATCACCTTGCCCTGACGGATCATCAGCACGTGGGTCATGCCGGGGACGATCTCCTCCACGTGGTGGGTGACCATCACCATGGACGGCGCGTACTCGTCCCCGGCGAGCGCGGCGAGGCGGCGGATCAGGTCCTCGCGGCCGCCGAGGTCGAGGCCCGCGGCGGGCTCGTCGAGCAGCAGCAGCTCGGGGTCGGTCATCAGGGCGCGGGCGATCAGGGTGCGCTTGCGCTCGCCCTCGGAGAGGGTGCCGAACTTGCGGGTGGTGAAGCCCGCCATGCCGAGGCGGTCGAGCAGCGCGAGGGCGCGGGCCTCGTCCGGCTCCTCGTAGGTCTCCTTGCCGTGCACGGTCTGCCCGTACGCGGCGGTGAGGACGGTCTCCAGCACGGTCTGGCCGGTCGGCAGCTTCTCGTACATCGCGGCGCTGGCCAGGCCGATCCGGGCGCGCTGCTCGAAGACGTCGACCTGGTCGAGCTTCTCGCCCAGCACCACGGCCTCGCCGGAGCTCGGGAACAGGTAGGCGCCGGCGATCTGGAGCAGCGTGGTCTTGCCCGCGCCGTTCGGGCCCAGCACCACCCAGCGCTCGCCCTCCTTGACCGACCAGGACACGTGATCGACGAGCGCGCGCCCCTCCCGGACCACGGAAACGTCCACCAGCTCCAGCACGTCGCTCATGCCTACGCCTTCCCCAAATGCAAGAATCCGGCCGTCCGCGGACCTGGGCGTTCGGTCCTCGGGGCGCGGTCCACCATGTGTCAGGGCAAACCTACGCCACCCGCCCGGCGCGCTTGTCCGTAGGCTGGTCCGATGCTCGTCACTCCTGCCGACAATCCGTACCAAGAGCCCCGTTCGGGGCGGCTCACCGCCTGGGGCAACGCGCTGCTGGGCGGCGCCGCCTCCCCCGACGACGCGGCCGCCGCCGTCCAGGGCGAGGACGACGCCCACCGGGTGACCGGGCTGCCCGGCGAGGCGCCCGACTCGCTGCACGGGCTGACCTGGGCGCTGGGGCGGCTGCGCTCGCTCGGCGCGCGGGGCCTGCGGCTGGCCCTCCCGGTGGCCGGGCACCCGCTCGGGCTGACCGGGCCGCCCGCCTTCAACGCGCTGGCGCTGGGCGCGGGCGAGGCCGTCCTGGCGGTCGGCGTCCCGTACGGGCTGGTGCCGGAGGTCGAGGTGTACGGGCCGGCGGGCGACCAGGGGGTGCGGGTGCTGTGGCAGTGCCTGCCGGTCCAGGACGCACCGCCCGCCGACGTGCCCTCGCTGGACGAGGCCGAGCGCGAACTCGCCGACGGGCTGCGGCAGGCCACCGCCGCGCTGGTCCGCCTGGACGTGGCGGGGGCCGGACCGGAGGCGCTGCGCGCCCTGGAGTCCTTCCGCCGGCGGGGCCACCGCGAGCTGCTCGCGCCGGGCTACCCGCCGCGCGCGGTGCGGGTGCTGGAGTCGGCCCGGCAGGTGTCGGCGCTGCTGCACATCGCCGCGGACGGGCACGGGGCGGCGGTCTCCGCCTCCGAGATGGCCGCCCGGCGGGAGACCCTGGCCCCGCTGGACCGCACCGCCCGGCGGGCGCAGGTGGCGGCGTACAACGCGGCCGTGGACGAGCTGCGGCGGGACTGAGCGCGGCGGGACCGGCCGGTCACTGCTGCTGGTTGCGGACGGCCCACAGGGCGGCCTGGGTGCGGTCGGCGACGTCCAGCTTCATCAGGATGTTCGACACGTGGGTCTTGACCGTCTTCTCCGACAGGTGCAGGGCACGGGCGATCTCCCGGTTGGAGCGGCCGTCGGCGATGTGCGAGAGCACCTCGCGCTCGCGGTCGGTGAGGGTGCCGCCGCGGCCCTGCGGCGGGGCCGGGACGTCCTCGGCGAGCAGGGCGGCGGCCAGTTCGGGCTGGAGCAGGACGTGCCCGGCGTGCACCGAGCGGATCGCCCCGGCCAGCGCCTCCGGGTCGACGTCCTTGTACACGTAGCCCGCGGCGCCCGCCCGCAGCGCGGGGACCATGGTGCGGTGCTCGGTGAAGCTGGTGACGATCAGCACCCGGGCCGCGCTGCCGCGTTCGCGCAGCAGGCGCAGCGCCTCGATGCCGTCGACCTTGGGCATCTTGAGGTCCATCAGGACCACGTCGGGGGCGAGCCGTTCGGTCTGCTCGACGGCCTGCTCGCCGTCGGCGGCCTCGCCGACCACCTCGATGTCGTCCTGCACCTCCAGGAAGGTGCGCAGGCCGCGCCGGACCACCTGGTGGTCGTCCACCAGCAGCACGCGGATCGGTGACGCCGTGTCAGGCACCGGGGACCTCCAGTTCGACCAGGGTGCCCCGGCCCGGGGCGGACTCCAGGGACAGTCGGCCGCCGACCGCGGCGGCCCGGTCGCGCATCGACACCAGGCCGAGGTGCCGGCCCGCGCGGCGCACCGACTCCGGGTCGAAGCCGCGGCCGTCGTCGCGGACGGTCAGCCGGACGCCGCGGCCCGCGGTGCCGGTCAGGGTGACCGTGACGGTGTCGGCGCGGGCGTGCCGCAGCGCGTTGTGCAGCGCCTCCTGGGCGACCCGCAGCACGGCCGCCTCCTGGGCGGCGGGCAGGGCGCGGACGCCGGTCGCGGTGAAGGCGACCTTGGCGCTGTGCGCCCGGTCCAGCACCTGGGCCTGCGAGGCCAGGGTGGCCACCAGGCCGTCCTCCTCCAGCGCGGCGGGCCGCAGCTCGACGACCACGGCCCGCAGTTCGTCCGCGGCCTCGGCCGCCAGCCGGGCCACCTCGGCCAGGTTCTCGCGGGCCCGGGCCGGGTCCCGGTCGACCTGCTTGGCGGCGGCGCGGGCGGTCAGCCGCAGCGAGAACAGCTTCTGCGAGACGGCGTCGTGCAGGTCGTGGGCGATCCGGGCGCGCTCGCCGGACAGGGTCAGTTCGCGGCTGCGCTCGTAGAGCCGGGCGTTGCCGAGGGCGAGCGCGGCGTGCGCGACCAGGATGCGCAGCAGTTCCTCGTCCTGGTCGGTGAAGCCGCCGGGCTTGTTGGCCAGGAACAGCGCCCCGGCGATCTCGTCCTCGTCCATGATCGGCATGCCGAGGAAGTCGGTCATGTCCGGGTGCGCCTCGGGCCAGCCGCCGAACGCGGGGGCGGTGCGGACGTCCTTCAGCCGGGTCGGTTCGCGGTCGTGCAGCATCGAGGCCAGCACCCCGTGCTGGCGCGGCAGCGGGCCGATCGCCCGCCACTGCTCGTCGCTCACCCCGTCCACCACGAACTGCGCGAACCCGCCGTGGTCGTCCGGCAGCCCCAGCGCGGCGTACTCGGCGCCCAGCAGGGTGCGGGCGGACGCGGTGATCCGCCGCAGCACCTCCCGGACCTCCAGCGGCCGGGACATCGCCAGCACCGCCGCGCTGACCGCCTCGATCGCCTGCAACGACGGGTCGCACCGGGAACTGTCCATGCGCCCACGCTACCGCCGTGATCACGGCCGCCACCTCGGGCGCAGGGCCTAGGTCGGAAGCACCACCCGGGGCCGGGAAAGGCGAAGGGCCCCCGGAGGGGCCCTTCGAGCGGCGGGGTCAGCCGTTCTGCATGACCTCGGGTTCGTGGCGCTTCTGGAAGCGCTGGATCGCGAAGGCCAGGCCGACCGAGATGACGATCATGACGGCCCAGTTGAGGAACATGATGCCCGCGGAGTGGTCCCAGAGGGAGTCGAGCGGGGCGGTCTCCGGGGGCTTCGCCACCACCACCGGGGAGATGTGGGCCAGGTCGAGCGTGTTGCCGCTGGCGGCGACGCCCCAGCGGGCGGGCATCAGCCAGCCGAGCTGCTCCAGGCCGGGCTTGTCGAAGAGCTGGAAGATCGCGCCGGTGAAGACCATCTGGACGATGGCGAACATGACCAGCAGCGGCATCGTCTTCTCGGCGGTCTTGACCAGCGAGGAGATCGCCAGGCCGACCATCATGGAGGCGAAGCTGAGCAGGATCACGCCGACGGACATCTCGACCGCGGGCAGGTGCTTGAGGATCAGGCCCTCGGCGGGCAGGTCGCGCACCTTGAACGCGATCGCCGAGATGATGCCGCCCTGCAGGAAGCTGATCGCGCCGAGCACGATGAACTTCGAGGCCAGGTACGCGGAGCGGGACAGGCCGGTGGCGCGTTCCCGTTCGTAGATGGCGCGTTCCTTGATCAGCTCGCGGACCGAGTTCGCCGAGCCGGACAGGCAGGCGGAGAACGCGACGACCATCAGGATCAGCCGGGCGATGTCGTTGCGGCCGTTGCCGCACGCCACCAGGCCGCACTTGCTGGGGATCACCGCGGAGACCGAGCCCAGGACCAGGGGCAGGATCAGCGACAGCGCGATGAAGCCCTTGTCGGAGGCGATCACCGCCAGGTAGCGGCGGATCAGCGTCCACAGCTGGGAGCCCCAGCTCTGCGGCTTGGGCGGGCGCAGCTGGTTGAGCGCGTTGGGCTGCTGCACCTGGGAGACCGCGGCGTCCACGTTGGCCGAGTACTGCTGGTGGTGGACGGAGTTGCGGTAGCGGCCGGCCCAGTCGTGGTCCGGGTAGTTCTCGAACGCCTGGAAGACGTCCGCCCAGGTCTCGTAGCCGAAGAAGTGCAGGGCCTCGGCGGGCGGGCCGAAATACGCCACCGAGCCGCCGGGCGCCATCACCAGGAGCCGGTCGCAGAGCGCGAGTTCGGCCACCGAGTGGGTGACGACCAGGACGGTGCGGCCGTCGTCGGCCAGGCCGCGCAGGGTCTGCATGACCTCGCGGTCCATGCCCGGGTCGAGGCCGGAGGTCGGCTCGTCCAGGAAGATCAGCGAGGGCTTGGTGAGCAGCTCCAGGGCGACCGACACGCGCTTCTGCTGGCCGCCGGAGAGCGCGGTGATCCGGTTGTCGGCGCGCTTGTCCAGGCGCAGCTCGTACAGCACCTCGTCGATCCGGCGCTCGCGCTCGGCGGCCTCGGTGTCGCCGGGGAAGCGCAGCCGGGCCGCGTACTTGAGGGCGGTGCGGACGGTGAGTTCCTTGTGCAGGATCTCGGACTGCGGGACGAGGCCGATCCGGGAGCGCAGTTCGGCGAACTGGCGGTACAGGTTGCGGCCGTCGTACAGCACGTCGCCGCGGTCGGCGGGGCGGTAGCCGGTGAGGGCGCGCAGCAGGGTGGACTTGCCGGAGCCGGACGGGCCGATCACCGCGACCAGGGACTTCTCCGGGACGGAGAAGCTGACGTCGTTGAGCAGGACCTTCTTGCCGCCCTTGAAGTCGACCTCGACGCTCAGGTGGTGGGCGGAGAAGGAGACCGCGCCGTTGTCGACGAACTCCTGGAGCTGGTCGCCGACCAGCACGAAGGAGGAGTGGCCGACGGTGAGCCGGTCCTGCGGGCCCATCAGCTGGCGGCGGGTCGGCTGGCCGTTGAGGAAGATCCCGTTGTGGCTGCCGAGGTCGACGATCTCCCAGCGGCCGTCCGGGAGCTGGCGCAGCTCGGCGTGGTGGCGGGAGACCTGCAGGTCGGAGACGACGATGTCGTTGTCGAGCGCGCGGCCGATCCGGATGGTGCGGCCGCCGGCCAGGCTGCGGATCATCGTCGGGTTGCCGAGCCCGCCGACCGGGGCGGCCTGCTGCTGCGGGTGCGGCGCGGGCGGCTGGGCCGCCGGGAACTGCTGCTGCTGCGGCACCGGCGGCTGGAACTGCTGCTGCGCCGGGGGCTGCGGGAACGGCTGCGGCTGCGGCGCGGGCGGCTGGGCCGGCGGGAACTGCTGCTGCTGCGGGAAGCCGGGGCGCGGGGTGGGTGCGTCCCAGCCCTGCGGGATCGGCTGCTCGACCGGCGGCGGGCGGTGCCCCTGCGGCGCGGCGGCCGGGCCGGGGCCGAACGGCTGCTGCTGGAACGGGGCCTGGCCCTGCTGCGGGCCGGGGGCCCGGCTGGTGGCGGCCTCGTGGATGCCGCCGCCCTGCGGGGCGGGGGCCGCGGCGGGTGCGGTGAAGGCGAGCCGGGGCCCGTTCTGGCCGTTGCCGAGGTGCACCACGGTGCCGGGGTGGACGACGCTCCGGGCGACCCGGGCCCCGGCCACGAAGGTGCCGTTGGTGGAGCCGTGGTCGGCGAGCTGCCAGGTGGCGCCGTCGAAGCTCAGGCTGGCGTGCCGCCAGGAGACCCGGGCGTCGTCGAACGGAAAGTCCGAGGCCGGGTCGCGGCCGATGGTGTAGGCGCGGCCGGGTTCGAGTACCCGCTGCCGGCCGTCGATTTCAAGTACGAGTTGCGGCAACTCTCCGCCCGCCCCGCTCTCCGGATCCCCCAGGATGTTGCATCTGACAGGGGGGATCATTCCAGCCCGGCCGGTGTACTCGGAAGTCGGGCCGCCGTTCTGTGACCGCCCGGCAACCGGCCCGGGGCCGGACCTGGGCGTTCGGCGGTGCGCGGGGCGGGGTCCGGGCGGTGCGCCGGGCGGGGTGTCCGGGCGGCGTCCACCGGCGTCCCACCTCGCGGACGCCTGCGCTGGGGGCGGGGGCGGGCCCGGTAGCGTGGGGGGCACCATGAACGCAACTGATCCGGCCGCTCAGGCCCTTTCCGCCGCGCCGCCCGTGAGCACCGACGCCGAGCGCACGCTGCTGGTCAAGGTGTTCGGCAAGGACCGCCCCGGGATCACCGCGGGCCTGTTCGACCGGCTCGCCGGTTTCGACGTCGAGGTGATCGACATCGAACAGGTGGTCACCCGTGGCCGGATAACGCTGTGCGCGCTGGTCACTCCCCCGGCGGCGCCGGGCGCGGAGGGCGGGCTGCGGGTGACGGTGCACCGCTGGGCGGAGGAGCACAAGCTCCAGGCCGAGATCATCTCCGGCACCGGCGACAACCGGGCCCGCGGCGAGGGCCGCTCGCACGTGACGGTGCTCGGCCACCCGCTGACGGCGGCCGCGGTGGCGGCGCTGTCGACCCGGGTGTCGGAGGCCGGGGGCAACATCGACCGGGTGTTCCGCCTCGCCAAGTACCCGGTGACGGCGGTGGAGTTGACCATCTCGGGCGTGCCCACCGAGGAGCTGCGCGCGGTGCTGGCGGCGGAGGCCGCGGCCCAGCGGGTGGACATCGCGGTGGTCCGGGCGGGCCTGCACCGCCGGGCCAAGCGCCTGATCGTGATGGACGTGGACTCCACCCTGATCCAGGACGAGGTGATCGAGCTGTTCGCGGCCCACGCGGGCTGCGAGGAGCAGGTCGCCGCGGTGACCGAGCAGGCGATGCGCGGCGAGCTGGACTTCGCCGAGTCGCTGCGCGCCCGGGTCGCCCTGCTGGCCGGGCTGGACGCCGCGGTCACCGAGAAGGTCCGCGCCGAGGTCCGGCTGACCCCGGGCGCCCGGACGCTGATCCGCACCCTGAAGCGGCTCGGCTACCAGGTGGCGATCGTCTCCGGCGGGTTCACCCAGGTCACCGACCACCTGGTGGAGCGCCTGGGCCTGGACTTCGCGGCCGCCAACACCCTGGAGGTCGTGGACGGGAAGTTCACCGGCCGGGTCACCGGCGAGATCGTCGACCGGGCGGGCAAGGCCCGCTGGCTGACCCGCTTCGCCGAGCGCGCCGGGGTGCCGCTGGAGCAGACGGTGGCGATCGGCGACGGCGCCAACGACCTCGACATGTTGAACGCGGCCGGTCTGGGCGTCGCCTTCAACGCCAAGCCGGTGGTCCGCGAGCAGGCCGACACCGCCGTGAACGTGCCGTTCCTGGACACCGTGCTGTACCTGCTCGGGGTGACCCGCGAGGAGGTCGAGGCCGCCGACGAGCTGGACGGCGCGCCCACCGGCGACTGACCCGCGAGGGCACGACGGTAGGGGCGGGACCCGCGCGGGTCCCGCCCCTACCGTCGTCCGGTCCCGGCGCCGTTCAGTCCTGCGGCATGAAGTACGAGTCGAGCCGGGCCACGCCGGGCTCCACCAGCTTCCACGGGCCCGCGAGGCTGAGCACGGCCACCGCGGCGGGCGGGAAGCCGTTCAGGCGCAGTCGGTTGAGCGCCTCGGCGTCGCCCTCGTCCCCGGCCAGCACCTGGGTGAGGCCGAGCACGCCCGGGTTGTGGCCGACCAGCAGCAGGTCGGCGTGGTCCTCGGGGGTCTCCTGGATGACCTCGATCAGCCGGCCCGGCTGGGCCTCGTACACCCGGTCCTCGTACACGGTCTTCCGGGCCCGCTTGGGCAGCTCGTGGGCGACCAGCTTCCAGGTCTCCCTGGTCCGCAGCGCGGTGGAGCACAGCACGTGGTCCGGGTTGACCCCGGAGTCCGCCAGCCAGCGGCCCGCGTCGGTGGCCTGGCCGCGGCCGCGGTCGGCGAGCGGGCGGTCGTGGTCGCTGACCTGGTTGGGCCAGTCGGCCCGGGCATGGCGGAGGACGATGATCCTACGAGGGGTGTCGGCGCTCATACCCCTAGAGCTTCGCAGAAAACCGCCGCCCGGTCGCGTGGTCCGGGAAGCTGCCACCCCTGCGGGTGGCGCCTCCCCGGAAGCGGCCCGGGCGGGCGGTTCAGCCCAGCGCGTTCGCGAAGCTGGCGACGATCGCGATGACCACCACGATGGCGGCGATCAGGCCGAGCATCTGCAGCAGCTTCTTCTGCCCGCCCTGCGGGTTCGGGTCGAGTACCGGCATGCCGTCGAGCCTAACCGACGGCCTCGTCCTCGATGTGCCGGGCCCTGGCCGCGCGCAGGCCGACCAGCATCTGCGGCACCAGCAGCAGCGCCAGCAGGCCCAGCGGCAGGTACCACTGGCCGGTGCGCTGGTAGAGCGCGCCCATCAGGATCGGGCCCGGGATGGAGATCAGGTAGCCCAGGCTCTGCGCGAACGCGGACAGCTGGGCCACCCCGCCGGGGGTGCGGGCGCGCAGGCCGAGCATGGTCAGCGCCAGCGGGAACGCGCACATCGACAGGCCGACCAGGACCGCCCACAGCCAGGAGACCGTCCCGGCCGCGAACATCAGCCCGAGGAAGCCCGCGATCCCGCACAGGCCGAGCACCACCACGTACAGCCGCTGGTCGCCGCGGCGGGCCGCCAGGTTCGGCAGCAGGAAGGAGACCGGCACGCTGACCGCCATCACCACGGCCAGCAGCACGCCGGACGCGGACTCCGACACCCCGGCGTCGTGGTAGATCTTCGGCAGCCAGCCCATCGCGCCGTACGCGCTGGTCGACTGCAGGCCGAAGAACGCGGCCAGCGCCCACGCGGTGCGGCTGCGCAGGATCGGCAGCTTCGCCTGGACGGGCGCCGGGGCCGCCGCGGCCGTGCCGGGCTTCTCCCGGCGCAGGAACAGCACCACCAGCCAGAGCGCCAGCGCGGCCACCGCGAGCAGGCCCCAGACGCCCAGGCCGAGCCGCCAGTTGCCGCCCATCGCGTCGGTCAGCGGGACGGTGGTGGCGGCGGCCAGCGAGGTGCCCACCGACAGCGCCATCGAGTACAGGCCGATCATCGGCGCGACCCGGTCCGGGAAGTACCGCTTGATCACCACCGGCAGCAGCACGTTCGCCAGCGCCACCCCGGCCAGCGCCACCGCGGTGAGCAGCAGGAACACCGCGGCGGAGCCGGTGAGGGAGCGGGCCAGCACGCCCGCCGCGATGGCGGCCATGGCGGCCGTCACCACGGCGACCGGGCCCATCCGCCGGGCCAGGCCAGGGGCGCAGACGCCCAGCACCGCGAAGCACAGCGGCGGCACCGCGGCCAGCAGCCCGGCCGTGGTGGCGCTCATCCCCAGGCCCTCGCGGACCGGGTCGAGCAGCGCGCCGAGGCTGGTCACCACGGGGCGCAGGTTGACCGCGGCGGCGGCCACCGCGACGGCCAGCAGGACGGCGGCGGCGTTGCGGGCGGGGACGGTCGGGGCGGTCGGGGGGGTCGGGGCGGCGGGGGTGGTCGTCGGGGACGGAGTGGCTGGCGATCGGCTCTCGGTCTCGGTGGCGGAGGGGTCTGCTGCGGTAGACATGGCGCAATCATAGAATCATGGGATGACTTACCGCACACCGGTATCCTGATGAGGTAGACCACAGAAGGAGCACACCCGCCTTGGCGCTGTCGACCACTCGCCGCACCCCGCTCTCCGACCAGGTGATCGCCCAGCTACGGGCCCAGATCACCTCCGGCGAGTGGCCGGTGGGATCGCGCATCCCCACCGAAGCGGAGCTCGTCGACCAGCTCGGCGTCGCCCGCAACACCGTCCGCGAGGCGGTCCGCGCCCTGGCCCACAACGGGCTGCTCGACATCCGCCAGGGCTCCGGCACCTACGTGCTGGCCACCAGCGAGCTCGCGGGCGTCATGCACCGCCGCTTCGCCGACGCCGACCAGGACCAGGTCGCCGAGCTGCGCTCCACCCTGGAGACCTCCGCCGCGGGCTTCGCGGCCCTCCGCCGCACCCCGCGCGACCTCGAACTGCTGGACGCCGCGCTCGCCCGCCGGGACGCCGCCTGGCACTCCGGCGTCCCCGAGGACTTCATCCAGGCCGACGCCGCGTTCCACCAGGCGGTGGTCGCCGCCGCCCACAACGACGTGCTCGCCGCCGTCTACGCCGACCTCGGCGAGGTCCTGCGCGCCCACCTGCGCCACGACGTCGGCCCCGACCTGCTGCCCCACCGCTGGGTCCCGCACGCCGGGATCCTCGCCGCGATCCGCGCCGGCGACCCGGAGAGGGCCGCCGAGGAGGCGGGCCGCGCCATCGGCTTCTGCAAGGCGGAGACCCGCTGACGGGCGTGTAATCAGGGGCCCGGGGAACGGCGGGCCCCTGGAGGCGAAAAGCGAGGCGCGGCCCTCCCCCGGAGGGGACGGCCGCGCCCGTGGTGGGGCAGCTCGGAGCGGAGCGCCTACGCGCCGATCGCGTGCAGGCCGCCGTCGACGTGGACGATCTCGCCGGTGGTCTTCGGGAACCAGTCGCTCAGCAGCGCGACGACGCCGCGGCCGGCCGGCTCCGGGTCGGAGAGGTCCCACTTGAGCGGGGAGCGGGAGTCCCAGGTCGCGGCGAGGTCCGGGAAGCCGGGGATGGACTTCGCGGCCATCGACCCGATCGGGCCGGCCGAGACCAGGTTGCACCGGATGTCGCGCGCGCCGAGGTAGCGGGCGAGGTACCGGTTGGTGGACTCCAGGGCGGCCTTCGCCGGGCCCATCCAGTCGTACTGCGGCCAGGCGAACTGCGCGTCGAAGGTCAGCCCGACCACCGAGCCGCCGTCCTGCATGAGCGGGAGCAGCGCCGTGGTGAGCGACTTGAAGGAGTACGCGGAGACGTGCATCGCGGTGGCGACGGACTCCCACGGGGTGTCGAGGAAGTTGCCGCCGAGGGCGTCCTGCGGCGCGAAGCCGATGGAGTGGACGATGCCGTCGAGGGTGGGCAGGTGCTCGCGGACCTGGTCGGCGATGCCGGCCAGCTGCTCGGCGCTGGAGACGTCGAGCTCCAGGACCTTGACGGGCTTCGGGAGCTTCCTGGCGATGCGCTCGGTGAGGCTGGGCCGGGGGAAGGCGGTGAGGATGATCTCGGCGCCCTGCTCCTGCGCGAGCTTCGCGGTGTGGAAGGCGATGGAGGACTCCATCAGCACGCCGGTGATCAGGATGCGCTTGCCTTCGAGAATTCCAGTCATGGTCAGTGACCCATGCCCAATCCGCCGTCGACGGGAATGACGGCTCCGGTGATGTACGCGGCCTCGTCGGAGGCCAGGAACCGCACGGCCGAGGCGATCTCGGCGGGGGCGGCGTAGCGGCCCAGCGGGACGCCGGAGACGATCTCCTTGCGGCGCTCCTCGCTGAGCACGGCGGTCATGTCGGTGTCGACGAAGCCCGGCGCGACCACGTTGACGGTGATGCTGCGCGAGCCGAGTTCACGGGCGAGGGAGCGGGCGAAGCCGACCAGGCCGGCCTTGGAGGCGGCGTAGTTGACCTGTCCGGCGGAGCCGCTGAGGCCGACGACGGAGGAGATCAGCACGACGCGGCCCTTGCGGGCGCGCAGCATCTTCGCGGCGGCGCGCTTGACGACCCGGAAGGTGCCGGTGAGGTTGGTGTCGAGGACGGAGGTGAACTCCTCCTCGGACATGCGCAGCAGCAGGGTGTCCTTGGTGATGCCCGCGTTGGCGACCAGGACCTCGACCGGGCCGTGGGCGGCCTCGATCTCGGTGAAGGCGGCGTCGACCTGCTCGGCGTCGGTGATGTCCGCCCGGACGGCGAGGACGTCGTACTTGGCGAGCTCCGCCGGGACCTCGCCGTTGCGGCTGGTGATGGCGACCTTGTCGCCCGCTTCGGCGAAGCTCCGGGCGATCGCCAGACCGATGCCCCGGTTGCCTCCGGTGACCAGTACCGAGCGGCTCAAGGGTCCACCCCATTCTCTCGACGTGCGTCCGATGTGCGTGCGCGACTGCACGTGCAGCCACCAGCGACGCTATCGGTAGGGTGCGAGCTCGGGCGAAGCGGCCTCCGACAGGGGCGTCCGGCGAGAACTGTCGTATCCCCACAACGGGGGGTGCGCGGGGGCGGGGAACGCCGGGCCGGTGGCGGGCGTTGCCCCGAGGGCGTTCCGGAGAGTCCGGGGCGCCGAGGCGATGCGAGCCGATCGGAGCGGACGCGATGAGTGGTGCACACCCTGGCCGGACGGGCCGCCGCAGGCTGGCGGCACTGGCGGCGCTGGCGCTGGCGGGTGCGGCGGTCTGGGCGCTGCGCGAGGTGCCGGCCCAGTTCGGGCGTCGGCCGGACGGGTCGGACCCGCGGTTGCGGTCGTCCCCGCAGTACCGCGACGGGGTGTTCCACAACGCGCCGTCCGAGGTCGCGCACGACGCGCCGGGGCGGCCGGACGCGGGCACGCTGCGCCGGATGCTGTTCGAGAAGGAGAGCCGGGTGCCGACCGCGCCGGTGCCGCTGGCGGTGCCGGAGGTGCCGGAGGTGTCGGGCGGGGCGTCCGGGGGCGTCGCGGTGACGTGGTTCGGGCACGCCTCGGCGCTGCTGGAGCTGGACGGCTGCCGGGTGCTGGTGGACCCGGTCTGGTCGGACCGCTGCTCGCCCTCGCGGCTGGCCGGCCCCAAGCGGCTGCACCCGGTGCCGGTGGAGCTGGCCGAGCTGCCGCAGGTGGACGCGGTGCTGATCTCGCACGACCACTACGACCACCTGGACATGGCGACGGTGCGCCGCCTGGTGGAGCTGCAGTCGGCGCCGTTCGCGGTGCCGCTGGGCATCGGCGGCCACCTGCGCCGCTGGGGCGTGCCGGAGCACCGGATCATCGAGCTGGACTGGGACGAGACCTGCACGCTCGGCGAGTTGACGCTGACGCTGACCGCCGCGCACCACTTCTCCGGCCGCAGCCTGGCCCGGAACACCACGCTGTGGGGCTCCTGGGTGGTGGCGGGCCCGGAGCGGAAGGTGTTCTTCACCGGCGACTCCGGCTACTTCGAGGGCTTCGCCCGGATCGGCGAGCAGCACGGCCCGTTCGACGCGGCGCTGATGGCGATCGGCGCGTACGACGCGGCCTGGGCGGACATCCACCTCAACCCGGAGGAGGCGGTGCGGGCGCACCTGGAGCTGCGCGGCGGCCTGCTGCTGCCGATCCACTGGTGCACCTTCAACCTGGCGCCGCACCCGTGGGCGGAGCCGGTGGAGCGGCTGCTCGCGGAGGCGAAGGCGCAGGGCGTGCCGCTGGCGGTGCCGCGCCCGGGGCAGCGGGTGGAGGTCGCCAACCCGCCGGAGCTGGACGGCTGGTGGGAGGCGCTGGCGTAGCCCGCCGCTGACGGGTCGTCAGCGCGGCGCGGCGAATATTGGCTGGCCGTACGCCCTGCGGACGGGGATGATGCGAGCGGGTGCGCCCTCGGCCGGGGGCGGCCCGCCGCGTCCGACCCTCGACCCAGGGAGCCCGATGCCCCCCTCCGCGCTGGATCCTCAGTTCCTCTCCTACCCGTTGCGCCCGCTGGCGGACGCGGCCCTGTCCCGGGCCCGGCAGCTGGGGGTGTCGCACGCCGACTTCCGCCTGGAGCGGGTCCGTTCGGCGTCCTGGCGGCTGCGGGACGCCCGGCCGGCCGGCTCCTCGGACACGGTGCAGCTGGGCTTCGCCGTCCGCGTCCTGCTGGACGGGGCGTGGGGCTTCGCGGCGGGGGTCGACCTGACGCCGGAGGCGGCCGCGGCGGTGGCCGAGCAGGCGGTGGCGGTGGCCCGGCTGTCGGGCGGGATCAGCCGGGCGGCGGGCTCGGGCGAGCGGGTGGAGCTGGCCCCCGAGCCGGTGTACCCGGACGCCGAGTGGATCTCCGCGTACGAGGTGAACCCGTTCGACGTGCCGGACGCGGAGAAGACCGGCCTGCTGGCCGAGTGGTCCGCCCGGCTGCTGGCCGCCGACGGCGTGTCGCACGTGTCGGCCGCGGTGCTGACGGTGCAGGAGAACAAGTTCTACGCGGACACCGCGGGCACGGTGACGACCCAGCAGCGGGTGCGCCTGCACCCCTGGCTGGAGGCCACCAGCGTGGACGAGCGCACCGGCGCGTTCGACTCGATGCGCACCATCGCGCCGCCCGCCGGGCGGGGATGGGAGTACCTGCGCGGGGCCGGCTGGGACTGGGACGCCGAACTGGCCGAGCTGCCCGAGCTGCTGGCGCAGAAGATGCGGGCGCCGAGCGTCGCCGCGGGCCGCTACGACCTGGTGATCGACCCGTCCAACCTGTGGCTGACCATCCACGAGTCGATCGGCCACGCCACCGAGCTGGACCGCGCGCTGGGCTACGAGGCCGCCTACGCGGGCACCTCCTTCGCCACCTTCGACCAGCTGGGCAGCCTGAAGTACGGCTCCGAGCTGATGCACGTCACGGGCGACCGGACGGCCGAGCACGGCCTGGCCACCATCGGCTACGACGACGAGGGCGTGGCCACCCAGTCCTGGGACCTGATCCGCGACGGCGTCCTGGTCGGGTACCAACTCGACCGTCCGATGGCCCGGTTGAAGGGCTTCGGCCGCTCCAACGGCTGCGCCTACGCCGACTCCCCGGCGCACGTGCCGGTGCAGCGGATGGCCAACGTCTCGCTGCAGCCCGCCGCCGACGGGCCGGACACCGCCGGGCTGGTCTCCCAGGTGGAGAACGGCCTGTACATCGTCGGCGACCGCTCCTGGTCGATCGACATGCAGCGGTACAACTTCCAGTTCACCGGCCAGCGCGCCTACGCCATCCGGGGCGGCGAACTCGCGGGCCAGGTCAAGGACTTCGCCTACCAGGCCACCACCACCGACTTCTGGGGCTCGATGAGCGCCGTCGGCGGCCCGCAGACGTACGTGCTCGGCGGGGCCTTCAACTGCGGCAAGGCCCAGCCGGGCCAGGTCGCCGCGGTCAGCCACGGCTGCCCGTCCGCGCTGTTCCGCCAGGTCAACGTGCTCAACACCCAGCAGGAGGCGGGTCACTGATGTCCCTCACGCACCCCCACGAGCTGGTGGAACGCGCCCTCGAACTCTCCCGCGCCGACGGCTGCGTGGTGATCGCCGACGAGGAGTCCACCGCCAACCTGCGCTGGGCCGGCAACGCCCTCACCACCAACGGCGTCACCCGCGGCCGCCGCCTGACCGTGATCGCCACCGTCGGCGGCGCCACCGGCACCGCCTCCGGCGTGGTCGCCCAGGAGGCCGTCACGCTGGACGGGGTCGAGCGGCTGGTGCGCGCCGCCGAGGCCGCCGCCCGGGCCGCCGAGCCCGCCGAGGACGCCCAGCCGCTGATCGCGGGCCGGGCCGCCGACCCGCGGTTCACCGAGGCCCCCGAGACCACCGACATCGGCGTGTTCGCCTCCTTCGCCCCCGCCCTCGGCGAGGCCTTCGCCCGGGCCCGGGCGGGCGGCGAGCTGCTGTACGGCTTCGCCCGGCACGAGCGCACCACCTCCTACCTGGGCAGCTCCACCGGCCTGCGGCTGCGCCACGACCAGCCCACCGGCACCGTCGAGCTGAACGCCAAGACCGCCGACCTGTCCGGCTCCGCCTGGGCCGGTGCCGCGACCCGGGACTTCGCCGACGTCGACGTCACCGCCCTGCACACCGACCTGACCCGCCGCCTCGGCTGGGGCCGCAAGAGGGTCGACCTGCCCGCCGGGCGCTACGAGACGCTGCTGCCGCCCTCGGCCGTCGCCGACCTGATGGTCTACCTGTCCTGGTCGTCCGGCGCGCGGGACGCGGTGGAGGGCCGCTCGGTGTTCTCCAAGCCGGGCGGGGGCAGCCGGATCGGCGAGCGGCTCAGCCCGCTGCCGCTGACCCTGCGCTCCGACCCGGCCGAGCCCGGCCTGCAGGCCGCCCCGTTCGTGCTCGCGCACTCCTCCGGCGAGAACGACTCGGTGTTCGACAACGGCTCCCCGCTGGCCGCCACCGACTGGCTGCGCGAGGGCCGCCTGACCAACCTGCTCACCACCCGGCACTCCGCGGGCCTGGCCGGCCTCCCGCACACCCCGCCGATCGACAACCTGGTGCTGGAGACCTCCGCCCCCGGCGCGCCCACGCTGGAGGAGATGGTCGCCCGCACCGAGCGCGGCCTGCTGCTGACCTGCCTGTGGTACATCCGCGAGGTCGACCCGGCCAGCCTGCTGCTCACCGGCCTCACCCGGGACGGCGTCTACCTGGTCGAGGACGGCGAAGTGGTCGGCGCCGTCAACAACTTCCGCTTCAACGAGTCCCCGGTCGACCTGCTCGGCCGGATCACCGAAGCGGGCCGCACCGAACGCTGCCTGCCCCGCGAGTGGGGCGACTGGTTCACCCGGGCCGCGATGCCGCCGGTCCGGGTGCCCGACTTCAACATGAGCTCGGTCAGCCAGGCCTCCTGAGCGACCGGAACCCGAGGGGACCCCGATGGACGAGAAACGCACCGTGAAGACGTCGAAGATGCTCTCCCGCATCCTGCGGCACGACCCGGGCGCCGTCGGGGTCACCCTGGACGCGGCGGGCTGGGTCGGCGTCGACGCCCTGCTCGCCGCGCTGGCCCGGCACGGCCGCCCGCTGAGCCGGGCCGAGCTGGACCACGTCGTCGCCACCAACAACAAGCGCCGCTTCGCCTACTCCGAGGACGGCCGCTCGATTCGCGCCAGCCAGGGCCACACGGTCGAGGTCGACCTCGGCCTGCCCGCCACCACCCCGCCCGACGTGCTCTTCCACGGCACCGCCGAGCGCACGCTGCAGTACATCCTGGTCGAGGGCCTGCGCCCGATGAACCGGCGGGACGTCCACCTCTCCGCCGACACCGAGACCGCCGTCAGGGTCGGCTCCCGGCACGGACGCCCCGTCGTCCTGGAGGTCGACGCGGCGGCGATGGCCCTGGCCGGGCACGAGTTCCGGGTGTCCGCGAACGGCGTCTGGCTCACCGACGCCGTCCCCGTCCGGTACCTGCGCCGCACGCCCTGAAGGACCGCCGCGCGTCGACCGGACCCGGGTGGGTCCGATCGGCGTCAGCGGGGTTACCGTGGTCGACCGTAGGGGCCGCGAACCGACCCGAGGATTGGATGGGGACGACATGCCCAAGAACGCGGACGACGGCCAGGTCTTCCGGATCACCGGGGCTCGCAGCAGCCTGACCGAGGACGTCCGGGGGCGGCAGCGCCGCTACGTCATCTCCATGCTGATCCGCACCGCCTGCGTGCTGCTCGCCGTGATCCTCTGGGACGTCCAGCGCTGGCTCGCCTTCGCCGCGCTGGCCGGCGGCATCCTGCTGCCCTACTTCGCCGTCCTGATCGCCAACGCGGGCCGCGAGCGCGCCCCCGGCCTGCCCTCGACCTTCGCCTTCGCCCCCGACACCCCGCTGATGCTCGGTCCCGGCGGCACGGGCGGCGGCGGGGCGGCCACCGGCGAGAACCGGCCACAGAGCTGAGAATCCCCCAACCCGCATGTCCGGTATGACCGTTCATGCGGCGGTATGACCGTCAGAAAGCTCAGACGATCCTCAAATTAATCACCCCACAGGCCCACCCGCGGCCCTCCCGCCGTGCCATACTTCCTTAGCGCTCCGCATCCCCCGTCGGAGCGACAGACCGACGCCGGGCAGCTCCCCCCGTGGCTGCCCGGCGTCGTCATGCCCGGGCATAGGATCGACCCCATGGACACCGCGCACCCCCTCTTCGGCACCCCCACCGGCCCCGACGGCCCCGGCGGCCCCCCGAAGTGCTCCGCCAAGGGCTGCCGCGACCTCGCCGCCTGGTCCCTGCTGTGGAACAACCCCAAGCTCCACACCCCCGACCGCCGCAAGACCTGGCTCGCCTGCGACACCCACCGCGACTCGCTCAGCCAGTTCCTCGCCGTCCGCGGCTTCCTCAAGGAGACCGAGCCCTTCTCCGGCTGACGGCTGACGGCTGAGATCTTCGCGGCCGTGGTGCGGGGGAGGCGGCGTCGGCGGTTCAGCCCAGGTAGGGGTAGGTGCCCGCGAGGTAGTCGCCGATCTGCCGGCGCATGCTGGGGTGGATGTCGTACCGGTCGAGGTCGGCGGGTTGGACGAAGCGGACGCCGTCGGCCTCGTCGTTGATCGTGGGCTCGCCGCCGACGGGGCGGCCGATGTAGGTGTTCTCGTACTGCTGGCGGATCTCGCCGTCGGTGTAGGCGACGATGTGGTGCGGGTCGGTGTAGACGCCGAGGAAGCCGGTGATCTCGGCGAGGATGCCGGTCTCCTCCAGGCACTCGCGGACCGCGCACTGGGCGGCGGTCTCCCCGATGTCCTGGGCTCCGCCGGGCAGCGCCCACTGGCCCGTGTCGCGGCGGCGCTGCAGCAGGACGGCGCCGGAGTCGTCGACGACGAGCAGGTTGCTGGCGGGGATGAGGGTGTTGGCCTTGGGCGCGTTCGGGTCGTTGTAGTACTCGGTCCTGCCCATGTGCGTCGGTCCTCTCCTGGTCGGGCGTCCAGGGCCGCGTTCGGGCCCGGACCGCTTCGAAGCCCTGAACGTAGTGGTCGAACCCGTCGGCGGTGTCCACTCGTGGGAAGTGGAGCAGGGGTCGGCACCGGCCGGACGGCCGTGGACGTCGG
This sequence comes from Kitasatospora sp. NPDC001540, assembly GCF_042894345.1. Taxonomy (NCBI): domain Bacteria; kingdom Bacillati; phylum Actinomycetota; class Actinomycetes; order Kitasatosporales; family Streptomycetaceae; genus Kitasatospora; species Kitasatospora sp. NPDC001540. Next base: position 26,377 of record NZ_JBIAVO010000005.1, read on the forward strand.
ACGCCGGAGCGTCTGACCAGGATGGCGCCGCCGCCGCGGGCGACACCGGACGGGGCGGCGCGCCGGGCAGCTCCGACGTGCGGTGCGCGTCGCGCGCACACCCGCCCGAGTTGGCGGACTCCCCCGTCGGCGGGCGGGCCTCCGCCGCGCTCGCGTCGCTCGGCCGGGCGGGCGGGCGGCCGGGCGGGCGGGCGGGCGGGCGGGCTGGTCGGGTCGGGTCGGGTCGACTGTCGTGGCATTTGCGGCATGGGCATGGCGAATACCGCAGGTCACGGGGTGGTTTCTCGCGGCGCGATCCATTGACAGGGGCTCAAAACCGCTGCTGGAATGGCGACGCCCAATGTGGGAGCGCTCCCATCTTGCTGGCTTCCCATCCCTTTTCGGCCCGGCCCCACCCCGCCGGCTGCCCTCGTTCGGGAGATCCGCCATGCACGTCTTGCCTGCCCGCAGTGCCGTCGACGTTCCCGTGCGGGCGGGGGTGGCCCGGTGAGCGAGATCCGCGAGGTCGTGGCGCGGCTGTGGACGGAGACCGTGGGCGTGGCGCCCGCCGGACCGGAGGCGGAGTTCTTCGAATCGGGCGGGACGTCGCTCGCGCTGGTGCAGTTCCTGGCCGGGGTGCAGGACGCCTACGGGGTGGAACTGCCGCTGGACCGCCTGTTCACCGAGGGGTTCACCCTCGCCGGTGCCGTCTCCGCCGTCGAGCAGTCCCTGATCGAATCCGCCGATCTCGCCGAACTGACGTCGCTGGAAGCCGAGTTGGACGGGCTGAGCGACGAGGAGATCCGCGCGCTGCTGGCCGAGGGGTCGTAGCGCTCCGATGGCCCTGTTCCTGTTGGTGACCCATGGCAGCGACGGCGACGTACTGCCGTTCGTCGGTCTCGGTGCGGCGCTGGTCCGGGCCGGTCACCGGGCGGTGCTGCTGACCCACGCGCCGTACCGGTCGGCGGCGGAGCACGCCGGTCTGGGCTTCGCGGCGATCGACGGCGAGGCCGAGTTCGAGAGCGTGCTCGCGGACACGCCGGGGCTGCTGGGGAGCGCCCCGCACAAGGCGGGCTGGTCCGGGTTCTACCGCCGCAACGCCCTGTTCGAACAGATCGCGGCCGAGTGCCGCATCCTCGCCGACCTGCACGTCCCCGGCGGGACGGTGCTGGTCGGACGGCACACCTCGGCCGTCTCGGTCCGGTTCGCCGCCGAGCTGCTGCACGCCCCCGTCGCCTGGGTGGCCCTCGCGCCGACGCAGCTGCTCGCGGTGCCGGTCGCCGCGTACCTGTACGGCGCCGAACTGGCCGCCGGACTGCAGGAGGTCCGCGACGGCCTCGGCCTGCCCGAAGTGCCCGACTGGCGGGCCTGGTTCGCCGGGGCGGACGCTGAACTCGGCCTGTGGCCGGGCTGGTTCGACGCCGCCGGGCCGCGCGCCCCGGCCCGGGTCTCGCTCACCGGCTTCCCGCTCGCCGACGCCTCCGCCCGCGCCCTGGGGGCCCAACTCCCCTCCTCCGCCGACCCGTTCGACGGTCTCTTCCCGATCGGCACCCGTCCCGTGCTGGCCACCGGCGGGACGGGGCGGATGCTGGCCGCCGACTACTACCCGGCGCTGCTGGCGGCCGCCGGGCGGACGGGCCTGCCGACCCTGGTGGTGGTCCGGCACCGCGACCTGCTGCCGGACGCGCTGCCGGAGAACGTCCGCTGGTCGCCGGGGCTGGACTTCGCCCGGGCCGTGCCGCACGCGGCGGCGCTGGTGCACCACGGGGGCATCGGCACGCTGGCCCGGGCGCTCGCGGCCGGCACCCCGCAGGTGCTGATGGCGGACGGGGTGGACCGCCCGGACAACGCGGCCCGACTGGCCCGCCTCGGCCTGGCCCGCACCGTACCGGCCGACCGCTGGCGCACGCCGGAACTCGCCGCGGCGATCGACGCGGCGGCGGCCGACCACGACCTGACGCTGCGGGCCGCGGCCGTCACCGGCCCGCAGCGCCCGGCGGAGGCCCTGGACGCGGCGGCCGCCCGGCTGGCCGGGCTGCTCACCGACCCGCCGCGCCCCCGGGCGCTGCGCGGATCCTCCCCCGCCGATCGTGCGCTGCGCGACCTCTCCGCCGCCGACCGGGCCCGGTTGCGCGAACGGCTGCGCGAACGGCGCGCTGCCGTGGCGCCCGTCCCCGGGGCATCCGCCCCCGCAGCGCCCGCGGCCGTGCCCGCCGACGCCGTGCCCGCTCCGGAGGAGGCGCGATGAGGATCCTGCTCGCCCAGAACCTGATCCACCTGCCGTCGCACGGCGGGGCGAACCGCTCCAACCGGCTGCTGCTGGAGCGGCTGGCCGCGCGCGGGCACACCTGCGAGGTGGTCGGTCCGCTGACCGGCGCGCTGGCCACCGTCGAGCCCGGGCAGGCCGTCCGGGCGCTGGTCGAGCGCGGCGCGGCGGTCCGCTCCGACGACGGGGGCACCGTCGTCTACACCCACCGCGGGGTCACGGTGCACGCGGTGCGCTCACCGTCCCTGCTGCCGCGCACCGTCCGCGCGGTGGCCGAGCGGCTGCGCCCGGACCGGACCCTCGTCCCGGGCGACGACCCGGGCCACCTGATGCTCGGGGCGGCGCTGGGTGCGACGCCGGACCGGGTGGTGTACCTGGTCCACACGATCCAGCAACTCCCGTTCGGCCCAGGGGCGTTCCACCCGAGCGAGGCCGGGACGCGGCTGGTGCGGCGGGCGGCCCGGCTGGTCGCGGTCAGCGACGCGGCCGCGGCGTACCTGCGCGAGCACGCGGGGCTGACGGCGCAGGTGGTGCGCCCGCAGGTGTACGGGACGGGCCCGTTCCCGCTCCTCGGACGGCCCGGGCAGGGCGCGGTGACGATGGTCAACCCCTGCGGGTACAAAGGCATTTCGGTGCTGCTCGGACTGGCCGACGCCCGGCCCGAGGTGCCGTTCCTGGCCGTCCCGACCTGGGGCGCGGACGCCGCCGACCGGGCCGAGCTGGCACGGCGGCCGAACGTCACGGTGGTCCCGCCGGTGGACGACATCGAGGAAGTCCTGTCCCGGACACGGGTGTTGCTGATGCCCTCGCTGTGGGACGAGACCTTCGGCTACACCTGCGTGGAGGCGATGCTGCGGGGCGTGCCGGTGCTGGCTTCGGCGGTCGGGGGGCTGCTGGAGGCCAAGTTGGGCGTGCCGGGCTCGCTTCCCGTCCGCCCGGTCACCGCGTACCGCCGCGAGCCGGGCGCGGCCCGGCCCGAACCGGTCGTCCCTGCACAGGAGTTGGGTCCCTGGCTGGCGGCGCTCGACGCGCTGCTCGACGACCCGGCGCACTACGCGCGGCAGTCCGCCACCTCGCGCTCGGCCGCGCTGGCGTTCGTCGACGGCCTCGACCCGGGCGCCTTCGAACGCTGCCTGGCCGAGCCGCTGCCGCCCGGAGCACCGTCCGGAGCGGCGCCCGGAGCGGCGCCCGCCGGGACCGCATCACCGCCCGCCGGGGCCGCCGCACCGCTCGACCGCACCGCCGCGCTGCGTCTGCTGGCCGCCCGCCGACGGAGCGCCAGCGCGACCGCCACCACGAACGCCGCCACCACGACCGAGGAGTGACCGCCGTGCTGAACCCCCCGCCCGGCCCGGAGCCGGACGACGCGGACCTGGCCGCGCTGCTGCTGATCCGGCACGTCGAGCTGGCACTGCTGCGGCTGTTCGGCGAGGGGCTGGTCAGCGGCACCACGCACACCTGTCTGGGCCAGGAGTACGTGCCGGTGGCACTGGCGCCGCTGCTGGGCGCGGCGGACATGGTGTTCAGCAACCACCGCGGCCACGGCCACTACCTGGCGCTGACCGGCGACGCGGAGGGCCTGCTCGCCGAGGTGCTGGGGCGGCAGGGCGCGGTGTGCGGCGGCGCGGGCGGCAGCCAGCACCTGTACACGGGCGGGTTCCTGTCCACGGGCGTGCAGGGCGAGAGCCTGCCGGTCGCGGTCGGCGCGGCGCTGCGCCGGGCCCGGGACGGGGCGGGGGCGCTGGCGCTGGCGTTCGTCGGGGACGGCACCTGGGGCGAGGGCGCGGTGTACGAGGCGCTGAACCTGGCGGCGCTGTGGCGGGCCCCGCTGGTCGTGGTGGTGGAGCACAACGGCATCGCCCAGTCCACGCCGACCGAACGGCAGTTGGCGGGCAGCATCGGGGCCCGGGCGGCCGCGTTCGGCATCGCCCACCACCGTTCGTCGACGAGCGAAGTGTCGTCGCTGCGCGCCGAGCTGGCGCCGCTGCTGGCGCAGGTGCGGTCCGGCGCAGGCCCACTGGTGGTGGAGCTGGACGTCCCGCGACTGGGCCCGCACAGCAAGGGCGACGACACCCGGGGCGCGGAGGAGCTGACCGCCCTCGGCGCGCGCGACTGGTACCGGGCGCGGGCGGGCGCGTCCGAGGAGCGGTTCGCGGCCTGGGACGCCAAGCAGTCGGCGCTGGTGGAGGCCCTGGTGGCGGAGGTGGTGTCCCGCCCGCCGTCGGACGGCCGGGCCCGCGCCGCGTCCGCCACCACGTCCGCGCTCCCCGCCGTACCGGAGAACGCCACGTCGGAGGCCCCCACGCCGGAGGGCCCCACGCCGGAGAACGCCGTACCGGCGAACCCCGGGCCGGAGCGGGTCGCCGAGAACCTGAACCGGGCGCTGCACGAGCTGATGGCCGCCGACCCGTCCGTGCACCTGCTCGGCGAGGACGTGTCGGACCCTTACGGTGGGGCGTTCAAGGTGACCCGGGGCCTGTCCACCCGGTTCGGCGAGCGGGTGCGGTCGACGCCGCTGAGCGAGGGCGCGATCACCGGGGTGGGCGCGGGCCTGGCGCTGGCCGGGGAGCGCGCGGTGGTCGAGATGATGTTCGGCGACTTCGTCACGCTGGCCTTCGACCAGTTGGTGAACTTCGCCGCCAAGTCGGTCTCCATGTACGGCCGCCGGGTGCCGGTGCCGCTGCTGGTGCGCTGCCCGGTCGGCGGGCGGCGCGGGTACGGGGCGACGCACAGCCAGAGCCCGCAGAAGCACCTGATGGGCGTCCCCGACCTGGACCTGTACGAGCTGAGCCCGTTCCACGACGCGGTGCCGCTGGTGCGGCACGCGCTGTCCACCGGCAACCCGTCGGTGCTGTTCGAGGACAAGGTGCTGTACACCGAGCGGCGGTTCACCGGCGACAAGGTCGACGAGGTGCTGCACTGGCGGCTGGACGGCGGCTCGACGCTGGGCCCGGCACTGGACCCGGCACTGGGCACCGCCCTGGTCGGCCCGGCGGGCGTGGAGCGGCCGGACGCGGTGGTGATCGCCCCGGGCGGCCTGGCCCGGCGAGCGGTGGGCGCGCTGCGCACGCTGCTGCTGGAGGACGAGCTGTGCGTGCGCCTGCTGGTCCCGGCCCGGCTCCACCCGCTGGACGCCGACCGGTTGGCCGAGCTGTGCGGGCGGGCCCCGGCGGTGGTCGTGGTGGAGGACGGCACCCCCGGCGCGGGCTGGGGGACGGAGGTGGCGCAGGCGCTGCACACCCGGCTCTGGTCGGTGCTGCGGGCGCCGGTGCGGGTGCTGACGGCGGCGGACCGGCCGGTACCGGCGGCGCCGCACCTGGAGGACGAGGTGTTCGTCCGGGACGAGGACATCCGGCGGGCGGTCCGCGCGCTGGCGGAGCAGGTGGCGGCGGAACGCGGGTCGACGGAACGCGGGTCGGCGGAGCACGGGTCGACGGAGTGCGGAGAGGAGCGGTGACGGTGACGGTGACCGAGTACCGGATGCCGAAGGTCAACACCAACGACGCGGCGTACACCCTGCTGGGGTGGCTGGTCGAGGACGGCGGGAAGGTCGCCGAGGGCGAACCGCTGCTGGAGGTGGAGACCTCGAAGGCGGTCGAGGAACTGGCCGCACCGGCCGACGGGCTGCTGGAGCTGCTCGTCCCGGCGGGCCGCGAGTGCGCACCGGGCGAGCTGCTGGCCCGGCTGCACCCCGACGCGTCCTCCCTGGACGCGGCCCGGCGGCGTCCGGCGGCGGTCGCCGATTCCCCGGTCCCGACGGCCGGGGGCCCGGTCCTGACCGCCCCGGCCCGGGCCCGGCTGGCCGAGCTCGGCATCCCCGAGTCGGCGGCGCTCGCGCTGGACGTACCGGTGGTGCGCCGCGCGGAGGTCGACCGGCTGGCGGCGCACCTCGCGGCGGCGGTCCCGGCTGCGGCAACCACCCCGGCCACCGCCCCCGCTACGGCCGCGGAGCCACCGACGGAGCGGCCCGCCACCACCCCGCAGAACTCACAGCTCCCGCAGAACTCACAGCTCCCGCAGAACCCACAGCTCCCACAGGACCCGCCGGGGACGGTCCTCGCCCCGCTGACCCGCAACCAGCGCGCCGTCGCGGCGACCGTCACCGCCTCGCACCGCGAGGTGCCGACGGCGTTCACCGCCGTGGACGTGGACGTCACCGACGCGCTCGCCGCCGGGCGCGAACTCACGGCGACGGTCGGCAGCCTGGTGGGCCTGGCCGAGCTGACGGCGGCCGCGCTGGCCACCCGGCGGGCCACCGATCCGTCCTGCTTCGCGGCGCTGTCGGCCGACGGAACGGGCACCCGGCTGGTGCCCGGCGCGCACATCGGGGTGACCTTCGAGCTGGGCGCGGGCCTGTTCGTCCCGGTGCTGCACGACGCCGACCGTTCGTCGTTGGGCGAACTGTCCCGGGCCATGATGGCCCACCGGATGGCCGCACTGCGCGGCGCCTTCCGCGACCGCGACCTGCAGGGCGCGAACATCACGCTGACCCTGCACACCGACCCGGGCGTCGCCCTGGCCCTGCCGGTGGTCTTCCCCGGCCAGGCCTGCGCGCTGTCCCTGGCGGCCCCGCGCGCCGCCGTCCTGCCCGACCCGGACGGCACCGGCTTCCGGACCCGCAGCCTGGTGCACCTGGGCGCGGCGTTCGACCACCGGCTGCTGAACGGTCGCCAGGTGGTGTCCCTGCTGACGGGCATGAAGGCCCTGCTGGAGGCCCCGCACCAACTCGCCGGGGATGCCCGGTGAACCCGCCCGACAGCACCCTCGAGGTGCCCCCGACACCCGCCGCTCCCGCGCCGGAAACCGCCACCGCCCCACCGGGAACCCCCGCCACCACCCCACCGGGAACCGCCACCGCCGACCGGCGCGCCCTCGCCGCACGGCTGCTCGCGGCCCGTCGGCAGGCCTCGGCCGTCCGTGGCGTGCCCCGGCTGCCGCGGGACGGCCGTCCGGTGGTGTGTTCGGCGGAGCAGCGTCGGCTGTGGCTGGCGGAGCGGATCGGCGGCCCGGCCGCGTCGCCGCCGGTGACGGCGGGCCTGGCGCTGGACGGCCCGCTGGACGTGGACCGGCTGACGGCCGCGCTCGCCGCAGTGGTCGACCGGCACCCGGTCCTGCGGACGCGCTATGCGGAGGTCGACGGCGAGCCCGTCCAGTTCCGCCCCGAAACTCCGCTGACCCCCGGCCGAGCGTCCGCCCTGATCGACCTCCTGGACCTCTCCTTCGCCCCGGAGCCGGAACGCGAGGCGCTGGCCGCCGCCCTGGCCGTGGAGGCGGGCGGGTACCGCTTCGACCTGGCGACGGGGCCGATGCTGCGGTTGACGGTCCTGCGGCTGGCCCCCGACCGGCACCGGCTGCTGCTGGTGTGCCACCACATCGCGGCGGACGCCCGCTCGGCGGACCTGCTGACCGCCGAACTGGCCGCGGCGTACCGCACCGGCAGCACCCCACCGTCCGACACCGCCCCGCCGCCCGCCGACGACCGCCCGCAGTACGCGGACTACGCGGCCTGGTCCCGCTCCCGCCTGGACCGCGTCCTGCCGGAGCGCCTGGCGTACTGGCGGCACCTGCTGGACGGCGCGCCCCCGGTGCTGGAACTCGGCCTGGACGCCCCGCCCGCCCCCGGCGGGAGTGGCCGCCGCACCGCGACGGTCTCCGTCCGGGTGCCCGGTGCAGTGCTGGAGCGGCTGCGCGCGGCCGGTGACGGGGCGCGGCTGACGGGGCACACCGTGCTGCTGGCCGGGTTCCTGGTGCTGCTGGCGCGGTGCGCGGGGCGCCGGGAGGTGACGGTGGGCGTGGTGTCGGGTGGTCGTCCGCATCCCGAACTGGACGCCGTGGTGGGCTGTTTCACGGATCTGCTGCCGTTGCGGGTGTCGCTGGCGGACGATCCGGCGTTCCGTTCGTTCGCGCCGCGGGTGCGGGAGGCGCTGGCGGCGGGGTTGGCGCAGGCGGCCCCGTTCGACCGGATCGTGTCGGCGGTGGCCCCGCGCCGCGCGCCGGGGGTGCACCCGCTGTTCCAGGTGCTGTTCGTGGAGCGCACGGAGGTCGCGACGGACGGTCCCGGTGCGGCCGGTGCGGCCGGTGCGGGCTGGGGCCCGGGCCTGGACGCGGCGCCGTGGGGGCAGGAGGTGGACGGCAGTGCGTACGACCTGGTGCTGGCGGCGGGGGTCGGGCCGGAGGGCGCGGAACTGGTGCTGACGTACCCGTGCGAGCGGTTCGCGCGTGCGGCGGTGGCCGGGTTCGCGGACGCGCTGGTCGAGTTGCTGGCGCTGTTGGCCGAACGCCCGGAGGTGGCGCTGAGCGGTGTCCGGACGGCCGAGCCGTGGCGTCCGTCCGCCTCGCCGCCGACCCGTCCGGCCCGTCCGACCCCTCCGGCCCGTCCGACTTCCCCGACCGCCCCGGCGGCGGACCGCGAACCCACCGCCCCGGTCGCGGAGTTGCGCGCGCTGTGGGGGGAGGTCCTGGGCCGGGAGGAGGTCGGCGACCACGACGACCTGTTCGCGCACGGCGGGGACTCGCTCGCCGTGGTGCGGATCGCCGCCCGGATCGCCGAGCGGTTCGGCGTGGACGTCCCGGCCTCGGCGTTCTTCGAGTCCCCCACCCCGGCCGGCTTCGGCGCCGTGCTGGCCCGTCTCACCGAGGAGCAGCAGCATGCCTGACCGCGAGTACCCGCTGACGCCGGGGCAGCAACGGATGTGGTTCCTGCAGCAGTTGGACCCGTCGGACGTCTCGGAGAACCTGGTCACCCTGCGCCGCCTGACCGGCCCGCTCGACCCGGACGCGTTCCGCCGGGCGGTGGCCGTCGTGGTGGCCCGGCACGAACCGCTGCGGACGTCGTTCGCGGAGGTCGACGGCGTGCCGGTGCAGCGGGTCGCCGACCGGGTCGAGGTGCCCGTCGCGCTGCACGACCTGCGGGCCGAGCCGGATCCGGAGGCCGCCGCGCTGCGCCTGGCCGAGGCGTGCGGCGGGCGGCCGTACCCGACGGCGGCGGGGCCGCTGCTGCGGATCGCGCTGTACCGGACGGGCGAGCGGACGCACGTGCTGCTGCTGGCGGCGCACCACCTGGTGTCGGACGGCTGGTCGATCCGGCTGCTGCTGGACGAGCTGCTGGCCGCGCACCGGGCGGTGGCGGACGGGCGGGAGCCGCAACTTCCGCCGCTGGAGGGCGGGTTCGGCGATCACGTGATGTGGCGGCGGGCCCGCGCGGAGGGTCCGGCGGCGGACCGGCCGGCCGCGTACTGGGCGGCCGAGCTCGCCGCCCCGCCCGGCCGGGGCCTGCCGCCGGGCACCCCGCCGCCGCGCCCCGCCGCCGGCGCGGACGGGCGGGCGCACTGGGTGCGGGCCGAGGTCGACGCCGCTTCGGCGGCGGCGGTCGAGGGCTTCGCCCGGGAGCACGGCTGCACCCCGTTCATGGCCTGGCTGGCGCTCTACCAGTTGCTGGTGGGTCGGCACACCGGGCAGGACGACCTGGTGGTGGGCGCGCCGACGGCCGGGCGCGAGCGCCGGGCGGACGAGCACCTGGTGGGCTGCTTCACGACCGTCCTCCCGCTGCGCGCCGACCTCGGCGGCGGGGCCGGGTTCGCGGCCCTGCTGGCGCGCACCCGCGCCACCGTCACGGGCGCGCTCTCGCACCCGCAGGTCCCCTACGAGCGGCTGCTGGGCGAGCTGGGCACGGCGCGCGGGGAGGGCCAGCGGCAGTTGTTCCGGCACTGGTTCAACCTGCACACCGAGTCCGCCGCCGCGCCCGCCACCTCACCCGCCGCCGACGCGGGCCCGCCCGCCGCCGAGTCCGCCCCCTCACTCACGCCCGACGCGGGCCGGCTCGTGGTGGAGGCGCTGCCCGGTCTGCCCGCGCCGACACCCTTCGACACCTCGCTGGACGCCTGGCCGGCCGCCGACGGCGGCCTGCACCTGCTGCTGGCGTACGACCCGGCGGTGCTGGACGCCGCCGCGGCCCAGGCCCTGCTGGACCGCCTGCCGATCCTGGCCGGTCACGCCCTCGCCGAGCCCGAGCGGCCGCTCGCCGCGCTCTCCCTGCTCTCCCCGGACGAGGACGGCGCACTGCTGCGCGGCCCGGACGGCGTGCCGGACGACCCGGAGACGGTGCTGGACCTGCTGCTGCGGCAGGCCACCGCCACCCCGGACGCGGTCGCCCTCCGGGACGGGGAACGGGCCTTCACCTACCGGGAGTTGATCGCCGGAGCGCGCCGGGCGGAGGCCGCCGTCCGCGCAGTGGGAGCGCTCCCGCGCACCCCGGTCGGGCTGTACGGCGCCCGCTCCGCCGAACTGCTGGCGGGCATGTTGGGCATCCTGCTGGCCGACTGCGCCTACCTCCCGCTCGACCCGGCCCTGCCCGCCCCCCGCCTGCACGCCATGCTGCACGGCGCGGGCGCCACCGCCGTCCTGGCCACCCCGGACGCCCCCGTCGTCGACACCGACCTGCCCACCACCCGCCTCACCCCGCTCGACAGCCCCCAACCCCCCTCCGAACAGCGCGAGTTCGCACCCGCGACGCCCTCCGCGCCCCCCGCGCCCCTCGCACCACCCACACCCCCCGCTCCCGCCGACCCCGCCTACGTGCTCCACACCTCCGGCTCGACCGGCGAGCCGAAGGCGGTGTCCGTCCCGCACCGGGCGCTGCTCGCCCGGGTGCGCTGGATGGGCGCGGCGTACGGGCTGGGCCCGGGCGAGCGGGTGCTGCAGTTCGCGTCGCCGGGGTTCGACACGCACGTGGAGGAGGTCTTCCCCGCGCTGACGCACGGCGCGGAGGTGGTCCTGCTGCCGGTGCCGCCCGCCGAGCTCCCGGACTGGCTGGGCAGCCCGCAGGGTCGCACCCTGACGGTGCTCGACCTGCCGACGGCCTACTGGCAGGAGCTGGTCGCGGCCGGTGCGGCCGTCCCGTGGCCCCCGGCGCTGCGCACGGTGGTGCTGGGCGGCGACCAGGTGGCGTCGGCCGCGGTCGCGGCCTGGCGCGCGCGCTTCGGTGACCGCGTCGAGCTGTGGAACACCTACGGTCCGACCGAGGCCGCGGTGATCGCCACCGCCTGCCGACTGGGCCCGGCCGACGCGACCGCCCGCCCGGACATCGGCCGCCCGATCGCCGCGACCGTCGCCCACCTGCTGGACGACGGCGGCCGCCCGGTGCCGCCGGGGGTGCCCGGCGAACTGTGGCTGGGCGGGGACGGCCTGGCCGACGGCTACCTGGGTCGGCCCGACCTGACGGCGGAGCGGTTCGCCGCGGACCCGTTCACCGGCGGCCGGATGTACCGGACCGGCGACCTGGCCCGGCTGCGGCCGGACGGTTCGCTGGAGTTCCTGGGCCGCCGGGACCGTCAGCTCAAGGTGCGCGGCCACCGGGTGGAGCCCGCCGAGGTGGAAGCCGCGCTGCTGGGGCAGCCGGGCGTCGCGCAGGCCGTGGTGGATCTGCACGACGAGGCCGGACGGCAACTGCTGACCGCCTGGCTGGTCCCCACCGACCCCGAACGCCCGCCGCACGGCGAGGAGTTGCGCCGCCGCCTGCGCGCCGTACTGCCCGCCCACCTCGTCCCGGACGTCTGCCTGCCGCTGGAGCGCCTGCCGCTGACCGTCCGCGGCAAGCTCGACCGGGCCGCCCTGCCCTCCCCCGCCACCGCCGCACCGGCCGCCGGCGTGGGCGTCGGCGTCGTCGCCGAGCGCGTCCCGCCCGGCACGGACGCCGAGCACCTGGTCGCCGAGACCTGGGCCGAGGTGCTGGGCCTGGACGCGGACCGGATCGGCGCGCACGACGACTTCTTCGCGCTCGGCGGCCATTCGCTGCTCGCCGTCCGGGTCCTGGCCCGACTCCGCGCCGCACTCGAACTCAACCTTCCGGTACGGGTGTTGTTCGAAGCCCCGACGGTCGCGGGCACGGCCGCCGCCGTCGAGGAGCTGCTGCTCGCGGAGATCGACGCACTCAGCGAGGACGAGGTCCGGGCCCTGATCGACGAGGACGCCCCGACCGCATGACCCGCGCCACCGCCCCCACCGGCATCCCCACCCCCGCCGTCCGCGAAGTACGCGCACCGCTCCAGGAAGGCGCCCCGGCCGCATGACCACCACCCCCGCCACCGTCCCCGACGCCCCTGCCCCCGACGCCCGCGCCGAGCTGCTCGCCCGCCGCCTGCGCCGCGCCCGCGCCGCCGCCCCGGCGACGACCGTGCCGCGCCGCCCGGAGGGCACCGCGCCGCCGCTCTCCTTCGCGCAGGAACGCCTGTGGTTCATGGACCAGTTCGTCCCGGACAGCACCGCCTACACCGTGCCGCTGGTGGTGCGGCTGCGCGGCCCGCTCGACCCGGAGCGGCTGTCGGCGTCGCTGGAGCGGTTGGTGGCCCGGCACGAGAGCCTGCGGATGCGCTTCCCGGCGGCGGCCGACGGCACGCCGACCGTGGTGGTCGACCCGCCCGGCGGCGTCCGGCTGGAGGTCCGCGCCGTCGACCCGGCGCTGGCCCCGGCCGACCGGGAGGCCCGACTCGACGCCTGGGTGCGGGAGGAGACCGGCCGCCCGTTCGACCTGGCAGCGGGCCCGGTGGTGCGGGCGGCCCTGCTGCGGGCTGCGGAGCGGGACCACGTGCTGGTGGTGGTGCAGCACCACATCGTCTCGGACGGCTGGTCCAGCGAGCTGTTCCTGCGCGAGCTGCTGTCCGGCTGCCACGACAGCGACGACCGTCCGCTGCCCGAACTCCCGGTGCAGTACGGCGACTTCGCCGCCTGGCAGCGCGAGCGCTACCGGGGCGAGGTGCGCCGGGCCGACCTGGAGCACTGGCGCGGGCGGCTGTCCGGCGTCCCGCCGCTGGACCTGCCCGCCGACCGGCCGCGCCCGGCCGTGCCGACGCTGCGCGGCGCGGGCCACGGCATCGCGCTGGACGCGGGGACCAGCCGGGCGGTGCTGGCGCTGGGCGCGGCGCACGGCGCGACGCCGTACATGACGCTGCTGGCCGCCTACCAGGCGCTGCTGGGCCGCTGGTGCGGGCAGGACGACTTCGCGGTCGGCTCCACCGTCGCGGGCCGGACGCTGCCCGAACTGGAGCCGCTGGTGGGCCTGTTCGCGAACGTCCTGGCACTGCGCGCGGACCTGTCGGGCGACCCGGGATTCACTACCCTGCTGGCGGGCGTCCGGGAGCGGTTCGTCGCCGACCTGGCGCACCAGGAGATGCCGTTCGAGCAACTGGTCGAGGAGCTGGCGCTGCCGCGCGACCCGAGCCGGACGCCGGTGTTCCAGACCTCGTTCACCCTGCTCAACTACGAGCGCGCCGAGGGGGTTTCGGCGAACGGCGGCCCGGAGGTGGGCCACCACCCGTTCACCACCGGCTCGACCCGCTTCGACCTGGAGCTGTACCTGCGGCACACCGACGAGGGCCTGCACGGCTACTTCACCTACAGTTCCGACCTCTTCGAGCCCGGCACGATCGCCCGGCTGGCCGAGCTGTTCGAGCGTCTGCTGCGCCAGATCGTCCGCCACCCCGAACTCCCGCTGTCCCAGCTCGACTTGACCGACCCGGCGGAGCTGCGCACCACCCTGGAGGAGTGGAACGACAGCGCCGTCCCGCTCGAACCCGGCACCCTGCACGGCCGGTTCGAGGCCCGGGCCGCCGCCACCCCGGACGCCGCCTGCCTGGTCGTCGACGCCACCGGCGAACAGTTCAGCTACCGCCAACTGAACGAGCGCGCAGCGGCGTTGGCCGCGCACCTGGCCGCCGCCGGGGTGGGTCCCGGCAACGTGGTCGCGGTCTGCGCCGAGCGGTCGGCCGAGCTGGTGGTGGCCCTGCTGGGCGTGCTGAAGGCGGGCGGCGCGTACCTCCCTCTCGACCCGGACTCCCCGGCCGAGCGGCTGTCCGGCATGCTCGCCGACGCCGCGCCCCGGGCGCTGCTGGCCCAGGACGCCCTGCGCGACCGGCTGCCGTCCGAACTCCCGCGCGGCACCAGGCTGTTGTCCCTGGACGACGCCGCGCTGCGACGACCCCCGGCCGAGCGCCGCCCGCTGCGCCCGGCCGGTCCGGACGACCCGGCGTACGTGATCTTCACCTCGGGTTCGACCGGCCGTCCCAAGGGGGTGCTCTGCTCGCACCGGGGCATCGACAACCGGCTGGACTGGATGCAGCGCGCCTACCCGCTCGGTCCCACCGACGCGGTGCTGCAGAAGACCCCGGCGGCCTTCGACGTCTCGGTGTGGGAGCTGTTCTGGCCGCTGCGCGAGGGCGCCCGCCTGGTGGTGGCCCGCCCGGGCGGCCACCGCGACGGCGCCTACCTGCGCGACGCGATCCGCCGACACGCCGTCACCACCGCGCACTTCGTGCCGTCGATGCTCGCCGTCTTCCTCGCCGAGGAGGGCGTGGAGCACTGCACCGGCCTGCGCACCCTGGTCTGCAGCGGCGAGGAACTGCCCGCCGACCTGGCCCGGCAGACCCTGGAGCGGCTGCCCGCCGTCGGTCTGCACAACCTGTACGGCCCGACCGAGGCGTCCGTCGACTGCACCGCCTGGACGTGCACCCGCGAGAACCTGGCGGGCGTCCGCCGCACCCCGATCGGCCGCCCGATCCAGAACATGCGGGTGTACGTGCTGGACCGGCACGGCCGCCCGGTGCCCGCCGGGCTGCCCGGCGAACTGCACATCGCCGGGCCCGGCGTCGCCCTCGGCTACCTGAACCGGCCCGAGCTGACCGCCGAGCGCTTCCGCGCCGACCCGTGGGGCCCGCCCGGCTCCCGGATGTACGCCAGCGGCGACCTGGCCCGGCACCGGCCCGACGGCACGATCGAGTACCTGGGCCGCACCGACCAGCAGGTCAAGCTGCACGGCCTGCGGATCGAACCCGGCGAGGTCGAGGCCGCGCTGCGCGCCCTGCCGGGCGTGCGGGAGGCGGCCGTCGCGGTCCGCGAGGACCGGCCGGGCGTGCGCCGCCTGGTCGCCTGGACCGTCCCGGACGGCAGCGGTGCCGACACCGCGCCCGCCGTGCTGCGCGCGGGCCTGCGCCGCACCCTGCCCGACTCGATGCTGCCCTCCGCGTACGTCGTCCTGGACGCCCTCCCGGTCGGCCCCACCGGCAAGCTCGACCGCTGGGCGCTGCCCTCCCCCGCCCCGGCCGCCCCGGGCGCCGACCGGGCCGAGCCGGCCACCGACGCCGAGCGGGTGGTCGCCGGGGTCTGGTCCGAGGTGCTGGGCGTCCCGCTGCCCGGCCGGGACGACGACTTCTTCGACCTGGGCGGCCACTCGCTGCTCGGCATCAAGGTGGTCGCCAAGCTGCGCACCGCGCTCCCGGACGCCGCCGGCCTGTCGCTGATGGACCTGTTCAAGCACCCCACCGTCCGGGCGCTGGCCGCGCTGGCCGCGACCCCCGCGGCCGACCGCGGCCCGGCCCGCGTCCTGCACGAGCTGACGCCCCGCCGGTCGGCCGAGCCGGTGCTGACCCTGCTGTGCGTCCCGTACGGCGGCGGCAGCGCGGCCGTCTACCAGCCGCTCGCCGACGCCCTGCCGCCCGGCCACGCCCTGTTCGCGCTGGCGGGCACCGGGGAGGAGATGGGCCGGGCCGAGGGCCGGGCCGCCTTCCCGGAGCTGGTCGCCGCGGCCGTCGCCGAGGTCCGCGAGCACGTCCGCGGCCCGGTCGCGGTGTACGGGCACTGCGGGGTCGGCGGGGCGCTGGCCGTCGCCCTGGCGCTGGCCCTGGAGGCCGACGGCCGGGCCGTCGAGGCGGTGTACACCGGCGCGATCTTCCCGTTCGCCCGCCCGCGCGGGCCCGTGGTGCGCCTGCTGACCCGGTTGGAGCGCCTGGCCAGCGACCGCCGCTACCGCGACTGGCTGACCTCGCTGGGCCTGAGCCTGGACGACGTCGACCCGGCCACCGCCCGCCGCCTGGTGCGGGACATGCGCGCCGACAGCGAGCAGGCCGAGGAGTACTTCACCGGCCTGCTGGAGCGCGGCGTGACCCCGCTGTCGGCGCCGGTGATCTCGGTGGTCGGCGAGCGCGACGACATCACCGACTACCACGGGGAGCGCTTCCGCGAGTGGCACTTCCTCACCGGCACCACCGCCCTGGTGGTGCTCGCCGAGGCCGGCCACTACTTCCTGAAGTACCGGGCCGCGGAGGTCGCCGCGGTCCTCACCACCGTCCACCGCGACCTCCCCGCCACGACCCCGCCCGCTCCCGACGGCGACGCCACCTGGCACCTGGCCGACGTCTCCCGCTCCGCCGCCGCACCCCCCACCGCCGCGACCGGCCGCCGGTCCGCCCCCGCCCCCGGCATGCCGCGCTTCCTCGCGGTCGCCGCGGGCCAGCTGGTGTCGATGGCGGGCACCGCGACCACCGAGTTCGCGCTGCCGCTGTGGCTCTACCTGAGCAGCGACTCGCTGCTCCAGCTCGCCCTGCTCTCCTCGCTCGCCCTCGTCCCCGGCCTGCTGGCCGCCCCGCTCGCGGGCACCGTCGCCGACCGCTACAGCCGCCGGGCCGTGATGCTGACCGCCGACACGGCAGCGGGCGCCACCCAGGCCGCGATGCTGACCCTGCTGCTCGCGGGGGCGCTGCACCGCCCGGCGGTGTACGCCCTGATGACGGTGCTGTCCGTCGCCCTGACCTTCCAGCGGATCGCCTACGCCTCGGCCGTCCCGCAGCTCGTCCCCAAGCGCTTCCTCGGCCACGCCAACGGCCTGGTGCAGGCGGGCACGGGCGTGGTGCAGTTCGCGGTCCCGCTGCTGGCGACGACAGCGCTGGCCACGGTCGGCCTGCGCGGCATCCTGATCGCCGACGTGTGCAGCTACGCGGTGGCGATCGCCGTCACCGCCGCCCTGCGCTTCCCCCGCACGCTGGGCTGGCGGCGCCGGGAGAGCGTCGGCGCGGAGCTGCGGGCCGGGTTCCGCCTCGCCCTCGGGACGCCGGGGCTGCGCGCGATGCTGTTCTTCTTCGCGGGGACGAACCTGCTGGTCGGCCCGCTGTTCATCTTCTTCCAGCCGCTGGTGCTGGGCTTCGGCTCGCTCTCCGACGTCGCCCGGGTCTCGCTGGCGGGCGGCCTCGGCATCGTGCTGGGCGGCGTCCTGATGGCGGTGTGGGGCGGCCCGTCCCGGCACCGGATGCGCGGCGTCCTGGGCGCGTTCCTGCTGATGGCGGCGGGCTGCCTGGTCACCGGCCTGCGCCCGTCGACGGTCCTGGTCGGCGCGGGCGTGTTCGGCATGTTCCTCGGCCTGACGGTGATGAACACCGTGTACGCGACGATCGTCCAGGTGAAGGTCCCGGCCCGCTTCCACGGGCGGGTCTTCGCCGTGAACGCGCTGTTCGCCTGGTGCACGATGCCGATCGGCTTCGTCCTGCTCGGCCCGGGCACCGCGGCCCTGCTGCAGCCCGCCCTGGAGCCCGGCGGCGCGCTCGCCCCGACCGTCGGCCGCCTGATCGGCACCGGCCCCGGCCGCGGCCTCGGCCTGACGTACGTCCTGTTCGCCCTCGTCCTGCTCGCCACCGGCCTGCTGCTGCGCCGCCTGCCGGTCTTCGCCCACTTCGACGAACGGGTCCCCGACGCCCGCCCGGACGACCTGGTCGGCCTGGAGGCGCTCCACAACCGCACCTGACCCCGCCGAAGGGTCCCTGCGGGGGTGCCCCCGGGCGCTCGCCGTGCCGACCGGGCGGGGAGGCCGGAGGATGGCAGGGTCCGGTGTCCCCGACGGGCCAGGAGGGTTCCCGTGAAAGAACTCGAGTTCACGCAGAAGCGGACGCTGTCGCGGACCGAGGCCGCCGACCAGCTGGAGGCGCTGGCGGCCGCGCTCAGGCGCGGCGGGCAGGCCGAGCTGGACCTCGGTCCCGGTCGGCTGACCGTGCGCGTCCCCGACGAGCTGCGCACCGAGATCGAGGTCGAGCTGGACGGTGACGAGATCGAGCTGGAGATCGAGATGTCCTGGCGCACCGGGCAACCGGAGGGGCCCGGGCAGCCGGAGGACTGAGCGCGGGTGGAGGAGCGAGCGCGGGCGGAGGACCGAGCGCGGCCGGGAACGGCCCCGCTCAGCCGCCGATCGCCGACATCGGCCGCTCCGGCTGGTGGAACTCCGGCTGGTCGATGCCCGCGCCCGCCTTCTTGCCCCACATCGCGGCCCGCCACAGCTCGGCCAGTTCGGCGTCGCTCGCGCCGCCGCGCAGCGCGCCCCGCAGGTCGGTCTCGCCGGTCGCGAACAGGCAGTTGCGGACCTGCCCGTCGGCGGTGAGCCGGGTGCGGTCGCAGGCCCGGCAGAACGGCCGGGTCACCGACGCGATGACGCCGACCGTCGCGGGGCCGCCGTCGACGAGCCAGCGCTCGGCGGGCGCGGCGCCCCGGGCGGCGGACGGTTCGGGGGCCAACTCGAAGCGCGTGCGCAGGAGTTCGAGGATCTCCTCGGCGGTGACCATCTGCGTCCGGTCCCAGCCGTGCTGGGCGTCCAGCGGCATCTGCTCGATGAAGCGCAGTTGGTAGCGGTGCTCGATCGCCCAGGCCAGCAGGTCGGCGGCCTCGTGGTCGTTGACGCCGCGCATCAGGACGGCGTTGAGCTTGACCGGCCGCAGCCCGGCGGCCTCGGCGGCGGCGAGGCCGTCCAGCACGTCCTGGTGGCGGCGGCGGCGGGTGAGCCGGGCGAAGGTGTCGGGGTCGAGGGTGTCGAGCGAGACGTTGACCCGGTCGACCCCGGCGTCGCGCAGCGCGGGGGCGATCCGGGCCAGTCCGATGCCGTTGGTGGTGAGCGAGATCTCCGGCCGGGGTTCGAGCGCGGCGCAGGCCGCGATGATCGCCACCAGCCCGGGCCGCAGCAGCGGTTCGCCGCCGGTGAAGCGGACCTCGCGCACGCCCAGCGTGCCGACGGCGAGGCCGACCAGGCGGACGATCTCCTCGTCGGTCAGCAGCTCCGGCTTGCCGAGCCAGTTCAGGCCCTCTTCGGGCATGCAGTAGGTGCAGCGCAGGTTGCACCGGTCGGTGAGCGAGACCCGCAGGTCGACGGCCTGCCGGCCGTAGGTGTCGAGGAGCATCCCGGCGCCCGCCTTCCTGGAAAAAGCCCGCTGGCCCGGCCACCGTGCGGCGGCCGGGCCAGCTTAACGCCGCTCCCGGACAGCACCGGGGAGCGGACCGTTCCGTGGGCGCCCCGGTGGGCGCCTCCGCGGCCGCCTCAGTGGGCGCCGAGGCCGGTGAGCGAACGGACCTCCAGTTCAGCGTACTTCGCCGGGTCGGCCTTCTCCCTGGCCAGGTAGGTGCCGATCACACCGGCCAGGAAGCCGACCGGGATGGAGATCAGCCCGGGGTTCTCCAGCGGGAACCAGTCGAAGGAGCTGTCCGGGATCAGCGCCTTGGCGTTGCCGGAGACCACCGGGGAGAAGATCACCAGGCCGACGGAGGTGATCAGGCCCGCGTAGGTGGAGGCGACCGCGCCGGTGGTGTTGAACCGCTTCCAGAACAGCGAGTAGAGCAGGGTGGGCAGGTTGGCGGAGGCGGCGACCGCGAAGGCCAGGGCGACCAGGGCGGCGGCGTTCAGCTTGTCGGCGAAGATCGACAGCAGGATGGCGATCGCGCCGATCGCGACGGCGGCGAACTTGGCGCTGGCGACCTCCTCCTTCTCGGTGGCCTTGCCGCGCCGGATCACGTTGGCGTAGAGGTCGTGGGCGAAGGAGGACGAGGAGGCCAGGGTGAGTCCGGCGACCACGGCCAGGATGGTGGCGAAGGCGACCGCGGAGATCACCGCGAGCAGCACCGCGCCGCCGGTGGTCCCGGCGCCGCCGCCGAGGTGCTCGGCGAGCAGCGGGGCGGCGGTGTTGCCGGACTTGTCGGCGGCGAGCGTCTTGCGGCCGACCAGGGCGGCGGCGCCGAAGCCGAGGGCGAGGGTCATCAGGTAGAAGACGCCGATGATGCCGATCGACCAGAGCACCGACTTGCGGGCGGTGCGCGCGGTGGGGACGGTGTAGAAGCGCACCAGGATGTGCGGCAGGGCGGCGGTGCCGAGGACCAGCGCGATGCCGAGGCTGAGGAAGTTGAGCTTGGTGGTGCCGTTGGTGCCGTACTTGAGGCCGGGCTGCAGGAACTTGTCGCCGCTGCCGCTGGCCTTGGCGGCCGAGCCGAGCAGCTCGGACAGGTTGAAGTGGAACTTGGCGAGCACCAGGACGGTCATCAGCCCGGCGCCGAGGATCAGCAGCACGGCCTTGATGATCTGCACCCAGGTGGTGCCCTTCATGCCGCCGATGACGACGTACAGCACCATCAGCGCGCCGACCGCGACGATCACCCAGCGCTTGGCGGCGTCGCCCTGGGCGCCGAGCAGCAGGGCGACCAGGGAGCCGGCGCCGACCATCTGGGCGAGCAGGTAGAAGATCGACACCACGATGGTGGAGATGCCCGCGGCGGTGCGGACGGGGCGCTGGCGCATCCGGAAGGCCAGCACGTCGGCCATGGTGTAGCGGCCGGAGTTGCGCAGCGGTTCGGCGACCAGCAGCAGGGCGACCAGCCAGGCGACCAGGAAGCCGATGGAGTAGAGGAAGCCGTCGTAGCCGGAGAGCGCGATGGCGCCGGTGATGCCGAGGAAGGACGCGGCGGACATGTAGTCGCCGGAGATCGCCAGGCCGTTCTGGAAGCCGGTGAAGCCGCGGCCGCCCGCGTAGAAGTCGGAGGCGTCGCGGGTGCTGCGGCCGGCCCAGAGGGTGATGCCGAGGGTGGCGAGGACGAACACCCCGAACAGCGACATGATCAGGGTGCGGTGGTCGCCCGCGGAGGTGGCCAGGTGGATCATTCGGCGGCCTCCTCGGCCACGGGGGTGTGGGCGCCGGGCTGGGCGGGCAGCGTGGCGTCGGCGCGGCCGCGGATGACGGCGGCGCGCGGGTCCAGTTGCCGGTCGGCGAACCTGGCGTACCAGGCGGCGATGGCGAAGGTGCTGACGAACTGCAGGATGCCGAGCACCAGCGCGAGGTTGATGTTGCCGACGACCTTGGTGCTCATGAAGCCGGGGGCGTAGCAGCTGAGCAGGACGTACAGCAGGTACCAGAGGACGAATCCGGCCGTGACCGGGAATGCGAAGTTCCGGAAGGAGCTCCTGAGTTGCCGGAACTCCGGTGACTCCTCGATACGTTGGAACGATTCGGGGGCTGTCTCGGGCGGGGGTGCCACGCGGGGACTCCTGACGTCTTCGGTGCGACGGACGATCAGATGGACGTGAGTGACGTCACATTGAGTGCGCTGCATGCTAGATCCAGGAACGGACCCCGAGAAGCTTCCCCACGCGATGTGGCCGAAAACTGATCGGAACACGCCACCGGGGCGGCCGCTTCGCGGCCACCCCGGTGTAATTTTCATTCGATTACCGCTGTCCGGTGGGCGGTTCAGAACGCGATGCGCACCTTCAGCGCCGTCCGCTCGTCCATCGCCCGGTAGCCCTCGGGCACCCCGTCCAGGCCCACCGTGCGGTCGAACACCGCGCCCGGGTCGATCGCGCCGGAGAGCACGTCCGGCAGCAGCTCGGGGATGTACGCCCGGGCCGGGGCGACGCCGCCGCGCAGCTGCACGTTCCGGTTGAACATCTGGCCGATGTCCACGCCCGCGCTGCCGCCGTGCGGCACGCCGACGTAGCCGACCGCGCCGCCGTCCCGGGCGATCGAGATCGCGGTGCGCATCGACTCCTCGGTGCCGACCGCCTCCAGCACGGCGTGCGCGCCCTGCCCGCCGGTCAGCTCGCGCACCGCCTCGACCGCCGCCTCGCCGCGCTCGGGCACCACGTCGGTGGCGCCGAAGGAGCGGGCGATCGCGGTGCGGCCCTCGTGGCGGCCGAGCGCGATGATCCGGCCCGCGCCGAGCCGGTGCGCGGCCAGCACGCCGCACAGCCCGACCGCGCCGTCGCCGACCACCGCGACCGTCGCGCCGGGCCGCACGCCCGCCGAGACCGCCGCGTGGTGCCCGGTGGCCATCACGTCGGACAGCGCCAGCAGCCCGGGCAGCAGCTTCTCGTCCCCGGCCGCCTCCTTGGGCAGCCGCACCAGCGTCCCGTCCGCGAACGGCACCCGGACGGCCTCGCCCTGCCCGCCGTCCGAGCCCGGGGTGCCCCAGAACCCGCCGTGCGGGCAGGAGGTCTGCAGGCCCTCGCGGCAGTACTCGCACACGCCGTCCGACCAGACGAACGGGGCCACCACCAGGTCGCCGACCGCGAAGCCGCGCACCTCGGCGCCGACCTCCTCGACGAAGCCCAGGAACTCGTGCCCGATCCGCTGCCCGGCCTGGCGCTTGGCCACGCCCCGGTACGCCCACAGGTCGCTGCCGCAGATGCAGGCGTTCAGCACCCGCACGACCGCGTCGGTGGGCCGCTCGATCCGCGGATCCGGCACCTCCTCGATCCGGATGTCCTGGGGGCCGTGGATCACGGTGGCGCGCATGAGGGAGTCCTTCGGTGTACGGGTCCCGCGGGTGTCTGCACCCGGGCTTCCCACTGTAAGCCGCCGTTCACGCCCGCTATTCCGAGTGGAGCAGTCCGGGGCCGCCCGCCGCTCCCCGTACAGTGGTGCGTTATGTACGCGCCATTCCCGAACCCGCCGTTCCCGGCACCGCGCACCGGCCCCGGCGGGGGCGACGGGCGCGGCTTCGCGGTGGTCGACGTGGAGACCACCGGTCTCGGCCGCTCCGACCGGGTGATCTCGGCGGGCGTCTACCAGCTCGACCCCGACGGCGAGATCACCGACCACTGGTACACCCTGGTCAACCCCGAACGGGACCCGGGACCGGTCTGGATCCACGGCCTGACCAGCGAGACCCTGGCGGGCGCGCCGACCTTCCCGGAGATCGCCGCCGAGTTCGCCGAGCGGCTGCGCGACCGGGTGCTGGTCGCCCACAACGCGCTGTTCGACTGGAACATGATCTCCCGCGAGTTCTCCCGGGCGGGCCTGCGCGCCCCGGTCGAGCAGCGGCTGTGCACCATGGTGCTGGCCCGCGACCTGCGGCTGCCGCTGCCCAACGGCAAGCTCTCCTCGCTGGCCGCGCACTTCGGCGTGCACCAGCGGCAGGCGCACCACGCGCTGGACGACGCCCGGGTGCTGGCCGAGGTGTTCCGGCCCTCGCTGGAGCTGGCCCGCAGCGGCGGCGTCCCGCTGCCGCTGACCGCCTGCGTGGCCGTCACCGACCTGGGCGAGGACACCGCCGCGCCCGCGGCCCCGGCCCGCGGCTCCTGGAGCTCCTCCTACCGCCCCGGCCGCAAGCGCCCGGCCTGCCCGTACCCGAACCCGGGCCGCTGGACGGACGGCTCGCCGCTGGTGCAGGGCATGCGGGTGGCGATCACCGGCGACACCGCCACCGACCGCGAGCTGCTGGAGGACCGGGCCACCGAGGCCGGGCTGCACATCGCCTCCTCGGTGAGCCGGCTCACCAGCCTGCTGGTCACCAACGAGCCGGGCTCCTGGAGCGGCAAGGCCCGCAAGGCCCGCGAGTACGGCACCCCGGTGGTCGGCGAGGACGCGTTCCTGCAGCTGCTGCGCGAGGTCGCGCCGCACCCCGGTGCCTGACGCGGCGGTAAGGAGGGTTAGCGTGCCGGGTGTGTACCGATTCCTGCTGTCCGTGCGCTGGGCGGTCATCGTCCTGGTGGCCGCGGTGCTGGTCCCCACCATGATCAAGCTGGGCTTCTGGCAGTACCACCGGCACGAGGCCCGGGTCGCCCGCAACGACCTGGTGGCGCGGAACCTGGGCAGCACCCCGGTCGCCTTCGACTCGCTCTCCTCCCCCGGCTGGTCCGTCCCGACCGGCGAGGTGTGGCGCACCGTGACCGCCACCGGCCGCTACGACACCGCGCACGAGGTGGTGATCCGCGGCCGCACCGAGCCCGGCGGCTCCACCATCGGCTACTTCGTGGTCACCCCGCTGGTGCTCGCCGACGGCAGGGGCTCGGTGCTGGTCAACCGCGGCTGGGTGGAGTCCGCCGCGGACGCCGCCAGCATCCCGGACGTCCCGGCCCCGCCGTCCGGCGAGGTCACCGTGACCGGGCGGCTGCGCGCCGACGAGACGTACGCCTCGCTGGGCGTGAAGAACCGCGGCGGGCTGCCGGAGCGGATGTTCAAGGTGATCAACACCGCCGAGCAGGCCAGGTACGCGGGCACCACCGTGCTCGGCGGCTACCTGGAGCTGGCCTCCTCGCAACCCGCCGCGGGCCCCTCCCCCGAGCTGCTCGCCGAGCCCGGCCACTCCGACATCGGCCCGCACATGGCGTACGCCGTCCAGTGGTGGCTGTTCACCGGGCTGATCCCGGTCGGCCTGGTGGTGCTGGCCCGCCGCGAGGCCAAGCAGAACGCCGCGGCCCCGGCGCGGTCGTCGGAGCTCGTCGGCGCCACCGGCTGAGCGGCGGGGGCCGTCAGGCGGGCCCCAGCGGCTGCTCGGCCCAGATGGTCTTGCCGCCCCGGGTGTAGCGGCTGCCCCACCGCTCGGTCAGCTGGGCGACCAGGTACAGGCCGCGGCCGCCCTCGTCGGTGAGCCGGGCCCGGCGCATCCGCGGCTGGGTGGAGCTCGGGTCGGAGACCTCGCAGGTCAGCACCGAGGAGCGGATCAGCCGCACCACCACCGGCCCGCCCGCGTACCGGATCGCGTTGGTGACCAGCTCGCTGAGCACCAGCTCGGTGGTGAACACCAGCGCCTCCAGCCCCCACTCCTCCAGCGTCCGGGTGGCGGCCTCGCGGACCCCGGCGACGGCGGACGGGTCGGCGTCGATGGTCCACACCGCGGTGTCGGCGGCCGGGACGGGGTGCAGCCGGGCCAGCAGCAGCGTGACGTCGTCGCTGAGCCCGGCGGTGGACATCTCCGCGACGATCGCCCGCCCGGCCGCGGCCAGGTCGCCGTCGAGGTCGGCCTCGCCGAGCCGGACGGCCAGCTGGGCCATGCCCTCGTCCAGGTCGCCGCCGCTGCCGCCCTCGATCAGCCCGTCGGTGTACAGCGCCAGCACGCTGCCCGCGCGCAGCGCGCACTCGGCCGTCTCGAACGGCAGCCCTCCGACGCCGAGCGGCGGACCCGGGTTGACCCGCAGGTACTCGACCCGGCCGCCGGGGTGGACCAGGGCGGGCGGCGGGTGCCCGGCGCTGGCGGCCTGGCAGATCCCGGAGACCGGGTCGTAGACGGCGTACACGCAGGTCGCCCCGGAGGGGTCGGCGACGCCGCGTTCGCGCTCCTCCTCGCTGCCCTCGACGACCAGCTGGGAGACCAGGTCGTCCAGGTGCACCAGCAGTTCGTCGGGCTCCAGGTCGAGGTCGGCCAGGGTGCGCACCGCGGTGCGCAGCCGGCCCATGGTGGCGCTGGCCTGCAGCCCGTGGCCGACCACGTCCCCGGCGACCAGGGCGACCCGGGCGCCGGAGAGCGGGATGACGTCGAACCAGTCGCCGCCGACGCCGGTCGCGGTGTCGGTGGGACGGTAGACGCTGGCGGTGGTGGCGGCGGGCACCACGGTCTCGGCGGGCGGCAGCAGCGAGCGCTGCAGGCCGACGGCGGCCCGGTGCTCGCGGGTGTAGCGGCGGGCGTTGTCCAGGGCGAGCGAGGCCCGGGCGGCGATCTCCCGCAGCAGCTCGAGGTCCTCCGCCTCGTACGAGCCCTCCTCCGGGCGGCGACGGACGGTGACCCGGCCGAGCGGGCCGCCGCGGGCCTGCAGCGGGGCGCTCATCGACAGCGACCCGGCGGCGGCGGGGCCGCCGAGGCGTTCGTCGCCCAGCGGGCCGAGCGGGCGGGCGTCGGGGCCGGGCTGGCCCGCGGTGGCGGTGCGGCGGACGGCCAGCAGCCCGTCGGCGCCGGGCACCGGGTCGTCGCCGGTGAAGACGGCCTCGGCGATGTCCACCTCGGCGCGGCTGCCGAGGCCGGGCACCAGGACCCCGGCCAGGTCCTCGGCGGTGCCGGCCACCGAGAGCGAGCCGCCGACGGCGGCGGTGGCCCGGTGCAGCACGTCGGCGCGCCGCCGGTAGCGGTGCAGTTCGGTGACGTCGCCGAACAGCGCGGTCACCCCGATCAGCGTCCCGTCGGGGGCCTGCAGCCGGAACGCCTGCACCTCCATGACCACGGCCGGGCCGGGGTCGTCCAGGGTGCGGATCGGCAGTTCGGCCCGCACCACCGGCTCCCCGCTGGCCAGCACGCCGCGCAGCACCGCCTCGGCGGCCGCGGCGTCCTCCGGCTGCAGGAAGTCGCCGAGCCGGTGCCCGGCCAGGTGCGCGGGCAGGCCGGTGTACGGGAGCAGGTGGGTGTTGGTGCGCAGCAGCCGCAGGTCGGTGTCGAAGAAGGCCAGGCCGAGCCGGTCCTGCAGGAACAGCTCCCGGGTGAACGCCTCGTCCTGGCGCCGCCGGGCGACGGTGTCGGCGGGGGTGGCCAGCACCAGGGCGCGGACCTCGCCGTGCTCGCCGGCCAGCGGCAGCACCTGGTAGGCGACCTCCAGCGTGCCGCCGTCGCCGGTGCGCAGCCGGACCTCGCCGGTCCGCCTGCCGAGGGCCCGGGCGTCGCCCGCGCCGTCGGCCAGCAGGTCGGCGGCGGGGCGGCCGGTGACCTGGGCGGCGGGCAGGCCGAGCAACTGCTCGGCGGCGGAAGTCCAGCCCACGACGCGTCCGTCGCCGTCGACCAGGGCCGCCGCGACGCCGTCGATGTTCGGCAACCGCCGACTGTCCATGCGCTGCACCTCGGGTGGGTGGTCCGGTTCCCCCATCTTCGGACGGTTCCCGGCGTCGCGCCATTGACGCCCGGTCGGAGGTCCGGCCCGCGCACGCCCATTGACTCCCCGCAATGGTCTAGTCCAGATTGGCCGTGCACCCGCCCCGCACCGCTCTTCCCCCCACACCGGAGCGACCGTCATGACCCACCGCCCCCACCGCGGCGCCGCCGCGGCCGGCGCCCTCGCCCTGGGCTCGGCCGTCCTCGCGCTGCTGCCCGCCCAGGCCGGCGCGGCCACCGAACTCCTCGTCAACGGCGGCTTCGAGTCCGCCGCGCTCTCCCCCTGGACGTGCGCCGGCACCGCCGCCACCACCACCTCCGCCCCGCACTCCGGCACCGCCGCGCTGACCGCCGCCCCCGGCGCCGCGGACCTCGCCCCGTGCACCCAGAGCGTCGCCGTCCAGCGGCCTCCGGCACCGGCGTGTCCACCTCCACCTGGGCGAACGCCCCCGGCTGGACGCAGCTCACCCGCACCTTCACCACCGGCCCGGGCACCACCCGGGTCACCGTCGCGCTGAGCGGCTGGTACGGCAGCCCCTACCAGGCCGACGACGTCTCGCTGACCGCCACCGGCGCCGCCCCGACCTCGCCCGCGCCCACCTCCGCCCCGCCCTCCTCGGCCTCCCCCTCGCCCTCCGCGCCGGTCAGCACCCCCGGCCAGAACGACGCCACCCTCTCCCCGCCCCCGGCGAACACCGTCCGGGTCTCCACCGCCAAGGAGCTCCAGGCCGCGCTGAGCGCCGCCGTCCCCGGCCGCACCATCCAGCTCGCCGACGGCACCTACACCGGCAACTTCAAGATCACCACGGCGGGCACGGCCACCGCCCGGATCACCCTGACCGGCTCCCCGAACGCCGTCCTCACCACCTCCACCGGCGGCGGCTACGGCCTCTCGCTGGCAGGCGCCCCGTACTGGACCGTCCAGGGCATCACCGTCACCAACGCCCAGAAGGGCATCGTGGTCGACGCCTCGGACCACGTGGTGCTCGACGGGGTGACGGTCCACCACACCACCATGGAGGGCGTGCACTTCCGCAACTCCTCCAGCTACGGCGTGCTGCGCGGCTCCACCGTGCACGACACCGGCACCGCCCACGACGGCAAGGGCGAGGGCGTGTACGTCGGCACCGCCAACACGCTCACCGACCACAGCGACCACGTGCAGATCCTGAACAACACCATCGGCCCGAACATCGGCGGCGAGAACGTCGACCTCAAGGAGGGCACCACCGGCGGCCTGGTCTCCGGCAACCGCTTCGACGGCAACGGCCTGACGAACGTCAACTACGACGACTCCTGGGTCGACGTGAAGGGCAACGGCTACGTCATCGAGAACAACACCGGCGTGCACACCCTGAACGACGGCTACCAGACCCACACCCAGCAGCCCGGCTGGGGCTGCGGCACCGTCTTCCGCGGCAACGCCTCCGACCTGACCGGCGCCACCGGCAGCAACCCCGCCAAGTACGCGATCGACGTCACCAACTACGACGCCACCGCCTGCCCCGTCACCGTCACCGCCGACAACACCGTCACCGGCCCCGCCGCCCTCACCAACCCCGGCGTCCCGGTGGGCTGACCCGCCGTCCGGGATCCATGCCGACCGGCGAGAATGGTCGGCATGGATCTCGGACTCAAGGACAAGGTGTACGTGGTCACCGGCGCGACCCGGGGACTCGGCCACGCCACCGCGCGGCAACTGGTCGCCGAAGGCGCCAAGGTGGTCGTCACCGGCCGCACCCAGGCGGCGGCCACCGCCGCCGCCGACGCCCTCGGCGAGGGGGCGCACGGCGTCGGCGCGGACAACGCCGACCCGGCCACCCCGCAGCGCCTGGTCGACGCCGCCCGGAGCCGCTTCGGCGGCTTCGACGGCATCCTGATCAGCGTCGGCGGCCCCAGCGCGGGCCCGGTCGCCTCCGCCACCGACGAGGCCTGGCGCACCGCGTTCGACTCCGTCTTCCTCGGCGCCCTCCGGCTGGCCCGCACCGCCGCCGAACACCTCCCCGCCGGGGGCGTCATCGCCTTCGTGCTCTCCACCTCGGTCCGCCAGCCCATCCCCGGCCTCGGCATCTCCAACGGCCTGCGCCCCGGCCTCGCGATGGCCGCCAAGACCCTCGCCGACGAACTCGGCCCCCGCGGCATCCGCGTCCTCGGCCTGCTCCCCGGCCGCATCGACACCGACCGCGTCCGCGAACTCGACGCCCTCGCCCCCGACCCCGCCGCCGCCCGCGAAACGGCCGCCGCCACCATCCCGCTGCGCCGCTACGGCACCCCCGAGGAGTTCGGCCGCACCGCCGCCTTCCTGCTCTCCCCCGCCGCCTCCTACCTCACCGGCCTGATGCTCCCCGTCGACGGCGGCGCCACCCGCGGCCTGTAGGAAGCCGGGGTCACGCGGTCCCCCGCGCCCCCGCCCGTTCGCTCCCCGCCCCGAACACCTCCCCGTGCCGGTGGCGGCGGAACGCGGGCTGGGCCAGCGCGAGGGCGACCGTCAGGGCGATGACCGTGCCCGCGGCGGGGAAGAACGGGGCCGGGCCGAGGCGGTGGACGGCGAGGCCCGCGAGGGCGACGGAGACCGGGAAGGAGCCGGTGACGGCGAGCATCACCATGCTCATCACCCGGCCGAGCAGCCGCGCGGGCGTCCAGGTCTGCAGCATGGTCACGGCGACGATGTTCTGCCAGCCGCTGGCCACGCTGTACACCGCGATGCACGCGCCCGCCCCGACCACCCCGCCCGCGTACGGCACGCCCGCCAGGCCGAGGCCCATCACCGCGGCGAGGGCGGCGAACAGCCGGGCGGGCTGCCGCGCGGGCCGGGCCCTGGCGGCGATCGCCGAGCCGGCCAGCGAGCCGATGCCGAGGACGGTCAGCAGGGCGCCGTAGTCGGCCGGTCCGAGGTCGCGGTGGGCCCAGTCGGGCAGCGCGACCTCCATGGTGCCGTTGAAGGCGAGGTTGCAGACCAGGGCGACGACCATCACCACGTGCAGCAGCCGTCCGCGCCGCAGCACCTCGGCGAACCCCGACCCCTCCCCGCCCGGGGCGGCCCCCTCCGTGCGCTCCGCCGTCCGGCCCGGGCGCAGCCCGACCAGCACGGCGGCCGACAGCGCGAAGGACCCGGCGTCGACCAGCAGCGCGGGCGTGGAACCCCACAACGCGACCAGCAGCCCGCCGAACGAGGGGCCGAGCACGCCGCCGAGCTGGTTGGCCATCGTGGAGAGCGCGTTGCCGCGGCCGAGCTGCCCGGCCGGGAGCAGCGCGGGCAGCAGGGTGTACGAGGCGGGCAGGAAGAGCCCGGAGCCGACGCCCAGCAGCAGGGCGGGCAGGACCAGCGCGAGCGCCCCCGGCGCCCCGGCCGCGGAGGCCGCGGCGAGCGCGGCCACGGCGGCGGCCCGGACGACGTCCGCGCCGAGCATGATCCGGCGGCCGCCCCAGCGGTCGGCGAGGACGCCGCCGAGCGGGATGGTGGCGGCCCGGGCCACGCCGTAGCAGGCCAGTACAGTGCCGAGCAGGGCCGTCCCGCCGCGGCCGCCCAGCACCAGCCAGGGCAGGGCGACGGCGTAGCAGCAGTCGCCCAGCATCGAGGCGAGCTGCCCGGCCACCAGCAGCCGGAACCCGGGTATCCGCAGCGGACCGTCTGGCACCCCGACCCCCCTGACCGCGCGCCGACTTGGCGAATGGTCAGTAACCGTACCGCTCCCTCCCGGGTGGTACCGGCCCGTTGCCCGAAGTGGGGGCCGCCCGCTCCGGTCCGCGGCCTTCAGCGCACCCGCGGGGCCTTCTTGTGGGACCGCTCCCTGCGGGCCTTGGCGCCGCGCAGGCGCAGTTGGGCGGGCAGCGCGGTCAGGCCCAGGGAGCGGCGGGCGTGCTCGACCGGGCCGGTGCGGTAGGCGGTGACCACGGCGCCGGTGTCGGCGCCGGGGGCCAGCCGCACGGCGGTGTGCACCTCGGGGCGGCGGGCCGCGCCGGTGACCCTGGCGGTGACCCGCTCGACGTCCGGGAGGGCGACCGTCTCGGCCTCGATCGCCTCCTCGACGGCCCGGCTGCGCACGTGCAGCGCGAAGTGCGGTTCGCCGGGCGCCGCGGGCGAGGGCAGGTCGACCCCGGCGGGGCCGCCCCGGCGCAGTTGGGAGAACAGCCACCACAGGCAGCCGACGATCACCAGCGCGGGGACGGCGATCGCCACCGGCCACCACCAGTCGCGGTCGCTCCAGCGGGTGCGGCTGGCCGTGCTGAGCACCGGTTGGTCGGGCGAGGTGAGCGGCCACCAGTGGGGCGGGGTGACGCCGAGGTGCCGGTAGGCGTCGAGCCCGCCGAGCAGCACCAGCGCTCCGCCGACCAGCAGGCCGAGTCCGACCAGGGCCAGGATGGTGCGGTTGACGGTGCGTCGGCTCATCGGGGCGGCTCCAGCTCGGCAAGTTCCCGGCGGTGGTGGCGTTCGTGCAGCGGCTTGGTGCGGACGTCCAGCCGGTGCGGGGCGGCCAGCGGGATGCGGGCCAGCTCGGCCCGCAGCTCGCGCTCCGCGCCGGCCGGGTCGGTGGCGCCGGTCAGGGTGACCCGGGTGCGCCGACGGCCGACCTTCACCTGCCAGGAGTGCACGTCGGAGCGCTGCTGGGCGCGCCGGGCGATCAGCGCGGCGACGGCCCTGCGGTGGATCGCCGCCCCGCGCGGCTCCAGCGCGAGCCAGCCGCGCAGGCCGCGGGCGAACGCCAGCCACAGCAGCAGCAGGCCGAGCACGACCGTGCCGCCCGCGATGCCGAGCACCCACGGGTCGTCCAGGTGCCGGGTGGCGAGCTGCTTCGACAGTTCCCGCCGCCACGGCCTGGCCTGCCCGCCCGCCCGCACCGCCACCACGTCGTACAGCAGCGTTCCGGCCGCCACCAGCAGCACCGCCACCACCAGCACGGTCGGCACCGTCCGCCGGGAGCGCAGCCACCGTCCGGCCCGGCGCCGCCTGCCGCCCACCTCGCTCGGCCCGCTCCCGTGCACCGACTCCGGTACGGGCTCCGCCGCGGGCCCGGGCTCGGGCTCGGGCGCGGCCCCCGGCTGCGGCCCGCTCATCCGGCGACCGCCGGGTGCAGGCGGTCCACGATCACGTCCGCCCCGGTCACCGGCGTGCCGGTGAGTTCGGTGACGGTGCGGCAGGCCGCGTCGCGCGCCGTGCGGGCGAGGGTGCCCACGTCGGACGGGAACGGCAGCTCCAGGTGCAGCGTCAGCCGGACCCGGCCGTGCGAGAGGAGCGCCGAGACCTTCGGGTACGGACCCGACCCCGGCCGGCCCTGCCAGGCCGGGGCGAGCGCGTCGGCGGCGGCGCGGGCCGCGATCCGTCGGTACACCCGGTCCGCGACCCGCTCGCCGCCGCGCTGCGCGACCACCCCCGGCTGGGCCATCAGCGCCGCCGGTCCCGGCCGCGCAGCAGGTCGCCGAGGTCACCGAGTTCGATGTCCCCTTCGATCAGCCGCCCGACCACGAAGCCCACCGCCCCGAGCGCCGCCACCAGCAGGAACGCACCGAACCCGCCGAAGTAGCCGGCGAAGCCCAGGGCCATGCCCGTGAGCAAGCCCATCAACGCCAGGTTCATCCACTGCTCCTTCGCGATCCTGCTGCTCGGCACTCCGGACGGTCACAACTCACTGCACGCGGGGACGCTTGCCGGAGGACTGGGAGTCCTCCTCCTCGTCCTCGTCGGGGTCGTCGGGCAGGTGGACGTCGTTCACGGAGATGTTCACCTCGACCACCTCCAGGCCGGTCATCCGCTCGACGGCCTCGATGATGTTCGCCCGGACCTCGGAGGCCAGCCTGGGGATCACCACTCCGTACTCGACCACCAGCGCGATGTCGATGGCGGCCTGCTTCTCGCCGACCTCCGCCTTGATCCCGCGTCCGACACCGGACTTCGAACTCGAACCCGGCACCCGGTCCCGCATCGCCCCGAAGGTCCGGGAGAACCCCGAACCCAGGGCGTGGATGCCCGAGACCTCCCGGGCCGCCATGCCGGCGATCTTCTCCACCACGCCGACGGCGAGGGAGGTGCTGCCGCGTTCACCGGCCGGCCGCTTCTCCGGCGCGTCCTTCTGCAGGTCCGCGGGGGTGGGGGTGTGGGGCTGCGTCATCTCGGGTCTCCTGACGTTTCGACACCAGCTATATCGCAAATCACCCCTAACCTGACATTGCGCCACGCGAGCCGCACCACAAGTACGTACAGACAGGTGGGGGCGCACTCCGATCGGAGTACGCCCCCACCTGACCGCCCCGGCCGCTCGCGCCGTCAGCGGCCCGCGAGGTCGCGGAGGCGGCGGGCCTGCGCCTCGCGCTCCGCGGCGCGCTGCTGGTCGTAGGTGCGGTCGATGGCGCCGCGGAGCAGGGCCTTGGTCTCGATGACGGCGCTGCGGGGGGCGGCGAGGAGGGCGGCGGCCAGGTCGGCGGCGGCGGCGGCCAGGTCGGTCGCGGGGACGGCGAGGTTGGCCAGGCCGGTGGCGACGGCCTCCTCGGCGCCGACCCGGCGGCCGGTGGCGCAGATCTCCAGGGCGCGGGCGTAGCCGACGAGTTCGGTGAGGGGCTTGGTGCCGGTGAGGTCGGGGACCAGGCCGAGGGAGGTCTCCTTCATGGCGAACTGGACGTCCTCGGCGACGATCCGCAGGTCGCAGGCGAGGGCGAGCTGGAAGCCCGCGCCGACGGCGTGGCCCTGGACGGCGGCGATGCTGACCAGGTCGTTGCGGCGCCACCAGGTGAAGGCCTCCTGGTAGAAGGCGATGGTGGCGTCGAGCTCGGCGTCGGCGGAGGCGGCGAGCTGCAGGAAGCCGGTCTCGCCGGGGATGCCCTCGGGGGTGAACATGGCGCGGTCGAGGCCGGCCGAGAAGGAGCTGCCCTCGCCGCGGAGCAGGACGACCCGGACGCTGCCGGGCAGGGCGCGGCCGACGGCGGCCAGGGCGCGCCACATCGCGGGGGTCTGGGCGTTGCGGCGGGCGGGGTCACAGAGGGTGACGGTGGCGAGTTCGCCGTCGAGGTCGAGGCGGACGCCCGCCTTCTCCCACTCGGTGCGGTCGGCGTCGGGGATGTCGGTGGTCATGGCGGGCTACCTTCCAGCGGCGGGGCGGGGCGCCCGCCGACCCCCGACGGGCTACTGGAGGGTAACAAAGGCTCCGGCGCGCGTACAGGCACCTTCGCGGGCCGCCGCGACCGGACCCGGAAACGACGGTCGGCGGCTCGGGGGGAACCCGGCCGCCGATCCGTTGTGGAGCGTCGTGCATGGCGAGCAGCGTGCTGGTGTGCCGTGGGCGGCCGGGGCTGCTCGGGTGCCGCCCGCCCGGGGTGACGGACCGTCAGGAACCGGCGGCGGCAGCGGCCTTGCCCTTGCCGCGGGTGGCACCGCCGCGACCCCGGAGGTTGACCCCGGACTCGCTGAGCATCCGGTGGACGAACCCGTAGGACCGGCCCGTCTCCTCCGCGAGGGCCCGAATGCTCGCCCCGGAGTCGTACTTCTTCTTGAGATCGGCCGCGAGCTTCTCACGCGCGGCACCTGTTACCCGGCTGCCCTTTTTCAGAGTCTCGGCCACCCGTGCCTCCTCGTAGAGGTGATCGGTCAGATTCCCATGATCACCCATTGCCCCGTTCATGGCCACCCATTCGACAAGGTCCGTCACGGGAAAGCGGGCGCGAGTGGTGGTGCGCGCTCTGCACCAGGGCGCTCACGGAGGGTGTGCACGCCCCTCCCGGAATCGCCCCGGTGGGCGAATCCGCTGATCAGCCCGGACCGTCAGCGGGCAAACCGCGCACCCCGGCGCGGGACCCCGCGGCCCCGCCCCCGGGGCGGCCGGGGTCGACGGGGGACGAGTTCCCCTCGTACCGACGACGGACCCCGCGTCTACCCGCGAGGTCCGTGCGGTGGCCCTGAGCGGGCCCTGAGCGGGCCGGGAGGCGGCCGGGCGGGGTCAGGCCAGCGAGACCAGGTCGTGGTAGGCGGGGCTCCACAGGTCCTCGACGCCGTCGGGCAGCAGGATGATCCGCTCCGGCTGGAGCGCCTCGACCGCGCCCTCGTCGTGGGTGACCAGGACGACCGCGCCGCTGAACGAGTGCAGCGCGCCGAGGATCTCCTCGCGGCTGGCCGGGTCCAGGTTGTTGGTCGGCTCGTCGAGCAGCAGCACGTTCGCGCTGGAGACCACCAGGGTGGCCAGCGCGAGCCGGGTCTTCTCGCCGCCGGAGAGCACCCCGGCCGGCTTGTCCACGTCGTCGCCGGAGAACAGGAAGGAGCCGAGGATCTTGCGGATCTGCACCAGGTCGGTGTCCGGCGCGGCGGAGCGCATGTTCTCCAGCACGCTGCGCTCGGGGTCGAGCGTCTCGTGCTCCTGCGCGTAGTAGCCGATCTTCAGGCCGTGGCCCGGGATCACCTCGCCGGTGTCCGGCTTCTCCACGCCCGCCAGCATCCGCAGCAGGGTGGTCTTGCCCGCGCCGTTCAGGCCCAGCACCACGACCCGGGAGCCGCGGTCGATCGCCAGGTCGACGTCGGTGAAGATCTCCAGCGAGCCGTACGACTTGGACAGGCCGGACGCCGTCAGCGGGGTCTTGCCGCACGGGGCCGGGTCCGGGAAGCGCAGCTTGGCGACCCGGTCGGACTGGCGGACCTGCTCCAGGCCGGAGAGCAGCTTCTCGGCGCGGCGGGCCATGTTCTGCGCGGCGACCGTCTTGGTGGCCTTGGCCCGCATCTTGTCGGCCTGCGCGTTGAGCGTGGCGGCCTTCTTCTCCGCGTTGGCGCGCTCGCGCTTGCGGCGCTTCTCGTCGTCCTCGCGCTGCTGCTGGTACTGCTTCCAGCCCATGTTGTAGATGTCGATCGCGGAGCGGTTGGCGTCCAGGTAGAAGACCTTGTTGACGACCGTCTCGACCAGGTCGACGTCGTGCGAGATGACGATGAAGCCGCCCTTGTAGGTCTTCAGGAAGTCCCGCAGCCAGGCGATCGAGTCCGCGTCGAGGTGGTTGGTGGGCTCGTCGAGCAGCAGGATGTCGGCGTCCGAGAACAGGATCCGGGCCAGCTCGACGCGGCGGCGCTGACCGCCGGAGAGGGTGTGCAGCGGCTGGCCGAGGATGCGGTCGGGCAGGCCCAGCGCGGCGGCGATGGTGGCGGCCTCGGCCTCGGCGGCGTACCCGCCCTTGGTGAGGAACTCGGTCTCCAGCCGGGCGTACTTCTTCATCGCGTTGTCGCGGGTGGCGCCCTTGCCGTTGGCCATCCGCTCCTCGTTCTCGCGCATCTTCTTCAGCACGGTGTCGAGGCCGCGGGCGGAGAGGATGCGGTCCCGGGCCAGGACGTCGAGGTCGCCGGTGCGCGGGTCCTGCGGGAGGTAGCCGACCTCGCCGGAGGAGGTGACCGTGCCGCCCGCCGGGAGGCCCTCGCCGGCCAGCACCTTCGTCAGCGTGGTCTTGCCCGCGCCGTTGCGGCCGACCAGGCCGATCCGGTCGCCCGGGGCGATCCGGAAGCTGGCGGACTCGATCAGGATGCGGGCACCGGCACGAAGCTCCAGGGCGTTCGCGGAAATCATGGCTGGGGTCTCTCCTCGACGTGGGTATGGCACTCAGCCATTGGGACCAAGTCTACGGGAGGGCGGGAAAGCCTTTTCTCGACGGCGGCACCGCGGACCCGGCCCGGGCGGCAGCGGGTGCCGACCGGGCCGGGGCGGTCACTTCGCGCAGGCCGTCCGGGCCGCCGCGAACGGGGCGTCGTCGGCGCCGCAGGCGGCCTCGCGGCCGCCCAGCGTGGTGTCGTACACCCACGTGCCGATCACCGGGCCGTCCTCGACCGCGACGCGGTGGCCGTCCAGCGGGCGCATCACCACGTCGGGGCCGGTGTTGAGGAAGTTGCCGTGGTCGGTGAGCGAGAACACCATGACGCCGCCCGGCAGTTGGCGGGCCCCGGCGCCGCTGGTGGACGGGCACAGCCGCGGGACGAGCACCGCGTCGTCGGTCTCCGCGGTGCGCAGCGGGGAGAAGGTGCAGCCCGCCGGGGGGCGGGAGTTGAAGCGCAGGTCGCCGTCGCGCTCGCGGAAGCCCATCAGCAGGCTCGGGGTGACCACCGTCACGAAGGCGTCGTTGACCCGGTCCGCGGACGGGTGCAGGGCCTCGGCGGCGCGCTGGGCCATCAACTGCTTGCGCTGCTCCTCGGTGCGGCCCTCCGCGCCCGGCTCGCCGTCGGCGCGCAGCCAGTCGGCCAGGCCGGGGACGCTGCGGTGCCAGCGCACCGAGTGGTCGCCGGTGTCCACCGCGGTGACCATGCCGTCGTCCCAGACCACCACCACGTCCTCGCCGACCGGGGTGAGGCGCAGCGCGGTCGCGCCCTCGCGCCGGTAGGACCACAGGCGCTCGCCGCTGGTCCGCGAGAAGGCCTCCACGCCGGGGCCCACCTTGAAGTCGGTCTGCTCCGCGGTGGTCGACTGCGCGCTGACCGGGCTGGCGTCCGACGCCCCGGCGACCACCCGGTCGCCGAACGGCTCGGGACGGTTGGCGTGGGCCGCGGCACCGGCCGCGAGGACCAGCAGGACAGCGGCGGCGGGCAGGACCGAACGGGGCGACAGGCTTCTCAGCGGGTTGAAGGACACGGCCGGAGTTTATCCGGCGGGCACTGACAGGACCGCCGGGTTTACCGCCCGGCGAATCCCGGCGTGTCCCAGGTCCAGACCTTTATCCACCGCTGACGCGACCCGGCGCGACCTGCGCCGTCGCGCGGACCGCACATGCTCCCGGCCGGTTAGGGTACGCGTTCGGTGGCCCACGGACTGTTACAGAGGTGAGACGGAATGCAGTTCGACGACGACGCGGAACTCGATGCCTCGCAGGTCCAGGACCGGCGCGGCATCCCCGGCGGCGGTCTGACCGTCGGCGGCGGTGTGATCGGCCTGCTCGGCCTGCTCGCGGCCCTGCTGTTCGGGGTGGACCCCGGGCTGTTCGGCGCCGCCGACCAGCCCGCCGCGCCCCCGGTCGGCCAGGCCACCAGCTCCGCCCAGCTGGACTCCGCCTGCCGGACCGGCGCGGACGCCAACCGGCGGCAGGACTGCCGGGCCCTGGCCGTGGTCAACAGCGTCCAGGCGTACTGGCAGGGCGAGTTCGCCGCCCGCGGCCGCAGCTACGCCCCGGCCGCCGCCGTGCTGTTCACCGACCGGGTCGCCACCGCCTGCGGCACCGCGACCTCCGCGGTCGGCCCGTTCTACTGCCCCGGCGACCGCAAGGCCTACTTCGACCTCGGCTTCTTCGACGACATGGGTCGCCAACTCGGCGCCCAGGGCGGGCCGTTCGCCGAGGCGTACGTGGTCGCGCACGAGTACGGGCACCACGTGCAGAACCTGCTGGGCACCACCGCCAAGGTCGGCGGCGACCGGCAGGGCGCGGACAGCGCCTCGGTGAAGCTGGAGCTGCAGGCCGACTGCTACGCGGGGGTATGGGCGCACCACGCCACCACCACCCCGCAGCCGTCCACCGGGCGGCCGCTGATCACCCAGCTGACCGACCGGGACATCGCCCTGGCGCTGGACGCCGCCGGATCGGTGGGCGACGACCGGATCCAGCAGCGGGCCACCGGGCGCACCAATCCGGAGACCTGGACGCACGGCTCCTCGGCGCAGCGGCAGCAGTGGTTCACCACCGGCTACCGCAGCGGCGACATGACGAAGTGCGACACCTTCGGCTGACCGGCCCCCGGGGTGACCCGTTGGAGTGAAACGGGGCATTTACGACGGTTCGCCGGGCTACGCTCCTGGGGCCGGAAACCGTCCCTGGACCCGTACGGAGATCCCATGCGTCTCGGCCGCCTGACCCTGGCCGCCGCCGCGCTGCTGCTGGTGACCACCGCCAGCGTGCCGTCCGGCACCCCGCTCAGCCAGACCGAGCGGCACGCCGCGCTCTCCTCGGACGCGGTCCAGCCGCGCGGGGCCGCGCCCCGGCCGGTGGTGCAGCGGGCGGTGCACGAGGTGCCGTTCGGGGCGTTCGTCGGCTCCTGGGACACCTACATCCCGAACATCGCCCGGATGGCGTCCTGGCTGAACAACGCCAACATGCAGGTCGGCCACACCTACCTGGCGGGCAACGGCTGGCAGGACATCGAGGGCGAGCCGATGGTGCTGGGCCTGTGGTCGCAGTGGCGGCAGTCCGACCCGGGGCGGCGGCTGGTGCTGGGCGTCCCGATGCTGGTGCCCAACGAGGGGAACGTGCCGGACGCCGAGGTGGCCCGGCTGCTGGCCCGCGGCAACCAGGGCGAGTTCGACCAGCACTTCCTGCGCCTGGCCCGGAAGCTGGTCGCCTTCGGCGGCGGCGACACCGTCATCACCCTCGGCTGGGAGATGAACGGCGTCACCTACACCTCGCGCTGCAAGCCCGACCCGACGGCCTGGAAGGCGTACTGGCGGCGGATCGTCGGCGTGATGCGCTCGGTGCCGGGCCAGCACTTCTCCTTCGACTTCGCCCCCACCCGCGGGCTGGACGCCGTGCCCTGGACGCGCTGCTACCCGGGCGACGACGTGGTCGACATCATCGGCATGGACAGCTACGACCAGCCCGCGGGCGGCACCTTCGACGAGTACGTCTCCGAGCCCTACGGGCTGCAGGACCAGGTCGAGTTCGCCGCCAAGCGCGGCAAGCCGGTGTCGTACCCGGAGTGGGGGCTGTTCCGCAACGGCGACAACCCGGAGTTCGTCCGGCGGATGGTGGAGTGGATGCGCACCCACGACACCGCCTACCAGACCGTCACCGACTACTGCCCGCACGGCTTCTGGCAGTGCAAGGAGAACCCGAAGTCGGCCGCGGTGTACAAGCAGCTGATGTCGGGCTCCTCCGGGGCCGTCGGGCCGGTGAGGACCTCACCGCAGTCGCCGCTGCGCTAGCGCCTCCTTCAGCTTCGGCGCCCGGGTGCGCAGCACCCGCACCGCGGCGATCCGGGCCCGGACCCGCAGCGCGCGGGCCGCGGCCCACGGGGCGAGGCGGCCGGGGCCCAGCACCAGGCGCTGGTTGGACAGCTGGTCCGGCCGCCAGCGCTGCTTGTACGGCTCCTGGCCGCGCAGCAGGCTGAGCACCGGGATGCCCGCGGCGCGGACCTCGTCGAGGGCGGCGCCGAACAGCAGGCCCGCGATGTCCAGCCGGTCGCGCAGCTTCGGGTGCGCCCCGTACATGTACAGGCCGCCGAACGGGGCGCAGAGGATCACCAGGTTCACCGCGACCACCTCGCCGTCCAGCTCGAACCGGTGTATCGCCGCCCGTCCGGTCGCCACCAGGCCGGTGGTCGACTCGGTCAGGTGCTCGGCGAAGCGCGCGGTGCGGTGCTCCGGGGTGACCCCGCGGTCCTGCCACTGCAGCATGTGCAGCCGCAGCAACTCGCTGACCGCGTACGGGACTTCCTCGGCGGTCGCGGAGTGCACCACCACCCCGGACTCGGCGATCCTGCGGAGCTTGACCCGGCTGCGCTGGGCGGTCTTGCCGGGCAGCCGCTTGAGCAGCTCGTCCATCGGGACGGCGGGCAGGTACTGGCACATCGAGTCGGCGAACCGGTGCCGGCGGCCCCGCCAGTGCGCGTACACCCGCTGCACGGCCGCGGAGGGGTGCACCTCGCGCAGTTCCAGGCTGTGCCAGGGGCGGCGCAGCGGGAGGGCGGCGGCCAGTTCGGCGGCGGCCCGGTCCGCGCAGTCGTCGTCGAGCAGCACGTCGGTGAAGTCGACCAGGCCCGCGCCCAGGTTGGTCAGCCCGCCGAACGGGCCGCGGCGGCGCAGCGCGGCCGCCCCCACCAGCCGCCCGTCCCGGCGGACCAGCACCAGCACCAGCGCGCCCGGGCGGCCGTACCGGCGCCACCAGGAGCGCAGCCAGGGCGCGGCCTGGAACGAGGTCGCGGTCGAGCAGCGGCGGTGCAGGTCGTCCCAGTCGTCGGCGAACCGGTCCAGGGCGTCGTCGGCGCGCAGCACCTCGGCGCTCCACCGCTCGCTGTCGACGACGGACCGGACCGGCTGGGCGGGCACCCGGGGGCCGAGTCGCTGGCGGAGCTTCACCGGGCGGCCGCCGGCTCGGGGGCCGCCTTCGCGGCGGTGACGGCCTGGGCGGCCTCGGCCTGGGCGGGCAGGGCCGGTTCGACGGCCGAGCCGGGCTTGCGGCGGGTGAGCATCACCAGCGCGCCGAGCAGCACGCCCGCGGCCGCACCCACCGCGGTGTCCAGGGCGGCGGACGGGGAGGCCGGGGCGTCGGGCTCGGCGGCGGGGGCCAGCGGCACCAGCCGGACGCCGGTCTCCTTGCTGCTGGTGTTGCCGAACGCGATCAGCGACTTGGCGACCGCGTCGGCGTTGCGCACGGCCTCCTCGCCGCGCGGGCCGGTGCCGGTGATCTCGATCATCGGGGCGTCCGGGGAGGTGGTGCCGCGCACCAGGCCCGCCAGCGTGGCCACCGAGTGGCCGGTCTCGGCCGCCGCCCCGAGCAGCACCTGCGGCTGCCCGGTCAACCGGCCGTACGCCTGGGCGAAGTTGACCGCGGTCGCGTTCTCGCCGGGGTTGTTGGGGACGACCACCACGTAGGAACTGGCGGCGTAGCTGGGCGGCGAGACGGTGGCGTAGCCGGCCCCGGCCACCGCCCCCAGCGGGACGGCGACGGCCAGCGGCCACCAGCGGCGGGCCAGCGCGCGGGCGGTGCGACGTGGTTCGGGCATCGGTGACTCCAGGAGGGTCGAAGGGGTGGACTGGGCGGTGCGCGGCCGCGCGGGAACCGGGGGCCGGTCGACGCGGGCTAGGGCCGCGGGGGCCGGACGACGCGGACTAGGGCTGCGGGTGCCGGACGGGGGCCGCGGCGGCGGCAGGGCTGCGCCCCGGGCGGAGGAAGCCGCGGACGAACGACGCGGAGCGGTCCGGGCTCCCCGCCGGGGCGACCGCCGACGCGGACCCGGTCCGGCCGGAGTCCTGGACGGGCAGCGCCCGGCCGCCGGAGGCGGGAACCCGGCGGGAGCCCCCGCCCGGGGCCGTCAGGTGGCGGTAGAGGGCGGCCAGGTCGGCGGCGATCCGGGCGATGTCGTAGTGGGCGACGGCGGGGGGGACGGGGTGCGGGCCGGGGCGGGTGGTGGCGAGGAGGGCGAGTTCACGGGCGTAGGCCTCGGGCTCGGAGGGGAGCAGGCGGGCGTGCGGGGCGGCGTCGGCGGGGAGTTCGGCCAGGGCCGGGCAGGCGGAGTGCAGGAGGGGGAGCCCGGCGGCGAGGCCCTCCAGGGCGGCCAGGCCGAAGGTCTCCTCGCGGGAGGGGGAGACCAGCACGTCGACGGCGGTGAGCAGTTCGGGGACGTCGTCGCGTTCGCCGGTGAGCACCAGGCGGTCGCGGACGCCGAGCCTGGCGGCCAGGTCGAGCAGGGTCTCCCGTTCGGGGCCCTCGCCGATCAGCAGCAGGCGGGCGTCGGTGAGCCGGGCGAGGGCCTCCAGCGGGACGTGGAAGCGTTTGCCGGGCACCAGTCGGCCGACCGCGCCGATCACGAACACCCCGATGGGCAGGCCCAGTTGGGCGCGCAGGCGGCCGCGGTGGGCGGCCCGGACGGCGGGGGCGAAGCGGTAGCGGGCGGCGTCCACGCCGTTGGGCAGCAGGCGGACGCGGTCGGCGGGCACGCCCCACTCGTCCAGGACCGCGGCGACCTGGCCGGAGACGGCGAGGGTGGTGGTGCCGAGCCGCTCGGCGCCCAGGTAGAGGGCGCGGACGCCGCGCGAGGTGGGGCGGCCCTCGATGACGCCGGACTGCAGCGAGTGCTCGGTGGCGACCACCGTGCGGACGCCCGCCAACCGGGC
Source organism: Kitasatospora sp. NPDC001540 (assembly GCF_042894345.1). NCBI lineage: Bacteria > Bacillati > Actinomycetota > Actinomycetes > Kitasatosporales > Streptomycetaceae > Kitasatospora > Kitasatospora sp. NPDC001540. The sequence goes on from NZ_JBIAVO010000005.1 coordinate 69,016, forward strand.
GGCGAGGCGCCCGTACAGCATGGCCCGGTAGAGGTGGGTGTGCACCAGGTCGTAGCGGCCGGAGCGGATCAGCCTGGTCAGCCGGGGCAGCACGCCGAGGTCGCGGTTGCCGCGCATGTCGAGGTGGTGGACGGTGAAGCCGTCGGCGCGCAGTTCGCGGGCGACCGTGCCGGGGTTGGTCAGGGCGGCCACCTCGTGCCGCTGGTCCTTCGGCAGGTGCCGCAGCAGCAGGGCGAGTTGGCGTTCGGCGCCGCCCGCGTGCAGGCCGGTGACCACGTGCAGGACCCTCATCGGGACTCCCCCGCGGTCGCCGCCGGACGGGACTTCGGCGGGGCCCAGCGCAGCCCGGTCACGGCGTCCCGCCAGCGGTGCCGGCCGTGCTTGGCGCGCAGCCGCCAGGCGCCGTCGCGGTCGCCGACGTAGCAGCGGGGCAGCGCGTGGCGGCCGGTCAGCCAGGAGTGGTCGATGGCGCAGGCGTAGTCGTACCCGGCGTCCCGGACCGCCCGGGTGGCGGGCAGGTCGACCGCGCCGTACGGGTAGCAGAAGCCGGTGACGGGGGCGCCGAGCAGGTCCTCCAGGGCGCGGCGGCTGTCGGCGGTCTGGCGTTCCAGGGCGGCCGGGGAGAGACCGGGCAGCGCCTGGTGGCCGAGGCCGTGCGAGCCGATCTCCCAGCCCGCGCCCGCGAGTTCGACGACCTGCTCGACGGTGAGCAGTTTCTTGCGCGGACCCTCGGCGTCCCAGCCGTTCACGGTGCCGAGCAGGTCGGGCACGACGTACGCGGTGGCGGTGAAGCCGTACTCGCGCAGCACCGGGACGGCGTGCCGGGCGAAGTCGGCGTAGCCGTCGTCGAAGGTCAGGCCGACCAGCCGGGCCTCCCGGCCGCGGGCCTGCGCGGCCAGCAGTTCGCGGACGCTGACGCCGCGGCGGCCGGTGCGGTGCAGCCAGTCCATCTGCTCGGCGAAGCGTTCGGGGGTGACGGTGAGCAGGTACGGGTCCTCCTCCTCCTCGGCCACCGAGTGGTACATCAGGATCCAGGGCGCGAGCCGGGGGGCGAGGGCCTGGGCCGGTAGGCGGGGGTCAGCGACCATGGGGCCTCTCTTCGGCGGCGGTGGACGGGACGGGCTGCGGCCGGTGGGCCCGGGCCAGCAGGCCGAGCACCGGGCCGCGGACCTCGGCGGCGCCGAACAGCGCACCGAGGACGGCGAAGGAGAGCAGGACGGTGGTGCCGCCGAGCAGCACGGCGGGCAGCGGGCCGACGGCCGTCCGGGCGGCCGTCCAGCCGAGCGCGGCGGCGGCGAGGGCGGCGGCCAGCAGCCGGGCCTGGCCGCCGAGCACCCGGGGCAGCCGCAGCGCGACGCCGCGCAGCATCAGGCCGCGCATCAGCAGGGCGGCGGTGGTGGTGATGCCCGCGGCGTTGCCCGCGGCCAGGCCCAGCGCCCCGAAGTGCGGGGTGGCGCCGACGCCGACGGCGACGGTGACGGCGAGGCCGAGCAGCATCGCGCCGACCGGGTACCAGTCCAGCCAGGTGATCCGGTCGCCCTCGGCGCGCGGGGTGTCGGCGCGGCGCACCACCGGGCGGACGCAGAAGTACGGCCGGACCATCACGCCGATCATCGCCTGGGCGGGCAGCCCGAAGGAGTAGACCCGGATCACGGCGGCGGTGGCGGAGGTGTCGGCGGGGCCGAACGCGCCGCGCTGGAACAGCAGGGCGACCAGCGCGGGGGCGCAGGCCATCAGGAAGGCGGTGCCGAGCAGGACGAGCGCCGCGGCCTGGCCGAGGTCCTTCTCGACCCGGTCGCGGGCCGCCGTGAAGTCCCCGGCGGCCATCGCCCGGGCCACCACCGGGAAGGTGACGGTGACGATCAGGATCGCCGAGGTCATCGCCAACTGGCTGATCTTGGCTGCGTAGTTGAGGTGCGAGATGGTGCCGGGCGGCAGGCCGGAGCCGAGGTAGCGCTCGATGAACACCTGGGCCTGCCGGGTCAGCGTGAACGCGGCGACCGGCAGCAGCGCCAGCGGGATCAGCACCAGCCGGCGGGCCGCGCCCCGGCGCAGCCCGCGCCGCCGCCCGCCCGCGCGCAGCCGCCGGACGAACGGCAGCAGCAGCACGCCCGCCATCAGCGCGCTGCCGACCGCGACGCCGATCGCCGCGGAGCGGACCCCGAGCAGCCGGTGGCCGCTGAGCAGCAGCGCCAGGATGCCCAGGTTGTACATCACGTAGATGACGGCGGGCGCGGTGAAGGAGTGCAGGGCGCGCAGCGCGGAGGCCAGGTACCCGGCGACGCCGAACGGCAGGACGGTGAGCGCGGTGATCCGGGTGCAGGTGACGGCGAGCCGCGGGTCGGCCAGGCCCGGGGCGAGCAGCTCGACCAGCTGGGGGGCGCCGAGCGCGACGGCGCCGGAGAGGGTGCACAGCGCGAGCAGCAGCCAGGGCAGCGTGGAGCGGGTCAACTGCCGTACCGGGTCCGGCCCTAGGGGGCGTTCCTCGCGCAGCACCAGGGCCAGGCTGAAGGCCGGGACCATCAGGAAGGCCATCGCGTCCTCGATCAGCAGCGGCGCGGCGGTCTCCGGCACCGTCCAGGCGACCAGGAAGGCGTCGGTGCCCTGGTTGGCGCCGAAGTAGCGGGCCAGCAGCAGGTCGCGGAGCAGGCCGAGGCCGGAGCCGGCGGCGCTGAGCAGCGCGGTGACGCCGAAGGCCTTGGCCAGGAAGCCGCGCCTGGCCGGTTCGGCGGCCGCGCGCGGCGCGGGGACCGCAGCGGGGGCGGCGGCCGGGGTGGTGGCCGGGGCGGGTCGGGCCACCGGCTGGTCTGTCGTCATGCACCGTCCGCTTCGCGGGAGTCGGGGCCGGGGAAGGCGGTGCGGGCGGCCAGGCCCAGCACCACCGAGGTCAGCACGGTGGTGGTGCCGCCGATGTCGGCGTAGAGGAAGTCCCAGAGCACCCAGCAGAGCAGGGCGAGCGCGGCCAGACCGGGGCCGGTGGCCCGGCGCAGGCAGCCGAGCAGCAGGGCGAGGAACAGCGCCAGGTAGGCGATGACGCCGAGCAGGCCCTGCTCGCTGAGCACCAGGAAGTACATGTTGTGCGGGGAGAGCAGCGGTTCGCGCCGGAATCCGATGGTGGCGTCGGCGGCGTCGCTGCCGGAGGAGAGCCGCAGCGGGGCGTGGCTGTCGCGCAGTTGCTGGAAGGCCTTGGGCCCGGCGCCGGTCATCGGGTGGTCCTGCCAGATCCGGCCCGCGGTGGCCCACAGGTCGTAGCGGTCGGAGACCGACTGGTCGGGGGCGGCGGAGACCGAGCCGATCGAGCTGAGCCGCTCGGTGACGCCGGACGCGCCGAGGCCGAACCCGCCGACCAGCACCACCGCGGCGGCGGCGCCGACCAGCACGCCCCTGACGGCGAGCCGGGCGTCGGCGCGCAGCAGCAGCACGCTCGCGGCGACGGCGGTGGCGATCCAGCTGCCCCGGCTGAACGAGACGGCCAGCGGGAAGGCCAGGAACGCGGCGGCGGCCCACATCGTGCGGCGCAGCCAGCGGCTGCCGCCGGGGCGACGCTCGGCGAGGGCCAGCCCGAGGGCGGCCAGCAGCCCGTACGAGACGACGGTGGACATCGCCATGACGTCGAGCGCGCCGAAGGTGCCGACGGCGCGGATCGGCTGGCCGGTGTAGGAGGCGCCGGTGCGGGTGAGGTACTGGTTCGCGCCGACGGCGCCCTCGATCAGGGCGGCCAGCACGAAGGAGCCGAGGACCAGGCGGCGGTCGCGGGTGTCGCGGACGGCCAGCAGCACCGCGGCGGGGACGAGCACGAAGATCTGCACCAGCCGGACGAAGCCGGTGACGCTGCTCGCCGGGTCGATGGAGTGCACGGTGGCGAGGGCGGCGGCCAGCACCACGCCGCCCAGCAGCGCGCAGGCGGCCGGGTCGAGCCGGGGCAGGCGGCCGCGCAGCAGGTCGAGGGCGATCAGCCCGACCAGGGCCAGCGAGGCGAGGTCGGCCGGGGTGACGTGCACGGACGCGGCGACGTCCTTCTCCCCCGTCGGCACGCACACCAGCAGCACCGTGGCCGCCGCGAGCCAGCTCGGCCGGGCGGGCACTATCCGGGCCAACCGCCGGGCCGGGTACGGAAGCGGGAGGGCGACGGCCATGGGTTCAGCTCCCGTCCGGGCGGACCACCAGGGCGGCGGTGCGGAGCAGGATCTTGGCGTCCTCCCACAGGCTCCAGCCCTCGATGTAGCGGTTGTCGAAGCGCGCCCGGTCCTCGATCGAGGTGTCCCCGCGCAGGCCGTTGACCTGGGCCAGCCCGGTCAGGCCGACCGGGACGCGGTGCCGGTCGGCGTACTCGGGGTACGCCTGGCCGAACCGCATGACGAAGTACGGGCGTTCGGGGCGCGGGCCGACCAGGCTCATGTCGCCGCGCAGCACGTTCCACAGCTGCGGCAGCTCGTCCAGCGAGGTCTTGCGCAGGAACTTGCCGATGGCGCCCATCCGGTGGTCCTGGGAGATGTTCCAGCGGGTGGCCGACTCGTGCTCGTTGGAGGGGCGCAGGGTGCGGAACTTGAGGACGGTGAAGACCCGGCCGTCCAGGCCGGTGCGCTGCTGGCGGAAGAGCACGCCGGGGCCGGTCTCCCAGCGCACCGCGAGGGCGCAGGCGGCCAGCAGGGGGGAGGTCAGCAGCAGGCCGAGGCCGGCCGAGAGGATGTCGAAGCCGCGCTTGACGACCCAGCCGCCGCGCCGCATCGCGGGGGCGCCCAGGCGCAGGCAGGGGAAGCCCCACAGGTGGTCGCCCGCGCCCTGGACGGAGTCGAACTCGCGCAGGCCGGGCACCAGCCAGACCTGGCAGCCGAGCCGGGCGGCGTGCCGCAGCGCGGACAGCGTCTCGGCCTCGTCGGCGGCGCCCGCGGTGGCCAGCACGTGGTGGATCCGGTAGCGGCGGAGCACCCGGCCGAGCACCTCGCGGCCGCCGAGCACCGGCAGCGGGGAGCCGGGCGGGAGCAGCACCGGGTCCGGGTCGAGGTAGCCGACCGGGCGCAGGCCGTACTCGGGGCGGGCGGTGAGCACCGCGGCGATCTGCTGGCCGAGCTCGCCCGCGCCGAGGATCAGCACCGGGCTGGGGCGGCGGCGGCGGGCGCGGCGGGTGAGGTGGTGGACGAAGGCCCGGCCGAGGGCGGCCAGCGGGAGCACCAGCAGCAGCAGGCCGAGCAGCCGCGGCGGGCTGACCGGGCCGAGGTCGGCCCAGCGCCCGGCCAGGCAGGCGTCGGCGGTGATCGCGAAGGCGGTGGCGACGGCGGCGCGGGCGGCCAGGCCGGGCAGTTCGTCGAGCGCGGACAGGCTGAGCCGGGCGCGGTAGAGGCCGCCGGCCAGGTTGAGCGGGAGCAGTGCGGGCAGCAGCAGGGCGGCGGTGGCGATCGGGCGGGTGCCCGCGGGGGTGGTGGCGGCTGCGGCGAGGCCGACCGCCAGGCTGTCGGCGGTGGCCAGGGAGAGCGGGAGGGCGACCCGGGAGGGCAGGCGACCGCGGTGCCGTCCGACGCCCGCCGAGGCCCGGGGGGCGGCGGGCCGGGTCTTCGGGCGGCCCTTCCAGCGCGACCCCGGCCGGTCGAGCACGCCGGTGACGGGGCGACCGTCCGCCCGGGCGCCGGGGTGGCCGTCCGGGCGGGCGCCGCGTCGGCCGGGGCCTGTCAGCGTTCGGCCCGGTCGCGGCACGCTCTCGTGGTCAATGGTCATCAGCGCACGAACTCCCCTGCTGTGTACCCGCCGCGACCGGGCCGCCGGACCGGACGCGCACCGGCTCGGCGCCCCGGCCCGGTGGACGCGGTCCAGGTAAGCACCTGCTGTCGTGAAAGGGCGTCGACCATTTCACTACCGAAAATGGAGACGAAGCAGGCAAAATCAGACATTAGCGAACACCGTCCGGCGCGCAGGAGGCTGACATGCCATTTCATTCCACCCGCCCAATAATCAGACATTCAGGAAAGAAGGCCGCACCTGCACGGGCGGGCGTTCACGGCCTGACAAACGATCAGAACCGCTGCGGGACACGGCCCGCACGGCCCGGCGGCACCGTGCCGCTCCGAACAATCGTCCGGTACACCGCCGCCACCTGCTGAATCACTCCGCGGATATCGTGATGATCTGCCATGTGTGACCGGGCCAGCGCCCCGCGCCGTTCGCATTCGATCCGGTCCCCCAGGAATTCGACCAACCGTTCGGCCAACGCCCCGGGATTCTCCGGCGGCACCACCGAACGCCCCCGCTCCCCCGGCGGCAGGCACTCCCGGGCGCCCGGGACGTCGGTCAGCAGCACCGGCCGCCCGCAGGCCATCGCCTCCAGCGGCGCCAGCGCCATCCCCTCCCAGCGCGAGGGCAGCACCACCAGGTCCGCCGCCGCCAGCCACAGCCGCGGGTCCGCCACGTCGCCCACCATCCGCACCCGGGACGGGTCCGGCAGGGAGCGCACCCGCCCGGCCAGCGCCTCGGCGTCCGGACCGCCGCCGACCAGCACCAGCCGGGCCGCCGGACGCGCCAGCTGCACCCGCGTCCAGGCGTCCAGCAGCACGTCCTGGCCCTTCTGCCGACACAGCCGCCCCACGCACACCGCCAGCGGGTCGGACCGGTCCAGGCCCAGCGCCATCCGGGCCGCCCGCCGGGAGGCCGGGTCGGCGGGCGCGAAGTGCTCCAGGTCGACGCCGTTGGGCACCACCCGCCAGTCCGCGACCAGCCCCGCCGCCTCGCCGTCCGCCCGCTCCCGCTCGCTGACGCACAGCACGGTGCGGGCCCAGCGGGTGGCGTGCCGCTCCCAGCGCAGGCTGGCCTCGGCCAGCGCGCCCTCCACCGCCGCGAACGACCAGGCGTGCGGCTGGAACACGGTGGGCGGGGTGCCGCGGGCCGCCAGCCGGCCCGCCAGCCCGGCCTTCGCGCTGTGCAGGTGCAGCACGTCCGGCTCGGTGTCGCGGATGATCCGGCGCAACCGCCAGGCCTCCCGGGCGACGCCGGGGCCGGGCGAGCGTTCGGCGGGCCAGTCCAGCACCCGGGCGCCGGCCGCGGCGGCCTCGCGGGCCAGCCGCCCGCCGGAGGGACACGCCACCAGGACCCGGCACCCCGCCGCGCGCTGCCCGCGCACCAGGTCCGCCACCACCCGGGCCACCCCGCCGTCGACCGGCTGGGACACATGAAGGATCGTCATCTGCACGGCCCGGAGCCTAGGTTGACGCTACCGCCCGCCCGGACCCGCTTCACCCGTCCGGGGAAACCAGACACCCGTACGGCTGACGCGCCGTACGGGTGTCCCAATCCGGGGCGGGCCCGGCCGGGCTCAGTCCAGTTCGGCCGCCAGGTTGGCGAGCACCTGGTCGTGGATCCGGTTCAGGCCCTTCGGCGCGAAGGTCCGCTCGAAGAAGCCGCCGATGCCGCCCGCGCCCGTCCAGCTCGCCTCCACGGTGACCTTGCTGCCGCTCTCGCCGACCGCCGAGACCGTCCAGGTGATCACCATCGAGGAGTTCGCGTCGGTCTCCACCAGCTTCTCCGGGCTGGGCGCCGACACCGTGAACAGGCAGTCCCGCACCCGGCTCTCGGTGGCCTGCAGCTTCCAGTGCACCTGCGTCCCGGCGCCCCGGCCGCCCGCCCGCACCTCGTACTCGCTGTACTGCGCGGGCAGCAGCTTCGGGCGGGTCACCGCGTAGTCGGCCAGCACCTCGTACACCCGGGCCGGGTCGGCCCCGTACGTCCGCTCGGTGGTGGCGTGCACCTTGCCCATCGCTTCACATCTCCTCGGTCGGCTGCTCGACGGTCGGCCCCACCCAATCATCGCCCCGACCGCCCGCCAAACCGGGGGCGGCGGGTCGCGTTAGGGTGGGCGGATGCTCGATGAGGTGAAGGCGCTGCGCTATGTCGATCCGCTGCGGGCGGGCGGGTCGGTGCCCGGGGTGGTGGAGGCCGACGACCTGGGGACGTACGTGGTGAAGTTCACCGGGGCGGCGCAGGGGGTGAAGGCGCTGGTGGCCGAGGTGATCGTGGGGGAGCTGGCGCGGCGGTTGGGGTTGCGGGTGCCGCCGCTGGTGCTGGTGGACTTCGATCCGGCGGTGGCCGCGGACGAGCCGGACCAGGAGATCCAGGACCTGCTGCGGGCCAGTGCGGGGCGCAACCTCGGGATGGACCTGCTGCCGGGGGCGCGGGACTTCCGGCCGGGGATGATCGAGGTGTCGCCGCAGGAGGCGGGCCGGGTGGTGTGGCTGGACGCGCTGACCGGGAACGTCGACCGCAGCGTGCACAACCCGAACCTGATGGTGTGGCACGGGCGGCTGTGGCTGATCGACAACGGCGCGGGCCTGGTGTTCCACCACCGCTGGGCGTCGGCGGCGGCCTCGGTGCACAGGCGCTACGACCTGAGCGGCCACGCGCTGGGCGGCTACGGGCCCGACCTGGCGGCGGCCGACGCGGCCCTCGCCCCGCTGGTGACGCCGGAGTTGCTGGGCGAGGTGGCCGCGCTGGTGCCGGACGCCTGGCTGGCCGACGAGCCGGGTTTCGACTCGCCGGCCGCGGTGCGGGAGGCGTACGTGCGGCACCTGGCCGCCCGGGTGGCGCACTCGGCGGCCTGGCTGCCGGAGGGCTTCGCGACGCCCGAGCAGATCCGGGCCGCCGAGGAGCGGGCCGCCGAGGAGCGGTTGGCGGCCCGTCCGGCCTGGTTGAAGCAGGTGCCGAACCGGGCCGGTCTGGCTCCGGTGGAGTCGGACTGGTCCCGGCACGTCGGCGGGGAGTGACGTGGCGGCGGCGCGTCAGCCGCGGGAGAGGTCGACCGCCTTGGCGGCGGAGACCACGCCCGCGCCGTAGAAGCCGTTGTCGTCCTCGGTGCCCTCGCAGGTGGCCTTGTAGAGGCCGGTGCCGCCCGGGTTGTAGTCGCCGGCCGGGCAGGCGTGCGGGTCGGCCTGCCCGATCAGCAGGGCGCGCAGCTGGTCGGGGCCGGCCCACGGGTGGGTGGAGGCGAGCAGCGCGGCGACGCCGGCCGCGTGCGGGGAGGCCATCGAAGTGCCCTGCATGTAGGCGTACTTGCCGCCGGGCACGGTCGACAGGACACGCCCGTTGTGGTCGGGGGTGTCGGGCAGCTGGTAGCGGGCGTCGCCGCCGGGCGCGGCCACCGCGACCTTGTTCAGGCCGTAGCTGGAGTAGTAGGACTTGTCGCCCTTGACGCCGACGGCGGAGACCGCGACCACGCCGGGCAGTTCGGCGGGCAGGTCGAGGCAGCTGTCGTCGATCGGCCGGGTGACCGGGTCGGTGTCGTCGGGGCTGGAGACGTCGACGGTCTTGTGCGCCAGGTCGATGTTCTCGTTGCCCGCGGCGGCGACGTTCAGCACCCCGTTGCGGCGGGAGTAGTCGACGGCCCGGCGGACGGCCTCGCTGACGGCGGCCTGGTCCGGGTCGCCCGCGCAGTTGAACATCCACGGGTCGACGTAGTAGCTGTTGTTGGTGACCTGGAAGTGGTGCTCGGCGGCCCAGACGAAGCCGCAGATCGCGTACTCGGGGTAGATGAACCCGCCGTCGTCGACCACCTTGACGGCGGCCAGCCGGACGCCGGGGGCGATGCCCTCGACGCCCTTGCCGTTCTTGGCGGCGGCGATGGTGCCCGCCACGTGGGTGCCGTGGCTACTGGTGGTGGGCTGCCAGGACTGCCAGTCGGTGTCGGGGCGGCCGCCGAGGCAGGACGCGGAGAGCGCGGGGTCGACGTTGGCGGCGAGGTCCTCGTGGGTGGCGTCGATGCCGGAGTCGAGCACGCCGACCACCACCGCGCGGCTGCCGAGCTCCTTCCGGTGCGCCTGGTCGACGCCGATCTGCCGCATGTCCCACTGGTCGGCCCAGAGCGGTTCGCTGCCGTCGGCGGGGGCGGTGGCGGGCACCTCGGCCTCCTGGACGGCGTCCTCCACTCCCCCGGCCTGGATGCCCGCGGTGCGGCTGGCGCCGACCGAGTCGATCGTCCTCGAGGCGCGCAGCCTGGCGGCGAAGCCGGGGTCGGCGGAGCGGGCGATCACCACGCCTATCTGCTCGTAGGAGGCGACCACGGTGCCGCCGGCCGCCCTGACCTCGCGTTCGGCCTTCTGGGTCTGGCCGTGGTTGGCCCTGGTGTTGACGACGTAGCTGAGCAGGGGGCCGTCGGCGGTCGCGGCGGTCGCGGCGGCGGCGGGCAGGGCCAGGGTTCCGGCGGTGGCGAGGGCCAGACAGGCCGCGGTGGCGGTGAGTGCGGAGCGGCGGATCCGGGGAACTCTCATAGGGGTTGACCCTCCCGAGTGTCGGCGGCGCGATCCTGGGTGATCGGTGGCGTCCGAATGGCCGGGAGACTATTCACCCCATATGACAAAAATCAAGAGGGAGTAAAAGGATCTCCTCATAACGGGCGAGTGCCCGGTCCGCTGTCGGTCGGACCGGGCACTCGCGTTCGGGTGACGGCGGGTCAGCCGCCGAACAGGTCGCCGTAGGTCGCCATCGCCGTGGCGATGTCGGCCTGCGCCCAGAACCGGTGGTACGTGAAGACCGGCGCGGGGCCGCCGTTCAGGTACGACTGGACCTTGGCGAACGACGGGTCGTTCTTGTACCAGGACCGGATCGACAGGAAGGTCGAGGTGCTGTTGATCGGGTCGCCGTTGGGCATGGTGCCGGTCCAGCCGCTCGGCACCGAGACCGAGTCGTTGAAGCGGCTGTAGTCGGCGCGGGTCTCCGGGATGGCGATGCCCAGCGCGTCCTGGTTGTTGGCCCACATGCCGTCGAGCAGCTTCTGCGCCGCGGTCTTGGCCGCCGCGTTGCCGGACTTGGCCGCGTAGTACGACAGCAGCTTGGCGTAGGAGCCGGCCACGCCGACGTCGTTGGTGTAGTCGACGACGCTCACGTGCAGGCCGGTGTTGGCGCCCGGGGAGGCCGCGTTCCAGGTGTCCGGCTTGCCGCTCCAGGCCAGCGTGGACGGGATCCGGTAGCTGCCGTCCGCGTTGAAGGTGGTCTTGGACAGCGCCCAGGTCACCCACTTGTCCAGGATGGCCTTGGCCTTCGGGTCGTTGCTGGAGTAGTAGTACTCCGCCATCCGCTCCAGGCCCCAGGCCTGGAAGCCGAACCACTGGTTGGAGGCCGGGTCGTGGTAGACCGGCGCCTCGTCGTAGAACATCCCGTAGAAGGTCGGGGTGCCGGCCGGCGGGGTCCCGTAGTCGCCCTCCCAGCTGTTGGTCGCACCGCCCGCGATCGCGCCCTCGTTGGACTGCAGCCACTGGGTGAACTCGACCTGACGGCCCATCGAGGTCGTCCAGTCCGCCTTGCCGGTGGTCGACTTGGGGGCCATCGCCGGGTCGTTGACCAGCGCGTACGCGGCCATCGGGTTCTGGTAGCCGCCGTGCGCGGCGCTGTCGCCGATCCGCCAGGACCAGCCGGCCGAGGTGTCGGTGGCACCGCCCCAGGCGTAGTACCAGGACAGCAGGTAGTGCTCGGAGGTCTTGCCGCTGCCGGGCGCGCAGGCGCTGGCGCCGACGCAGTTGCCGATCTGCTTGAAGTACTTGTCGAAGAACGAGTACCGCAGGTAGTCGCCCATCTTGCCGGCCTTGGCCACCGTGGTGGCGACCTTCGAGCCGTTGCCCTGCGCCTTGGCCCAGGTGTCGGCCCAGTAGGCGGCCTGGATGGCGCGCGCGTCGGCGTCCGGCGCGTCGGTGTACTTCCACTGCTTGGCGTAGGAGCTGTCCTTGACGAACAGGTCCAGGTAGCCGTTCTTGCCGCCGTACGTGAACTTGTCGCAGGTCGGCTGCGGGATGGTCTCGAACACCGACTCCTGCGCGCCGCGCTGGTAGGTGTTGATGAACGAGGGGCCGGTGTCGGACGGGCCCGCCTCGCACTTGCCGGGCGCGTTGCCGTAGCCGTAGACGTTGTCGACGTCCTGCAGCCAGTGCATGCCGTAGATGTCGTCGGTGCCGTACGCGCTCTTCAGCTCACCGGCGATCGGGTCGCTGCCCGCGGTGACCGAGGTGTCCAGCGCCGCCGGGTAGTCGCTCGGCAGCGGGCGCTCGGGCGCGTAGGTGGCCGGCTTGGAGGCGTTGTAGAACGAGTTGGTCGGCTGGTCGACGTGCCCCGGGATCATGTACGTCTCCATGAGCGTCCATGCCGCGTTGAACTTCGACCAGTCCTGGGTGACCCGCCCGTACTGGGCCTCCAGCCAGAGCAGGTACGAGTACGCCTCCGAGGTGGTCTCGTGGCCCTGGTCGGGGGCCTCGACCAGCAGGGTCTCCACCGAGTGGTAGGGGATGCCCTCCGGCGAGAAGTAGCCGTTCGCCGGGTCCTTGATCTTGTTGTACAGCTGCAGGAACCGGTCGTTGTACACGCCCGAGGCGGCGGCCAGTTCGGTCACCGTGACCGCCGAGGAGGTGTACCCGGTGGCGGAGGAGGTGAAGGTGGCCGAGCCGGTGGAGGAGGCGTCGGCGGTGAGCGTGACGTTCTGGGCCGTCGACCAGTTGCTCGGGGTGAAGGTCAGCGTCGCGCCGGAGCTGATCGACAGCCCGGTGTTGCCCGAGGTCCGGGTGGTGGTGACGGTGACGTTCGCGCTCGGCTGGCTGGTCAGCTTCACGGCGAAGCTGCCGGTCTTGCCCTGGTTGACCGACAGGGTCAGCGGGGTCGCGCTGATCGCCGGGCCGGTGGCGACCGTGATGCCCGCCGGGGTCGACTCGCTGCTCGCGCCCAGGCTGTCGTACGCCTTGGCGTAGATCGAGTGGCTGCCGCTGGCCGCGCCCGTCCAGTTGAAGGTGTACGGGGCGGTGGTGGCGGTGCCGATCAGCGTGGTGTTGTCGTAGAACTCGACCTTGCTGATGCTCGCGCCGTCCGCCGCCGTGGCCGTGGCCGAGAGCGGGATGGCCGCCCCCGCCTGGTAGTTGGCGCCCGGGGCGGGGCTGGTCAGGGCGGTGGTCGGGGCGGCGTGCGCGCCGGTGCAGCTGGTGCCGTTGACCGCGAAGGAGGTCGGCGCGGTGTTGGTGCCGCTGTACGAGAAGTTGGCGCCCGCGGTGGCGGAGCCGCCCGCCGGGATGGTGGCGGCCCAGACCGGGGCGGCGACGGTGACGTTCTTGCCGGACTGGCTCCAGGTGCCGTTCCAGCCGCTGCCCGAGAGCGTCTGGTTGCCGGTGTAGGAGTAGGTGAGCGTCCAGCCGTTGAGCGCGGCGGTGCCCTTGTTGTTGATCGCCACGTTGGCGGTGAAGCCGCTGCCCCAGTCGTTCGTCGTGTAGTCGACGGAGCACTGGACCGCGGCGGCGGACGCCGGGACGGCGACCGCGGTCGACAGACCGGCGGCGAGCAGCGTGAGGGCGGCGGTGAGCGCCGAGACCCGGGGGCGGGTCTTCCGGTTGCGGGGCGGGGAGGACATGACGGCTCCTCGGATGGGGTGGGTGGGGGAGTCCGGGGACGGTGGTGCGTCGGGCGGATCCGGCAGGGCGTCCGGCGAGGCCGTCCGGGGTTCCGGCGCGGTAGGTCGGAGCCTGCCGCGAGGTCGTCCCGGTGGGGTCTGCTGGGTCCTGCTGGGGTCCTGTCGGCGTGGATCCGCCGGGGCCGTTCTGTGGGAGCGCTCCCAAATATCGGGAGGGGCGTGCGCACTGTCAAGGGAGTGCGCAGCGGGAGTGTGCAGTCGGGACTTGTTGGCAACTGCCTTGCTGCTGGCTAGGGTTCGGGACGGGCCTGTGGGAGCGCGCCCATTTTCCCCTCCCCCGAGGAGTCAGACATGACCCTCCGCACCACCGCCCTGGTGCTGGCCTCCGCCCTGGCCGCGACCGCTGCGACCACCCTCGCCCTCACCGGCGCCGGGCCCGCGGCCGCCGCCGGCCTCCGGTGCTCCGTCGACTACACGACGAACGACTGGGGCAGCGGCTTCACCGCGAACGTGAAACTTACCAACCCCGGCGGCACCCCGATCGACAACTGGAGCCTCGGCTACTCCTACACCGGCAACCAGACCCTCTCGGGCAGCGGCTGGAACGGCACCTGGAGCCAGTCCGGCAGGAACGTCACCGTCACCGCCCCCGCCTGGGCGGGCAGCATCGCGCCGGGCGGCTCGGTCAGCGCGGGCGCCAACTTCTCGTACAGCGGCACCAACGCGGCCCCCGCCTCGTTCACCGTCAACGGCGTGGCCTGCAACGGGGCGGCGAGTCCGTCGCCGTCGGCTTCCGTCTCGCCGTCCGTGTCGGCTTCTGCGTCGGCCTCCGCCTCGGCCTCCGCGTCGGCTTCTGCGTCCGCCTCGCCGTCCGCCTCGGCCTCCTCCTCCGGGAGCACCGGCGGCGGCAAGGCCCCGGCGCTGCACGTCTCCGGCAACAAGCTGGTGGACGCCGGTGGTTCGCAGGTGGTCCTGCGCGGCGTGAACCGCTCCGGCATGGAGTTCATGTGCGTCCAGGGCTACGGCTTCACGGACGGGCCGGTGGACACCGCCTCGATCGCCGCGATCAAGAGCTGGAAGGCCAACGCCGTCCGCATCCCCGTCAACGAGGACTGCTGGAACGGCTACGCGAACGTCAAGCCGGAGTACGCGGGCGAGAACTACCGCAGCGCGGTGAAGAACTTCGTCCACGCGCTGCAGGACGCCGGGCTCACCCCGATCATCGACCTGCACTGGACCCAGGGCCTCTACACCGGCAACTCCTCGGGCTGCTCGGACGTCAACTCGACCTGTCAGAAGCCGATGCCGGGCGCCGGCGCGGCGACCTTCTGGTCCTCCGTCGCCGGCACCTTCAAGAACGAGCCGTCGGTGGTCTTCGACCTGCTCAACGAGCCCTACGCGGACCGCGCCGTCTCCAGCATCGACCAGGCGTGGAACTGCTGGCGGGACGGCGGCAGCGCCTGCCCCGGCATCGGCTACCCGGTCAGCGGCATGCAGACGCTGGTCAACGCCGTCCGCACCGCCGGTGCGAACAACGTCATCCTGCTCGGCGGCCTGGCCTACTCCAACGACCTCGGCCAGTGGTTGGCCCACAAGCCCACCGACCCGGCGGGGAACCTGGCCGCGTCCTGGCACGTGTACAACTTCAACACCTGTTCCGGCCAGGCCTGTTGGAACTCCACGGTGGCGCCGCTGGCGGCCCAGGTCCCGGTGGTGGTCGGTGAGATCGGCGAGAACGACTGCGCCCACTCCTTCATCGACCAGGTGATGTCCTGGGCCGACGCCGCCAAGGTCTCCTACCTCGGCTGGACGTGGAACACCTGGGACTGCGGCCAGGGGCCGTCGCTGATCTCCGACTTCGACGGCACCCCGACCGCGTTCGGGCTCGGCCTCAAGAACCACCTGGCCGCCGTCAACTGACGGGCCGTCCGACGAGGCGTGCGGCCGCTTCGCTCACGTCGGCCGCCACCGGCGGGCGGATGCGTGCGGCGCGGCCGCCGTGGTCGAACCGGGCCGCAGGACGGTGGCGGCCGGGCAGCGCCTAGTCTTCCGATCATGGCTATGACACCTGACGAGTTCTACGACCACGCACGCGCGGCCGCCGACGGCGAACTGCGGCTCCCGCTGGCCCGGATGACCAGCTGGGAGATCAGCCCGTTCGAGCCGGAGGGGCTGCGCGTCTCGCCGCTGCGCCCGCCGGTGCTGCCGGAACCGGCGCGGCACGGCGAGGACCCGGCGGAGTGCGGGATGTGCCGGGCCCGCGACGAGGGTCTGTGGTTCACCGACCACTGGCGGCTGGGGCAGGTCACGGGCGTCGGCGTGCCGCTGGCGCTGATGCTGTACCCGCGCGACCACTACGACCTGGCGGAGCTGCCCGACGAACTGGCTGCCGAGATGGGCGTGCTCACCACCCACATAGTCCGCCAGGTGCAGGCGCGGCCGCACATCTCCCGGGCCCACGTCTACCGCCTGGGCGACGGTGCCGCACACCTGCACCTGTGGTTCTACGCCCGCCCGGCGGGCCAGGGGCAGTTGCTCGGCTCCTGGCTGCCGGTCTGGGACGACCTGCTGCCGGAGTACCCGGCCGAGGTGGCGCGGGCGGACGCGGAGGCCGTCGCCGACGCCCTGGTCGCCTCGTACGGTGGCCGTCGTACGGCGAGTTCCTGAACTGACCTCCGGTGGGCGGTGGGTGACGCGTCGGCGGGTGCTGCGCCGGTGGGTGGTGCGCCGCCCGCCCACCGGGTGGGGCCCAGCGGGAGTTCACCAGGCGTACGCCTCGGGTGCGGGCTTGGCGCCGTTGGGGCCGGGCGCGGGGAAGATCGCGTCCAGTTCGGCGAGGGTGTCGGGGCCGAGCGTGATCCGCAGGGCGCGCTGGGCGCCGTCGAGCTGCTCGACCGTCCGCGGTCCGATGATCGGGCCGGTCACCCCGTCCTGGGCGAGCAGCCAGGCCAGCCCGACGTGGGCCGGGTCCTCGCCGAGTCCGGCGCACAGCTTCTCGTACGCCTCGACGGCCTCCCGGCGGTCGGCGAGGGCGGCGGCCCAGATCCCCGAGCCGCTGCGGACGGCGAGCCCCTCGCGCTGCTTGCGCAGCACGCCGCTGAGCACGCCGCCGTGCAGCGGCGAGTACGGGATCACGCCGATGCCGTAGTGCCGGGCGGCGGGCAGCACCTCCAGTTCGACCCACCGGGACATCAGGTTGTAGATCGACTGCTCGGCGACCAGGCCGAGGAAGTGCCGCGACCGGGCCGCCTCCTGCGCCTGCGCGAGGTGCCAGCCCGCGAAGTTGGACGAGCCGAAGTAGAGCACCTTGCCCTGCTGGCGCAGGACGCCGAACGCCTCCCAGACCTCCTCCCACGGGGTGTGCCGGTCGATGTGGTGCATCTGGAACAGGTCGATCCGGTCGGTCTGCAGCCGCTTGAGCGAGGCGTCGACCGCGCGCCGGATGTGCAGCGCGGAGAGCCCGCCCTCGTTGGGCCGCTCCCCCGTCGGAAGGTACGCCTTGGTGGCGAGGACCGTCCGGTCGCGTCGGTCGCCGCCCTGGGCGAACCAGCGGCCGATGATCTGCTCGGTCAGCCCCTCGCCCTGCCGCAGGCCGTACGAGTCGGCCGTGTCGAAGAAGTTGATGCCGTGCTCGTGCGCCCGGTCCATGATCGCGCGACTGTCCTCCTCGGACGTCCGCGAGCCGAAGTTCATGGTGCCGAGGACGAGTCGGGACACCGAGAGGCCGCTGCGGCCGAGACGGGTGTACTCCATGTGCTTCCACCTTCCGGACGGTTCCAGTCGCATCGATCGGGATGCAAGGAAGCTACAACCTGCTACATGCGTGATGCAAGTAGCTTCTGAAGGATGACAGCTGCGTATGCTTTTCCCATGGAGGCACAGACGCAGGGGCAGGGGCGGACGCAGAGCGGGCCGCAGGGGAAGTCGGCGGCCGTCGGCGGTCGGCCGCTGCGCGCGGACGCCGAGCGGACGGTGGCGGCGATCCTGGAGGCGGCCGAACGCACGCTGGGCCAGGACCCGGCGGCCACCATGGAGCAGATCGCCGAGGCCGCGGGCGTGGCCCGCACCACCGTGCACCGGCGCTTCGCCACCCGCGAGGCGCTCGTCGACGCGCTCGCCCTGTGGGCCGCCCGCCGGTTCGCCACGGCGGTGGAGGCCGCCCGCCCCGACACCGCCCCACCCCTGGTCGCGCTCTACCAGACCACCGCCAACGTGCTGGCCGTCAAGGCGAGTTGGGGGTTCGCGATGAGCCAGGCCGGCTCGGCCAACCTGGAGGTCGCCCACATCCACGCCGAGGTGCGGGACACCTGCGAGCGGCTGTTCCGCCGCGCCCGGGAGGCGGGCGTCCTGCGCCCCGACGTCGACATCGCCTGGACCCGCCGGGTCTACTACGCCCTGATCCACGAGGCCGCGCAGCAGCAGGACGCGCAGGGCCCCGACGTCCTCGCCACCCTCGTCGTGGACACCCTGCTGCGGGGGGCCGGGAGCCCGCACCCCGACCGCCTGTGATCCGACCGGCGGTGATCCGACCGCCCGCGGTCCGGCCGCTGGCCGAGTGACTCCGGTTCCCCCGGCGGGAGTTGAGCCGGGGGCCGGAGGCACGGCGGCCGGGCCGGTCCCGGTCCGCGGTCAGTGGGCCGGGCGGATCTCCACGCCGGAGGCGGCGAGGCGGTCGAGGGCGGGATGGTCGGGGGCGGCGTCGGTGATCAGGCCCGCGACGCGGTCCCAGGGCAGGACCCGGAACGGGGAGGCGGTGCCGATCTTCTCGGCCGAGGCGAGGATCCAGGTCTCGGCGGCGCGGGCGGCCAGGGCCCGCTTCATCGCGGCCTCGTCGGCGTCGCCGGTGGTGAGCCCCGCGTCGGGGTGGACCCCGGTGACGCCGAGCAGGCAGAGGTCGGCGGAGACGTTCTGGGCGGCCTCGACGGCGGCGGCGCCGCAGGCGACCGCGGAGTGCTTGAACACCCGGCCGCCGAGCAGGAACAGTTCGGCCCGGGGGTGTTCGAGCAGGGCGGTGACGACCGTCGGGCTGTGCGTGATCACGGTGCAGTCGAGGTCGGGCGGGAGCAGCCCGGCGACGGCGAGCGCGGTGGTGCCGCCGTCCAGGATCAGCGTGCTGCCGGGGCGGACCAGGTCGACGGCCGCGGTGGCGACCCTCCGCTTGCCGTCGGGCTCCACCGACTGCCGTTCGGCGTAGCCCGCCATCGCGGGGGAGGCGGGCAGCGCCCCGCCGTAGACCCGCTGGCAGAGGCCTTCGGCGGCGAGGTCGCGCAGGTCGCGGCGGACGCTGTCCTCGGAGATGCCGAGTTCGGCGGCGACGTCCTTGGCCACCACCTTGCCCTCCCGGGCGAGCAGTCCGAGCAGGTGGTCGCGCCGTTCGGCAGCCAGCATCCTCGTTCTCTCCTGTTCTTTCACGTTTCTGCATGTATCGTAGCGCCCCATGACCGAAACCGCAGCAGCACACCCCGCCCCCGACTCCCCCCTGCTCGTCCTGATCGCCGGACCGTACCGCTCCGGCACCGGCGGCGACCCGGTGGCGATGGCCGCCAACCTGGCCCGGCTGGAGGCCGCCGCCTGGCCGGTCTTCGCCGCCGGGCACCTGCCCGTGATCGGCGAGTGGATCGCCCTGCCGGTGCTCCGCTCGGCCGGGGCGGGCCCGACCGACCCGCTGGCCGAGCAGGTGCTCTACCCCACCGCGGCCCGGCTGCTCGACCGCTGCGACGCGGTGCTGCGCCTGCCCGGCGAGTCCACCGGCGCGGACCTGGACGTCGCCACCGCCCGCCGCCGCGGCCTGCCCGTGTACCACGACGTCTCCGAACTCCCGCGCCGCGCCCGCCGGGAGGACGCGTGAACGCCCGCCCGCAGAGCGGCCCCCGCCCGGGGATCGACCTCCCCGACCACCGCGGCCGCACCGGCCTGGACCGCGCCGGACGCGACCTGCGCCGCAACCCCGACGTGCGGGTGCGCGAGGTCGAACTCACCTCGCAGGGCTGGCACGTGCTGCGCCGCACCACCTTCGACTACCGACGCCGCGACGGCCGATGGACCACCCAGCAGCGCGAGACCTACGACCGGGGCGACGGCGCGGCGGTCCTGCCGTACGACACCGCGCGCGGCACCGTCCTGCTGACCCGCCAGTTCCGGTACCCCGCCTACGTCAACGGGCACCCCGACGGGATGCTGATCGAGGCGGCGGCCGGGCTGCTGGACGCGGACGACCCGGTCTCCGCGGTGCGCCGCGAGAGCCTGGAGGAACTGGGCGTGGAGCTCGGCCCGTTGACGCACGTGCTGGACGCGTACATGAGCCCGGGCTCGGTCACCGAGCGGCTGCACTGCTACGCCGCGCCCTACCGCCCCGCCGACCGGTCCGGGCGCGGCGGCGGGCTGGAGGAGGACGGCGAGGACATCGAGGTGCTCGAACTGCCCTTCGCCCGGGCGCTGGCGATGACCCGGGACGGCCGGATCGCCGACGGCAAGACGGTGCTGCTGCTGCAGTGGGCCGCGCTGGACGGGCCGTTCGCCGACCGGACCGCCCGGGCCGCGCGAACCGCCTAGCCTGCACGATCTGCTCGACCCGCCCGAGAACGTGCAAGAACGTGCAACGGGGCGGGGCGGGTCGGTTCAGAGCCGGGTGGGGCCGCCGTGGCGGGCGAAGAACTCCTCGGCGAACAGCGCGAACAGCACCACGTCGCGGTGCCGGCCCGCGACGAAGAAGTGCCGCCGCAGGCGGCCCTCCTCGGTGAAGCCGAGCTGCCGCTGCAGGGCCAGCGAGGGCTCGTTGTGGGCGAACACCCGGGCGGTGGCCTTGTGGCAGCGGCGCTCCTCGAACTGGTGCCGCAGCAGCAGCGGCACCGCCTCGACCGCGTAGCCGCGGCGGCGGTGCTCGGCGCCGATGGTGATGCCGTACTCGAACAGGCCGCTGCGGCCGTCGGCCCGGTGCACGCCGGTCGTGCCGACGGCGGCGCCGTCGGCCAGCGACTCGATCACCAACTGGTAGGTGTCGGCCGTCGGGTCCGCGGCGGCCTTCCCCCGGGCGAGGGCCGCCCACCCCTCGGCCGAGCGCGGCGGGTCGAGCGCGTCACCGAGCCGCTCCTCCTGCGCGGAGAGCCGGGCGAGCAGCGGCCCGTCCTCCGGTTCGACCGCGCGCAGGCGCACCCGTTCACCCGTCCAGTAGCTCGTCATGCGATCTTCGTACCACAACCACCCTGGCCTCGTGCGGAGTTGGGCATCCGCACCGCGGGCTCCGGGGCACCGCGCCGACGAGCCTGTGACATTCCGCGGGCCGAACCGCGTCTGAAGGGTGACAGGGTACGCATCCTCGGGGGAACGGTGATCGTGGCATCAGCAGCAGCGCGCGGCGCGGACGCGGAGTACGCGGAGTTCGCCGCCAACCGGTCCGGCCATCTCTACCGCTCCGCCTGCCTGTTGACCGGCGGGGACACCCACCTCGCGGAGGACCTGGTCCAGGAGACGCTGAGCCGGATGTACGCGGTGTGGCGGCGGCCCGGCCGGTTCTTCGGCGGGCGCGCGATCGAGAACCCGGCCGGGTACGCGCAGGGGGTGCTGTACCGGCAGTTCATCAGCCACCACCGGCGGCGCAGCGCGGGCGAGCGGCCGATCGCGGAGGTCCCGGACCGGCCCGGGCCGGAGGACGACGGCACGCTGCGGGTGACGCTGCTGGAGGCGCTGGCCGCGCTGCCGCCGCGGGACCGGGCGGTGCTGGTGCTGCGCTACTGGGAGGACGTCAGCGTCGAGGAGACCGCGGTGATCCTGCGCTGCGGCTCGGGCGCGGTGCGCACCCGGACCTCCCGGGCGCTGGTCCGGCTCCGGGCGCTGCTCGGCGACGGCCTCACCGACCTCGCCCGGCCCTGACCCGGCGGGCCCCGCCCGCTCTCCCCCCTTCGACTTCCCCAACTCCACCAAGCAGAGACGGTGATGGCGCATGTCCGCACGGTTCGACCACGACGACGCGCACGGCGACCTCCGGGGCAGCGGGCCCGGACGCGGCGCCGAGGAGGGCCTGGTGCGGGCCTTCCGCGAGACCGGCGAGCGGTTCCTCGCCGACACTCCGCGGCTGGTCGAGGCGGGGGCCGTCCGGGGCCGCCGTCGGCGGCGCGGGCAGCTCTCCCTGGTGTCGGGGGCGGCCGCGCTGGTGCTGGCGGTGGGCGCGCTCACCGCGATCGCGCAGCCGGACGGGCGCCCCGCGCCGGCCGTCGGCCCGGCCGCGTCCGGTACCGCCCCGGTGCCGCCCTCGGCCGGGGCGTCCGGGGCGGACGGGCAGGGGGCGGCGGACGCGGCGCTGCCGGAGGAGCCGCACACGGTGTCGGTGGTGGGCCGGCTGCTGCCGCCGGGGGTGCGGATCCTCTCCTCGTCCGGTTCGACGCACGGGCCGGGCACCGTCCCGGCCGGCGAGGCGGTGGCGTACCTGCTGGTGGACAACGGGCACGGCCGGAGCGGGCTGACGGTGTCGGTCACCGACACGAGGTGGGTGAAGCCCGCGGGCGGCTGCCCCACCGGGCAGGTCGCGGGCCGGACGTGCCACCAGGCGCCCGACGCCGACGGCGGCACGACGGTCGTCAACACCTGGCTCCCGCCCTCGTCCGGCGCCTCGGGCGGGCCGGCCTTCCGCGACGTGCGGCGGGAGGGCCCGGGCGGGCTCCGGGTCGTCGTCCACTCCTCCGCCGAGACCGCGCCCGACGGCGGTCCGGCGCCCGGCCCGGAGTCGCTGCTGAGCGCGGAGCAGCTGACCGCCATCGCCGCGGCCCCGGCCTGGCGCTCCGTGCGGGAGACGCTGGTCCAGGTGCCGCCGGACGCCCGCGCGCCGGACGTCAAGCTGACCGACCTGGTACCGACCGGCCTGAAGGTCAGGAGCTACTCGGGCACCTGGTCCGAGCAGTTGGTGGTGCTCGACGACGGCACCCGGGAGGTGAACCTGATGGTGCAGGTCGCGAAGGCCGACCAGGTGACGCGCGGCTGGTTCGCGCAGGCGTCGGTGCGCCCCGACGGCAGCCGGGTCCGCACGGCGGCCGACCGGCCCGTCCCGGACGCGCAGGGTGCGACCGAGACGGTGGTGGCGGTGCTGCGGCCGGACGGACTGCTGCTGCGCGCCACCGCGTTCGGCCCGGAGGGCCACGAGGCCCTGCTGACCCGGGAGCAGGTGGAGGCGGTGGCGCTGTCGCCGGCCTGGTCGGCGCTGGAGGCGCGCTGACGGCCCGTCGGGGTCAGTAGCGGTAGCGGACGGCCTCGACGAGCTGCTCGTCGCTCAGTCCGGCGAAGCGGGCGATCTCGGCCTCCCGGACGTCGAGGACGGCCCGCCAGAGCGGCTCGCCCAGGGCGGTGCGCAGCGCCTCGGACGCGCGCAGGGCGTCGACGGCCTGGTCGAGGGTGGCGGGGAGGCGTTCGGCGCCGCCGCCGGGGGCGTCGGGGTCGCCGGGGTCGCCGGTGGTCTCGGGGGGCAGGTGGAGGGCGCCGTCGAGGCCGGCCAGGCCCGCGGCGAGGACGCCGCCGACGGCGAGGTAGGGGTTGGCGGCGGCGTCGAAGCACTTGACCTCGGCGTTGGCCTGCTCGGGCGCGGAGCCGGTGATCAGGCGGAGCGCGGCCTCCCGGTTCTCCAGGCCCCAGCAGCGGTACGGCCCGGACCAGCGGCCGGGGGCCAGCCGCAGGTAGCTGGCGACGGACGGGGCGCCGAGGGCGAGCAGGGCGGGCAGTTCGGCGAGCACCCCGGCCAGGAAGGCCTCGGCCTCCCGGGTGAGGCCGTGCGGTCCGGTGCCGCCGTGGCCGAGGTTGCGGCCGTCGCGCCACAGGCTGAGGTGCAGGTGGCCGCCGTTGCCGACGCCGCCGGGGGCGGTGACGGGGGCGAAGCTGGCGCGCAGTCCGTGCCGCAGCGAGACGGCCTGGACGGTGTGCCGCACCAGCAGGGCGGTGTCGGCGGCCTCGACCGGGCCGGTGGGGGCGAGGGAGAGTTCGTACTGGCCCTCGGTGTACTCGGGGTGGAGCTGGAGGACGGTGAGTTCCTGTTCGCGCAGGGCGCGCAGCAGGTCGCGCAGGTAGTCGCTGTTGCCGATCAGGCGGCGCATGCCGTAGGCGGGGCCGGGTTCCCCGCCGTCGACGGTCCACTCCACCTCGATGCCGGCGCGGACGGTCAGGCCGCGGTCGGCGAGCGCGTCGGCGGTGCGGCGGGCGAAGTGGCGCTGGCAGCCGGGGTGGGGGTCGCCGTGCTGGGTCCAGCGGTCGCCGGGGGCCCAGGCCCAGCCGGGTTGGGCGGCGAGGCGGTGCAGGCCGGCGAGGTCGGGGACGAGGCGCAGGTCGCCGGTGGGGCCGCCGGAGGGGGCGAGCGAGTCGTCGACCAGGAAGGCGTCGAAGCAGGGGGCGGCGCCGACGCCCCAGCGGGCGGCGGGTTCGAGGGCGCGGACGGGGACGGTCTTGACCCGGGTGACGCCCGCGTTGTCGACCCAGCTGACGATCACTCCGTCGACGCCCTCGGCCTCGATCCGGGTGGCGGTCACCCGGGCCTCGGCGGCGCGGTCGGCGCGTGGCTTGGCGGTGCTCATGGACCCATCCTGACCAGGGGTTTCGCGGCGTCCGGGGGAACGCGCCGGGAGGTCACCCGTCCGTGACGGCGCGAACGTGACGCAGGTCACATGGAATGACGAAATTTCCGGGGAGCAGTTCCCCGTTTAGTCATCTGTCCGCAACAAAACGGGGAGACGATCCCCGGTAGGAACCGGTAGAAAAGACCGGGACCCCGCCGCTCGAAGGGAGCGCAGCATGACCGTCGTCACCATCGCCGCTCCCGTCCGGCGCGCGGACGCGGCCCGCAACCGGGCCCGGATCGTCGCCGCGGCCCGGGAGGCCTTCGTCGAGCACGGGGCGATGGCCTCGCTGGACGAGATCGCCCGCCGGGCCGGGGTCGGCAACGCCACGCTGTACCGGAACTTCGCCGACCGCCAGACCCTGATCCAGCAGGTCTCCATCGCCGTGATGGAGCGGATCGTGGCGCACGCGCACGCGGCCCTCGCGGAGGAGCCCGACTCCTTCGCGGCGTTCAGCCGCTTCGTGCACGCCGCGGCCGAGGAGCGGATCGGCGCGCTCTGCCCGCTGCTCTCCGACACGATCGACCGCGAAGAGCCCGAACTCGCCGAAGCGCGCGCCGAGATGAAGCAGGTCACCGAGGACCTGGTCGCGCGCGCCCAGGCCGACGGCCTGCTCCGCACCGACGTCGGAGCCGGCGACATCGTGGTCGCCATGGCCCAGCTCACCCGACCGCTCCCCGGCTTCGGCTGCCTCGACCTGGACCCGCACGTCCGGCGTCACCTGCAGTTGCTGCTGGACGGCCTGCGGGCTCCCGCGCCGTCCGCGCTGCCCGGCCGTGCCGCGACCCTGGAGGACCTCACGCCCCGCTCCGCCTGACACGCAAGGCACCCGGGGCGACAACGCGCCCCTCACCAGACCTCACCGCGGGACGCCCCGCCACGGGCCGCGGTCCCGCACGCATTCCGTCGTACGCCCTCGCACACACAAGTGGGTACCTCCATGTCTGACACCCTCCAGCCGGACCCGCGCCGGTGGAAGGCACTCGTCTTCATCGCCCTCGCCCAACTGATGGTCGTCCTCGACGCGACCGTGGTGAACATCGCGCTCCCCGACGCCAAGAAGAGCCTCGGCTTCGCCGACAGCACCACCCAGTGGGTGATCACCGCCTACGCCCTGGCCTTCGGCGGCCTGCTGCTGTTCGGCGGTCGCGTCGCGGACCTGTGGGGGCGCCGCCGGACCTTCATGGTCGGCCTGGTCGGCTTCGCCGCGGCCTCCGCACTGGGCGGCGCCGCCGCCAACACCGCGATGCTGCTCGGCGCCCGCGCCCTGCAGGGCGTGTTCGGCGCGCTGCTGGCGCCCGCCGCGCTGTCGCTGCTCGCCGTGATGTTCACCGACGGCAAGGAGCGCGCCAAGGCGTTCGGCATCTACGGCGCCGTGGCCGGCGGTGGCGGTGCGATCGGTCTGATCCTGGGCGGCGCCCTCACCGAGTACCTGAACTGGCGCTGGACCTTCTACGTCAACATCCCGTTCGCCGCGGTCGCCATCGCCGGCGCGGTCCTGGTCATCCGCGAGCCCGCGGTCGGCCTCAACCGCAACCGCCTGGACATCCCGGGCGTGCTGCTGGTCACCCTCGGCCTGGTCTCCCTGGTCTACGGCTTCACCCGGGCCGAGCAGAAGGGCTGGGGCGACACCAGCACCATCGGCCTGTTCGTCGCCGCCGCCGTGCTGCTGATCGCGTTCGTGGTCGTCGAGGGCCGGGTCAAGGCCCCGCTGCTGCCGCTGCGCGTGGTCGCCGACCGCAACCGCGGCGGTGTCTACCTCTCGCTCGGCATGGCCGTGATCGGCATGTTCGGCCTGTTCCTGTTCCTCACCCTCTACATGCAGGACGTGCTGGGCTACAAGCCGCTGGTCAACGGCTTCGCCTTCCTCCCGATGGTGGCCGGCATGGTCACCGGCTCCACCCAGATCGGCGCCCGCCTGATGACCCGGGTCCCGGCCCGGTACCTGATGGCGCCCGGTTTCGTGGTCGCCTCGCTCGGCCTGCTGATCCTGACCCAGATCGAGGTCAACACCTCGTACTGGCAGATCCTGCCGGGCCTGGTCCTGATGGGCCTCGGCATGGGCACCGCGTTCATGCCCGCGATGAGCCTGGCCACCTACGGCGTCCAGCCGCGGGACGCCGGTGTCGCCTCGGCGATGGTCAACACCTCGCAGCAGGTCGGCGGCGCGATCGGCACCGCACTGCTGAGCACCGTCGCGCACAGCGCGGGCACCTCGTGGGCCAAGGCCCACGCGGCCACCGCCACCGACCCGGCGCTGTTCGGCCTCCAGGCGCAGGTGCACTCCTACTCCGTCGCGATCTGGGCGGCCTTCGGCATCCTGCTGCTGGCGGGCGTCACCGCGGGCGTCCTGATCAACGCCGGCAAGCCGGAGCACCACGCGGAGGGCGTCGAGGCCGAGGACGCCGTCCCGGTCATGGCGCACTGACGCACCGACCGGCGCACCACGCGCGAACGGCCCGCCCGGAGCACTCCGGGCGGGCCGTTCGGCGTTTCAGCGCGCGTAGCGCTTGAGCTCCTCGGTGTCGAGGGTGACACCGATCGGGTCGGGCAGGACGACCTCGTGGCCGTAGGCCAGCGTCGCGATGCTCTCGTAGCGGCCCTCGTTCGGCTCGCTGTGGACCGTCACCGCACCCGCGTCACGGTCGATCAGCAGGTACACCGGAATCCCGGCCTCGGCATACGCCACGGGCTTCTCGACCCGGTCCCGCTGGTGGGTGTCGGAGTCGTAGGACGTCACCTCCACCACCATCAGCACCTGCTCGGGGTCGGCCCACTCGCCCTGTCCGGCGAAGGCCCCGTCCCTGGCGAGCGCGCCGTCAGGCTTGGCGTGCCCGCCCCGGTAGCGGTCGACCCGCAACCCCTGCTCCGCGTACAGCCACAGATCCGGGCGGTACTGCATGCAGCGCTTCGAAACCCAGCGGATGATTTCGCCGTGGTCGCCGTCGGGCACCGGCTTGACTCCGATCCTGCCGTTGATGAACTCGAGCACCACGTCCTCCCGTTCGGCCGCTATGGCGATCCCCCTGAACTGCTCGAGTTCCATCTGCGGGCGCTCAGTCGTCATGACAGCCATGGTGTCCTCCTTCGGCAGCTGCGGCCACAGTATGGGTCCGTCGACGGACCGGCGTGCCGCGTTCCCCCCTTCCTACCCGCCGGTAGCTGGGCTACAGTGTCGGCACGCGCCAGCGCCGGGCCTCGGGAGCCGCACCGGCATGCCGCGTTCTCTTCTCCTGTGTGCGCGTCGGCGTCGCTTCATGATCTGGTCGGAGCGCCTGAGCACCACGGCAATGCCCCCTGGACGGAACCGGAGCGGACCGGTCCGTACCGCGGGGCGCCGCTGTTCTTCCTTCGGTTCTTCCGTTCCCGTTTCTCCCGTGCCGTCGGCACACCCTCCCCCGTCACACCCTCCGTCCGGGTTCGCGCTGTCGCGGCCGGGCGCTGGCGGGGGCCGCGGCGCGGGCCCATGACAAGGAGTCTGGACTATGGAGCGTCCCTTCCCCACCGTTGCCGTGGTCGGCCTGGGCACCATGGGTGCCGGGGTGGCCGTGGCCCTCGCGCGCAGCGGGCGTCGGGTGATCGGCGTGGAGGCCGGTCCGACGCAGGCGCTGCGGGCGCTGGACCGGATCGAGGCGTCGACCGCGCGGGCGGTGGAGCGCGGGCGGCTGGAGGCCGAGGAGCGGGCGGCGCTGCTGGCGCTGATCGAGGTCGGCGACGACCTGACCGCGGCGGCGCGGGCCGACCTGGTGGTCGAGGAGGTCCCGGAGGACCTGGAGCTGAAGCGTTCGCTCTTCGCCGAGCTGGACCGGATCTGCCCGCCGGAGACGGTGCTGGCGACCGGGACGACGGCGCTGAGCGTGACCCGGATCGCGGCGGCCACCTCCCGGCCGGAGCGGGTGCTGGGCGTGCACTTCTTCAACCCGGTGCACACGATGCGCCTGGTGGAGGTGGTCCGCACGGTGCTGACGGACCCCCAGGTGGCCGAGGGGGTCGCCGAGTTGGCGCGCGACCTGGGCAAGGAGCCGGTGGCGGCGGGCGACCGGGCGGGGTTCATCGCCAACGGCCTGCTGTTCGCGTACCTGAACCAGGCGGCGGCGATGTTCGAGTCCCGGTACGCGACCCGGGAGGACATCGACGCGGCGATGCGGCTGGGCTGCGGCCTGCCGATGGGCCCGCTGGCGCTGCTGGACCTGATCGGGATCGACACCGCCCGCACGGTGCTGGAGGCGATGTACGCGCAGTCCAAGGACCGGCTGCACGCCCCGGCGCCGATCCTGGGGCAGCTGGTCGCGGCGGGCCTGCTGGGCCGCAAGTCGGGCCGCGGCTTCTACGCGTACGAGGCGCCGGGCTCCTCGAAGGTGGTGCCGGAGGCGCGGGCGGACGCGCGGCCGCGGGCGGCCGGGCGCGAGGTGCGCAGCATCGGCGTGTGCGGCAGCGGGACGATGGCGACCGGCATCGTGGAGGTGTTCGCGAAGGCGGGCTTCCCGGTGCTGCTGGCGGCCCGCAGCCAGGAGAAGGCGGAGCGGGCGAAGGCGCAGCTGGCCCGGTCGCTGGAGCGCTCGGTGGCCAGGGGCCGCCTGTCGGAGCAGGCCAGGGACGCGGCGCTGGCCCTGGTGACGCCGACCGGCTCGTACCGGGACCTGGCGGAGGTCGACCTGGTGGTGGAGGCGGTGGCGGAGGACCTGGCGGTCAAGCGCGAGCTGTTCGCCGCCCTGGACGAGCTGGTCAAGCCGGGCGCGGTGCTGGCCACCACCACCTCCTCGCTGCCGGTGATCTCCTGCGCGACGGCGACCTCCCGGCCGCGGGACGTGGTGGGGATGCACTTCTTCAACCCGGCGCCCGCGATGAAGCTGGTGGAGGTGGTCTCCACGGTGCTGACCGCCGAGGACGTCACGGCCACCGTGCTGGAGCTGTGCGCGAAGGTGCGCAAGCACCCGGTGGAGTGCGGCGACCGGGCCGGTTTCATCGTGAACGCGCTGCTGTTCCCGTACCTGAACGACGCGGTGCGGATGCTGCAGGAGCACTACGCGACGGTGGACGACATCGACACCGCGATGAAGCTGGGCTGCGGCTACCCGATGGGGCCGTTCGAGCTGCTGGACGTGGTGGGGCTGGACGTGTCGCTGACCATCGAGCAGGTGCTGCACCAGGAGTTCCGGGAGCCGGGGCTGGCGGCGGCGCCGCTGCTGGAGCACCTGGTCGCGGCGGGGTGCCTGGGGCGCAAGACGGGGCGTGGTTTCCGTGACCACGCACGGCGATGACCGGCCGTCCGGTGCCCGCTCCGGGGGCCCGTCCGTCGCCCCTCGGCGGGGTCAACCCGCCTGCGGCGCAGCCCCCTTGGGGCGCGGGCGCGGTCTCCGCGCGGTGGCCGCGGCCCGCCGTGGCGCCGCCGGTGGCGCCGGTGCGGCGGGGCAGGCCGGCCGGTGGCGCACCGGGTGCGTGTAGCGTTCCGGGCATGGATCGCCAGACCTCGCCTCCCCCGCCGCAGCCGCCGGCCGCCGGGCCCGACCAGTCGCGCGCGGGTACGGAGTCCGGGCCGGGCAGCCGCCGGGCCGCCGCCCAGCGCCTGCAGATGCGCCAGGACCTGACCGCCGCGGCGATGGAGCTGTTCGCCACCCAGGGGTACGAGGAGACGACGGTCGATCAGATCGCGGCCGCGGCCGGGGTGGCCCGGCGGACCTTCTTCCGGTACTTCCGGTCGAAGGAGGAGGCGATCTTCCCGGACCACGACGACACCCTGGTGCGGGTGGCGGACCTGCTGGCCAGCGCCGACGCCGAGGAGCACCCGCTGGACGTGGTGTGCCGCGGCATCAAGGAGGTGCTGCGGATGTACGCCTCCACGCCGGAGATGTCGGTGGCCCGCTACCAGCTGATCCGGCAGGTCCCGGCGCTGCGCGAGCGGGAGATCGCGGTGGTCTCCCGGTACGAGCGGCTGTTCACCCGCTACCTGCTGGGCCGGTTCGACGCGGCCGAGCAGACGCCGCCGGGCTGGCAGCGCGGCGGGGACGACGACTCGATGCTGGCGGAGGTGTCGGCGGCGGCGGTGGTCGCGGCGCACAACCACGTGCTGCGGCGCTGGCTGCGGGCGGGCGGGCACGGCGACGTGGAGGCGCAGCTCGACCACTCCTTCGGGGTGATCCGGGGGACGTTCTGGCCGACCCCGCCGAGCGGGGCGCGCCGCCGCGGCGCCGCCCTGGCACCCGGTGCCAGTGGTGAGGGTGGGGAGGCCGAGGCGGTGAGCGCACTGAGTGCCAGTCCGGGCGGTGAGGTCCTGATCACAGTCGCCCGGACGGACGCACCGCTGGAGGCGGTGGTGGATTCCATCCGCGCCGCCCTGAGCGGGCGAACTTCCGCGTAATCCAGGCGATTTTCGCAGATCATCGGCGGTTTCGAAGGCCCGCCCCCCTCTCCGGGGGGCGGGCCTTCGGCCACTCCGGGCCCGGTCGGCACGGCGTGTCCTTGCTCACGCCAGAACTTGGCACCGCGTGTCTTTACGAGTGGCACAGGGTGCCACTACCTTGTTCCCACCGGCTGCGGCGCCGCGGCTCCCCACCTCGGCGCGCCGTCTTCCGGCGTCCCCTACCGAGGGGGCGAGAACCAGCAGCACCCACGCGACCCACCCACCCGTCGCACCAGCCAAGCACCACCCTCAGACCCTCAACGCGAAGCCGGTGTCCGCTCCCGGCTCCCCCAGACGCCCTGTGTCCCTCGCACAGGTACGCCTTCGGAGGCAGCCATGCAGGAAATTCTCGACGCGATCCTCAGCGGCGACGCCACGTCCGCCGACTACGCCGCCCTGGCGCTGCCCGAGTCCTACCGGGCGGTGACGCTCCACAAGGACGAGGAGCAGATGTTCGCCGGCCTGGCCAGCCGGGACAAGGACCCGCGCAAGTCGCTCCACCTGGACGACGTGCCGCTGCCCGAACTCGGCCCGGGCGAGGCCCTGGTGGCCGTGATGGCCAGCTCGGTCAACTACAACACCGTGTGGAGCTCGATCTTCGAGCCGGTGTCCACCTTCGGCTTCCTGGAGCGCTACGGCCGCCTCTCGCCGCTGACCGCGCGCCACGACCTGCCGTACCACGTGCTCGGCTCCGACCTGGCGGGCGTGGTGCTGCGCACCGGCGCCGGGGTCAACGCCTGGAAGCCCGGCGACGAGGTCGTCGCGCACTGCCTGTCGGTCGAGCTGGAGTCCCCCGACGGCCACAACGACACGATGATGGACCCGGAGCAGCGGATCTGGGGCTTCGAGACCAACTTCGGCGGCCTGGCCCAGATCGCCCTGGTGAAGACCAACCAGCTGCTGCCCAAGCCCAAGCACCTGACCTGGGAGGAGGCCGCCTCCCCGGGCCTGGTCAACTCCACCGCCTACCGGCAGCTGGTCTCGCGCAACGGCGCGGGCATGAAGCAGGGCGACAACGTGCTGATCTGGGGCGCCAGCGGCGGCCTCGGCTCGTACGCCACCCAGTACGCGCTGGCCGGCGGCGCCACCCCGATCTGCGTGGTCTCCAGCCCGCAGAAGGCGGAGATCTGCCGGGCGATGGGCGCCGAGGCGATCATCGACCGCTCCGCCGAGGGCTACAGGTTCTGGAAGGACGAGCAGAACCAGGACCCGCGCGAGTGGAAGCGCCTGGGCTCGAAGATCCGCGAGTTCACCGGCGGCGAGGACGTGGACATCGTCTTCGAGCACCCGGGCCGGGAGACCTTCGGCGCCTCGGTGTACGTCACCCGCAAGGGCGGCACCATCGTGACCTGCGCCTCCACCTCCGGCTACATGCACCAGTACGACAACCGCTACCTGTGGATGTCGCTCAAGCGGATCGTCGGCTCGCACTTCGCCAACTACCGCGAGGCCTTCGAGGCCAACCGCCTGGTCGCCAAGGGCAAGATCCACCCGACCCTGTCCAAGGTCTACTCCCTGGAGGAGACCGGCCAGGCCGCCCTGGACGTGCACCACAACAAGCACCAGGGCAAGGTCGGCGTGCTGTGCCTGGCCCCGCAGGAGGGCCTGGGCGTGCGCGACCACGAGCTGCGGGCGAAGCACCTCACCAAGATCAACGCCTTCAGGAACGTCTGATGGCCGCTCAGGAACGTGACCGACCCTGGCTGATGCGCACCTACGCCGGGCACTCCACCGCGAGCGACTCCAACGCGCTGTACCGGCGCAACCTCGCCAAGGGGCAGACCGGCCTGTCGGTGGCCTTCGACCTGCCGACCCAGACCGGCTACGACTCCGACCACGTCCTCGCCCGCGGCGAGGTCGGCCGGGTCGGCGTGCCGGTCGGGCACCTGGGCGACATGCGGACCCTGTTCGACGGGATCCCGCTGGAGCGCACCAACACCTCGATGACCATCAACGCCACCGCCATGTGGCTGCTGGCGCTGTACCAGGTGGTCGCCGAGGAGCAGGGCGCGGACGTCGCCGAGCTGACCGGCACCACCCAGAACGACATCGTCAAGGAGTACCTGTCGCGCGGGACGCACGTCTTCCCGCCCGGCCCGTCGGTGCGGCTGATCACCGACATGATCGCCTACACGGTGGCGCACCTGCCGAAGTGGAACCCGATCAACATCTGCAGCTACCACCTGCAGGAGGCCGGGGCGACGCCCGTCCAGGAGATCGCGTACGCGATGTGCACCGCGATCGCCGTCCTCGACGCCGTCCGCGACTCCGGGCAGGTCCCGGCCGAGCGGATGGGCGAGGTGGTCGGCCGGATCTCCTTCTTCGTGAACGCGGGCGTCCGCTTCGTCGAGGAGATGTGCAAGATGCGGGCCTTCAACCGGCTGTGGGAGAAGGTCACCCGGGAGCGCTACGGCGTCCGGGACGCCAAGCAGCGCCGGTTCCGCTACGGCGTGCAGGTCAACTCGCTGGGCCTGACCGAGGCGCAGCCGGAGAACAACGTCCAGCGGATCGTGCTGGAGATGCTGGCCGTCACGCTCTCCAAGGACGCCCGCGCCCGCGCCGTCCAACTCCCGGCCTGGAACGAGGCGTTGGGCCTGCCGCGGCCGTGGGACCAGCAGTGGTCGCTGCGCATCCAGCAGGTGCTGGCGTACGAGTCGGACCTGCTGGAGTACGGCGACCTGTTCAACGGCTCGCACGTGGTCGAGGCGAAGACCGCCGAGCTGCTGGCGGGCGCCGAGGCGGAGATCGCCAAGGTGCTGGAGATGGGCGGGGTGATCCCGGCCGTCGAGTCCGGCTACCTGAAGTCCAACCTGGTGGCCTCGCACGCCGAGCGGCGGGCGCGGATCGAGGCGGGCGAGGACAAGGTCGTCGGCGTCAACTGCTTCGACAGCACCGAGGAGAGCCCGCTCACCGCGGACCTGGACACCGCCATCATGGTGGTCGACCCGGCGTCCGAGCGCTCCGTGCTGGCCAACCTGGAGGCCTGGCGGGCCGGGCGCGACGAGGCCGCCGTGCGGGCCGCGCTGGCCCGGCTGAAGGAGGTGGCGGCCACCGAGGAGAACCTGATGGAGGCCACCCTGGCCTGCGCCCGGGCCGGTGCCACCACCGGCGAGTGGTCGTTCGCGCTGCGCGAGGTGTTCGGCGAGTACCGGGCGCCCACCGGCGTCGGCGGCGCCCCGGTCGCGGTCGCGGCCGAGCCGGGCGGCGAGCTGGCCGCGGTGCGGGAGGCGGTGGCCGCCACCGCGGCCGAGCTCGGCACCGGCAAGCTGCGCCTGCTGGTCGGCAAGCCCGGCCTGGACGGGCACTCCAACGGCGCCGAGCAGATCGCCGTCCGGGCCCGCGACGCCGGGTTCGAAGTGGTCTACCAGGGCATCCGCCTGACGCCCGAGCAGATCGTCTCGGCGGCCGTCGCCGAGGACGTGCACTGCGTGGGCCTGTCCATCCTCTCCGGGGCGCACCCGGAGCTTGTGCCCGACGTCATACAGCGGTTGGGCCGGGCCGGGGTGGAGGATGTGCCGGTGATCGTGGGCGGAATCATCCCGGCAGCCGACGCGGAGGTCCTGCGGGCCGCCGGCGTGGCCGCCGTGTTCACGCCCAAGGACTTCGGCATCACCACCATCATCGGCCGGATCGTGGACGAGATCCGGCTGGCCAACAGGCTCCAGCCGTGGGCCGCGACCACCGCCGCGACCAGCTGACCCCGGAAGGAACACCCTCAATGACCGTCAACCGCCTCCGTCCGCGCCGTTCCTGCCTGGCCGTGCCGGGCAGCAACCCGCGCTTCCTGGAGAAGGCCCAGGGCCTGCCCGCCGACCAGGTCTTCCTCGACCTGGAGGACGCCTGCGCCCCGCTGGTCAAGGAGAGCGCCCGCCACCACATCGTGGACGCCCTCAACAACGGCGACTGGGGCGGCAAGACCCGGGTCGTCCGGGTCAACGACTGGACCACGCACTGGACCTACCGCGACGTGATCACCGTGGTCGAGGGCGCCGGGCAGAACCTGGACTGCATCATGCTGCCCAAGGTCCAGGACGCCGAGCAGGTGGTCGCGCTCGACCTGCTGCTCACCCAGATCGAGAAGACGGTCGGCCTGGAGGTCGGCAAGATCGGCATCGAGGCGCAGATCGAGAACGCCAGGGGCCTGGTCAACGTCGACGCGATCGCCGCCGCCTCGCCCCGGCTGGAGACGATCATCTTCGGCCCGGCCGACTTCATGGCCTCCATCAACATGAAGTCCCTGGTGGTCGGCGAGCAGCCGCCCGGCTACGGCGCCGACGCCTACCACTACATCCTGATGCGCATCCTGATGGCCGCCCGCGCCAACGACCTGCAGGCCATCGACGGCCCCTACCTGCAGATCCGCAACCAGGAGGGCTACCGCGAGGTGGCCCGCCGCTCGGCCGCGCTCGGCTTCGACGGCAAGTGGGTGCTGCACCCGGACCAGGTCGCCGCCGCGAACGAGATCTACTCGCCCTCGCAGGAGGACTACGACCACGCCGAGCTGATCCTCGACGCGTACGACTGGTGCACCTCGGAGGCCGGCGGCGCCAAGGGCTCGGCGATGCTCGGCGACGAGATGATCGACGAGGCCAGCCGCAAGATGGCCCTGGTCATCGCGGGCAAGGGCCGGGCCGCGGGCCTGGAGCGCACCACCAAGTTCGAACAGCCCGTTTCCGACAAGACGGCGGAGGCGTGACGCGATGCAGTTCGGACGCACTTACGAGGAGTTCGAGGTCGGCGCGGTCTACAAGCACTGGCCCGGGAAGACCGTCACCGAGTACGACGACCACCTGTTCTGCCTGCTCACCATGAACCACCACCCGCTGCACCTGGACGCCAACTACGCGACCACCACCGTGCAGGGCAAGAACGTCGTGGTCGGCAACTACGTCTACTCGCTGCTGCTCGGCATGTCCGTCCCGGACGTCTCCGGCAAGGCCATCGCCAACCTGGAGATCGAGTCGCTGCGGCACGTCGCGCCGACCTTCCACGGCGACACGCTGTACGGCGAGACCACGGTCCTGGACAAGCACATGACATCGAAGCCGGATCGCGGCATCGTGTACGTCGAGACCAAGGGCTACAAGCAGGACGGCACCGTCGTCTGCACCTTCCGCCGCAAGGTGATGGTGCCGACCGAGACGTACGTGAAGGAGCGCGGCGGCGAGCAGCCCGGCCGCCCCGAGCCGCTCGCCTGACCGCCCCACCGAGCCCCGGACGGGCCGGGCGGCCGTCATCCGCCCCGGCTCCTACCCGGTTCCCGGGGGCTCCGCGGCAGCCACGCGCCGCGGAGCCCCCCAACCCCTCACCCTCACCTTCACGAGCATTCACGGAGCCGCACGATGGGACGCCTCGCACAGACCGACGGCCTCACCGAGATCCAGCGGGACATCCTCGCCACCGTGCGGGAGTTCGTCGACAAGGAGATCATCCCGGTCGCCACCGAACTGGAGCACCGGGACGAGTACCCGACCGCCATCGTCGAGGGCATGAAGCAGCTCGGCCTGTTCGGGCTGACCATCCCCGAGGAGTACGGCGGCCTCGGCGAGTCGCTGCTGACCTACGCCCTGGTGGTGGAGGAGATCGCCCGCGGCTGGATGTCGGTCTCCGGCATCGTCAACACCCACTTCATCGTGGCGCACATGATCGCCGCGCACGGCACCCAGGAGCAGAAGGACCACTTCCTGCCCAGGATGGCGGCCGGCGAGCTGCGCGGTGCCTTCTCGATGTCCGAGCCGGGCCTGGGCTCCGACGTCTCCGCGATCTCCACCAAGGGCGTCAGGGACGGCGAGTTCTACGTCCTGAACGGCCAGAAGATGTGGCTGACCAACGGCGGCACCTCCAGCGTCGTCGCGGTGCTGTGCAAGACCGACGAGGGCGGCAGCACCCCGTACAAGAACATGACCACCTTCCTGATCGAGAAGACCCCCGGCTTCGGGCCGAACGAGACGGTGCCCGGCCTGACCGTCCCCGGCAAGATCGAGAAGATGGGGTACAAGGGCGTCGACACCACCGAGTTGGTGCTGCAGGACGTCCGGATCCCGGCCGACCGGATCCTCGGCGGCGTCCCGGGCCGGGGCTTCTACCAGATGATGGACGGCGTCGAGGTCGGCCGGGTCAACGTGGCCGCGCGCGGCTGCGGGGTGGCCCGGCGGGCGTTCGAGCTGGGCATCGCGTACGCCCAGCAGCGGGTCACCTTCGGGAAGAAGATCTCCGAGCACCAGGCGATCCAGTTCAAGCTGGCCGAGATGGCCACCAAGGTCGAGGCCGCGCACCAGATGATGGTGATGGCCGCCCGCAAGAAGGACAGCGGGCAGCGCAACGACCTGGAGGCCGGGATGGCCAAGTACCTGGCCTCCGAGTACTGCAAGGAGGTCGTCGAGGACTCCTTCCGGATCCACGGCGGCTACGGCTTCTCCAAGGAGTACGAGATCGAGCGGCTGTACCGGGAGGCCCCGATGCTGCTGATCGGTGAAGGTACGGCGGAGATCCAGAAGATGATCGTGGGACGCCGGCTCCTGGAGGAGTACCGGCTCGCCGACTGAACTACCCCTCCCGGCGCGGACGGTGGGCGTGCGGCCCGCCCTCCGCGCCGCGCCGCACCCGCCCCGGCCCGGTCAGCCGATTCACCGGCGGGAACGGCGCCCGAGGCGGTTGACCGGCGCGTTTCCCCAGCTACGCGCCGGTCGACCGCCTCCGCGCACCGCGTGTCACTCCGCCGTCACTGAGACGTGAATCACCCGTGACCCGCGACCTCTTGGGGAACCGCGCCCTCTCCGGTTACGGTCGTATGCATAGCAGGTGCTCGACTCCGCAGGCAGGCGTAGTCCGGCTAGCAGGCGGCTTGCCCAGATACGGGCAGGTCCCGATAGCATCCACCCGGACAGCAGCCGTCCACACAACTCGATCCCCGCGGTGGCCCCCGTCCAGGGGCCATTCAGTGTCTCCGCGCGGGGCCGCGACTAAAGGTCCTCGATGCCCATCAGCCCGTCCCCTCACACCTCCTCCCAGGGTCCCGGACCCGAGGGTCGCCGTCCCCGCGTGACCATCGCGCGCGGCGCCACCCCCTGGTTCGTCCCCACGCTGGCCACCGCCGCCGTGACGACCGCCCTCACCCGGCGTTCCGGCAAGTGGGCCCTGGCGGCCGTGCCCGCCTGCGCCCTGAGCGCTGGCATGCTGTGGTTCTTCCGCGACCCCGAGCGCGAGGTCGGCGCCGGCCGCGTCATCTCCCCGGCGGACGGCGTGGTGCAGTCCATCGACGAGTGGCCGGACGGCCGCACCCGGGTCGCGATCTTCATGAGCCCGCTCAACGTCCACGTCAACCGCGCGCCGCTGGCCGGCACCGTGACGTCCGTCGAGCACATCGCCGGTGGGTTCGTCCCGGCGTTCAACAAGGACAGCGACCGCAACGAGCGCGTCGTGTGGCACTTCGACACCGAACTCGGCGACATCGAGATGGTGCAGATCGCGGGCGCCGTGGCCCGTCGCATCGTCCCCTACATGGACGCCGGCACCAAGGTCGAGCAGGGCGAGCGGGTCGGCCTGATCCGCTTCGGCTCCCGCGTCGACACCTACCTGCCGGCGGGCGTCGAGGTCGGCGTCACGGTCGGCCAGAAGACCACCGCCGGGGTGACTCGCCTTGACCGTGACTGATCCGGAAACCCTCATGGACCTCGACGACGGCGAGGAGTCGACCGACTTCCGCCGCCGCCGCTGGGCCCGGGACCGCGAACTGCGGGCCCCCCGCTCCCCCCAGCACCTGTCCACCGCCGACTTCCTGACCCTCGGCAACGCCGTCTGCGGCTTCCTGGCGATCTACTCGATCACCACCGGGATCCTCATCCCGCACCTCAGCGACGAGTCCGGCGCGCCGGTCAAGCACAGCGCCGCCACCGCGGTGACGCTGCTGCTGATCGGCTCCATGTGCGACCTCTTCGACGGCCTGGTGGCGCGCAAGCTGCGCTCCTCCGCGCTCGGCGCCGAGCTCGACAACCTGGCCGACCTGATCAGCTTCGGCATCGCGCCGGCCTACTTCGTCGCGGTGTGGGGCCTGGTCTCCCCCGGCACCAACCAGCAGCTCTCGGCGTTCATCGCGCTGACCGTGCTGCTCGCCGTGGTGCTGCGCCTGGCCCGCTTCTCGGCGGTCAAGATGCGGCCCGGGATCTTCCAGGGCATGCCCTGCCCGATGGGCGCGATGACCGTGCTGGCCATCGTGCTGCTCGACCCGCCGTTCGTCCCCGGCCTGCTGATGATCTTCGGCGTGGCCTACCTGATGGTCAGCCGGATCGAGTACCCGAAGCCGCAGGGCCTGCTCGCCACCGCGACGCTCGCCTGGATCGTGGTCTCCATCGGCTGCCTCGCCTCCTGGGCGGCGGGCCTGCCCGGCGGCGACACCCTGATGCACATCGGTGCGGTCGCCCAGATCGCGCTGGCCGCGATGGCGCCGCTGCTGGTCATCCGCCGCAAGGTCGGCGAGAAGGTCGGCGTGGTGCGGGCGCGTCGGGCGGAGAACCGGGGCTAGTCCCGGACGCCGAACGCAACGAGGAAGCCGCCCTCCCGGAAGTTCTCCGGGAGGGCGGCTTCCTCGTTGCCGGGGACGGCTACGCGCCGCCGGTGTGGACGGAGAAGGCGCTGCGGCGGGCGGCGCGGGCGACGGCCGGGTCGGGGTGGACGGAGGCGACGGCGGTCAGGACGCTCGCGGCGCGCGGGTGGCCGGACTGGCGGGCGCGGTGGAACAGGCGGACCGGTTCGCCCGCGGAGGCGCCCTCGACGTGGCCGACCAGCAGCGCGGTCTCGCCGTGGTCGAGCACGGCGGCGGCGGTGTCGACCCACAGCCAGGCGGCGTCCTCCGCGCCGAGCACGTCGGCCGGGGAGACCCCGTCCTCGTCCAGCTGTTCGGCCAGCCAGAGCAGCGCGTAGGGGCGCAGTACGGGCTCGTCGACGGCGGCGCGCACGCCCTGCTCGGCGGTGGAGCCGGCCACCACGCGCAGCGCCTCGAAGGCGAGGCCGCGGACGAGGGCGTCCTCGCCGCGGGCGGCTTCGAGGAGTTCGACGACGGCGCGGTCGGCGGGGCGGGCCGCGACCCAGGCGCGGTACTCGGCGCGGGCCGGGCCGGGGCTGTAGTCGGCGCAGGCGCTGAGCAGTTCGACGGCGCTCTGCTCGATGTGGCCGGCGGCGGTCTGCGCGACGGTGCAGATCTCCTCCAGCTTGGCCCGGACGGCCCAGTGGCCGAGCGGGGAGAGCTCGGCGGCCTCGTCGCGGCGGGAGAGCGCGCCGACGGCGGCGAGGCCGTCCAGCATCCAGTCCAGGACGGCGGCGACGTCGGCGGGCGAGTGCGGGGTGTCGATCTGCGGCTCGCGGCAGGTGCCGCGGACGGCGGAGACGGCGAACGCGGCGTGCGGGACGGGCGACAGCGGGAAGGTGCCGGAGCCGGGGCCCAGGCGGCGCTCGTCGAGGCCGCGGCGGAGCAGTTCGAGCAGTTCGCTGTCGGCGACCGGGCCGTCCACCAGGTGCAGGAAGGACAGCAGCTGGGGGGCCTGGTCGACGGCCTGGCCGGCCAGCTGGGCGAAGACGCCGCGCAGGGCGGCGGGCGGGACGGGGGCCAGCAGCGTCCAGGCGTCGAACAGCGCGGACCAGCCGCGGATCACCGCCTCGTCGTCGTGCTCCCAGGCGTGCAGCCGCCAGCCGGGCCCGGCACCGCCGTCGCGGAGCTCGACCAGGCCGACCAGCAGGGCCTGGCCCCAGGCGTTGGCGGCGGCGCCGACGGTCATCGCGAGGGCGCGCCCGGCGGCGCGGGCGTCCTCGGGGAGGAGTTCGCCGCGCTTGTCGACCTCGGGGAGCTCACCGGCCCAGCGGGCGACGCGGACGGCGTCGGCGAGCATCCGGCGGGCCAGCGGGGCGAGCTCGGAGGGAGCCGGGAAGCCCTCCGGGACGGGCACCCGGCCGCGTCCCGGCTTCGCGGGGACCCGGCGGCGGGTGGCGGCGGCAGGGGGGGTGCCCTCCGCACGACCGACGGCCGCCGTTCCGGGCAGACGGGTCACCGTCGCACCGGTGCGGTGGGGCGGGTGCGGGGCATCACGGTCGCGCGGGTTCCGAGACGTCACGCCGTGCAGTCTTCCCCTTGTACGGGCCTTCTGTCACATCGGCTGGCGGGCTGTCTCGGCCCGTCGTGCGAACGCCTCGAACGACGGGGGGACGAGTCGCCGCGAAACGGGACGAAACACTCCGCTTTTCGGCGTGGACATGGCGGGTATGGTGGCCACTCCGAGACGGAGACGCGGTACGCGGCACTCCGGTTCCCGTCCCCGCCCGCCGGGAGGCGTCAGAGCAGCGGGGTGAGGAAGCGGCGCAGCGCCTCGGTGTACCCGGCCGGGTCGGCGTTCCACAGCGCGGCGTGCTCGGCGTGCGGCACCGGGTGCAGGCTGACCAGGTCGTCGCGGCCGTCGGCGAGACGCCGCGCGGCGCTCCACGGGGCCAC
Organism: Kitasatospora sp. NPDC001540; assembly: GCF_042894345.1. Classification (NCBI taxonomy): domain Bacteria; kingdom Bacillati; phylum Actinomycetota; class Actinomycetes; order Kitasatosporales; family Streptomycetaceae; genus Kitasatospora; species Kitasatospora sp. NPDC001540. Next base: position 109,836 of record NZ_JBIAVO010000005.1, read on the forward strand.
CGGGTCGTCCGGGCTCTGCAGCAGCAGCGCGGGCGCGGGCAGGTCGGCGCCGGAGGCGATCCGGGCGAAGTCGGCCAGGTCGACGCCGGTGCGGCCCTGCGCGGAGAGCGCCCCCAGCTCGCCCAGCGCCGGGGAGGACCAGGCCCGGGCGGTCTCCCGGCGGACGGTCTCGGACCAGTCCAGCACCGGGGAGTCCAGCACCAGCCCGGCGATCCGGTCGCGCCAGGTGGAGCGGGCCGCGGTGTGCAGCGCGATCGTCGCGCCGACCGACCAGCCGTACAGCACGACCTGCCGGGCGCCCTGGGACAGCGCGTACCGGACGGCCACCTCGACGTCCTGCCACTCGGTCTCGCCGAAGTGGCCCAGGCCGTCGGTCGGGGCGGGCGCGCCCCGGTCGCCGCGGTAGCTGAGCGTCAGGGTGGGCAGTCGCAGCGCGTGCAGCAGCGGCAGCACCGCCAGGGCCTGTTCGCGGCCGGTGCCGGGGCCGTGCACCAGCAGGACCCAGGTGCCGCGGATGCCGGCGGTGCGCCAGGCCGGGAGGCTGCCCAGCTCGCTCGCCACGGCGACCTCCGCGTAGTCCAGGCCGAGGGCGGTGCGCGGGTCGCCCAGCAGCACCCGCGGGGTGACCCGGACCTCGGTGCCGACCGCGAGCGTCCCGCCGTCGGCGCGCTCCAGCCGCCGGGTCACCCGGCCCGCGCCCTGCTCCAGCACCTCGCCGACCACCGCGTGGCCGCCCTCGCCCCACTCCAGCGCGTACGTCCCGCGGCGGCGGGTGTCGGGCGTCGCGGTCAGCACCACCCGGCCCGGCCCGAGCGCGTGCACCTTCACCGGTGCGGGCGCCGACCGCGCCTGCACGGTGCCGGGCCGCACCACCCGGTCCGACACCTTCCGGCCCAGCAGCAGGAAAGCCGCCGTTCCGGTTCCTGCTGCGGCGGCCGCGACGGCGGCTGCGGTTCCCCAACGCATGGCGGTCTCCCGGGTGCTGGCGGTCCTTTGCTCCCAGTGCACCTGCCCGCGCGGCGGACGGCCATTCGGGGCACCACCCCGGGTGACGGCTCCCGGACCCCGCGGCAGCCGGGACGGCGGCGTTGCCGGGCCGGTTTGCGCTGCGGCGGACCGGACACACCACAGGGCATGACCGCACCCACTTCACGCGTCGTGGTGATCACCGGCGCCAGTGCAGGAATCGGGCGGGCGTGCGTCGGGGCGTTCGCCGCACGCGGGGACCGCCTCGCCCTGATCGCCCGTGGCCGCGCCGGGCTGGAGGCGGCCGCCGCCGAGGCCCGGAAGGCGGGCGCGACGGCCGTCGTGATCGAGGCGGACGTCAGCGATCCGCAGGCCGTCGAGGCCGCCGCCGAACGGGTCGAGCGCGAACTCGGCCCGATCGACGTCTGGGTGAACGACGCGTTCACCTCCGTCTTCGCGCCCTTCACCGAGATCTCGGCGGAGGAGTTCCGCCGGGTCACCGAGGTGACCTACCTCGGCTACGTGTACGCCACCAAGGCCGCGCTGAGCCGCATGCTGCCGCGCGACCGGGGGACGCTGGTGCACGTCGGCTCCGCCCTCGCCTACCGGGGCATCCCGTTCCAGAGCGCCTACAGCGGGGCCAAGCACGCCCTGCAGGGCTGGCACGAGGCGTTGCGCTGCGAGCTGCTGGCCGCCGGTTCGGGGGTGCGCACCACGATGGTGCAGATGCCGGCGGTGAACACCCCGCAGTTCGACTGGGTGCTCTCCCGGCTGCCGAAGCGCGCGCAGCCCGTCCCGCCGATCTACCAGCCCGAGGTGGCGGCCCGGGCGGTCGTCCACGCGGCGGACCACCCGGAGCGGCGCGAGTACTGGGTGGGCGGCAGCACGGTCGCCACCCTGGTCGCCAACGCGGTGGTGCCGGGGCTGCTGGACCGCTACCTCGCCCGGACCGGGCTGGACTCCCAGCAGACCGACCAGCCGCGCGGCGCCGACGATCCGGCCAACCTGTGGGAGCCCGCCGACGCCCGGGAGGACTACGGCGCGCGCGGCCGCTTCTCCGGCAACTCCACCGACCGGAGCCCGCAGCTGTGGGCCACCACCCACCGGGGCGTCGTCGCGGGAGCGCTCGCCGCCACCGCCGCCGCGGCGATCGGCACCTACCTCGGGCGCCGACGGTGAGGCCCGCGCCCCGGCGCGGGGCCGACGCCCCGGCGAACCGCCGTACGGGGAGGGCCGGATGACCGTCTTCCCGCACCCCGCCGAGCGCACCGACGACGGGCGGGGCCGGTTCGAGCGGCTCGCCGAGACCGCGTCCAACCTGAGCGGCTCGCCGGTGTTCTCGGTGTTCTGCCTGCTGCTGGTGGCGGGCTTCCTCGTGGTGCACGCGCTGGGTCTGTCGACCGAGTGGCAGATCCTCGCGGGTGACGTGATGACCGCCGTCACGCTGGTGCTGCTGGCCCTGCTGAAGAACGCGGAGCGCCGCGCGGAGCACGCGCTGCAGCGCAAGCTGGACGCCATCGCCGCCGCCCTGCTGGAGCAGCACGCGGGCGACGGCGACCAGGCGCACCGGGAGCTGCGCGCGGCGATCCGGATGGAGGAGCGGGTCTGAGCGGCGGCGGGTCGGCACCGGGCCGGCCCGCTCGAGGGCGGGCCGGCCCGGGCACCCGGGTCAGGGCTCGCCGACCCGCAGCCAGCGGTAACCGTACGGCGGCAGCTCGACGCGCGGTGCGCCCGCCGCCCGTTCGACGGCGGCCCCGGTGAGGACGTCGGTCAGCGGGCCGTCCGGCACCCCGGCGGCGGTGGCGGTGACCGGCCGGTCGGCGAAGTTGTGCAGCACCAGGACGGCGCCGTCCCCGGTGGAGCTGAGGTGGGCGAGGACGGCGGGGTCGCCCGTGTCGAGCACCTCGCAGCGGCCCCAGGCCAGTTCGGGGGCCTCGCGGTAGCCCTGGACGAAGGAGCGCATCCGGGTGAGCAGCGAGTGCGGGTCGTGGGCCTGGTCGCGCACGTTGACGCGGTCGGGGCCGAAGGCGCCCCGGGTCAGCGGCCGGGGGTAGCGGGCCGGGTCGGCCTCGGAGAAGCCCCCCGTCGGCCCCGGGGCCCACTGCATGGGGGTGCGGACGGCGAGCCGCCCGTCGGCCTCGAGGTTCTCGCCCATGCCGATCTCCTCGCCGTAGAAGAGCACCGGCGTGCCCGGCAGGGTGAACAGCAGGCTGTAGGCGAGTTCGATCCGGCGCCGGTCGCCGCCGACCATGGGGGGCAGTCGGCGGCGCAGGCCCCGACCGTACAGCTGCGTGTCGGCCTCGGGGCCGAACGCGGCGAAGACCTCGTCGCGTTCGGACTTCGAGAGCTTGTCGAGGGTGAGTTCGTCGTGGTTGCGCACGAACGTCGCCCAGTGCGCGTCGCGGGGCGGCTGCGGGCGTTCGCGCAGCGCGTCGGCGAGCGGGGCGGCCTGCTGCCGGGCCAGCGACAGGTACATCCGCTGCATGCCGATGAAGTCGAAGCACATCGTCAGCTCGTCGCCGCCCGAGGCGGGGTCGCCGAAGAACCGGAGCGTGTCGTCGTAGGGCAGGTTGACCTCGCCCAGCAGCACCGCCTCGCCGTTGCGGCGGCCGAGGAAGGAGCGCAGGTCGGCCAGGTACGCGTGCGGGTCGGGCAGGTCGTCGGCGTCCACCTGCCCGGCGGTCTCCAGCAGGAACGGCACCGCGTCGACCCGGAAGCCGGACAGGCCGAGCTGCGTCCAGAAGCCCATGATCCGGGCTATCTCGTCGCGGACCTCGGGGTTGGTGATGTTGAGGTCGGGCTGCTCCTTGTAGAAGCGGTGGAAGTAGTACTGGCCGGTGGGCTCGTGGTACTGCCACAGGCTCTGCTCGGCGTCGGGGAAGGTGACGCCCCGCGGGCCGTCCTCGGGCGGGGTGTCGCACCACACGTACCAGTCGCGCAGGCGGGCGTCTCGGCCGGAGCAGGCGTCCTGGAACCACGGGTGGTGGTCGGAGGTGTGGTTGACGACCAGGTCGGCGATGACCCGCAGTCCCCGGTCGCGGGCGGTGCGGACGAACTCGGCGAAGTCGCCGAGGGTGCCCAGGCGGGGGTCCACGGCGTAGTAGTCGGTGATGTCGTAGCCGTCGTCGCGTTCGCGGGTCGGGTGGAAGGGCATCAGCCACAGGCAGGTCACGCCGAGCCGCACCAGGTGGTCGATCCGCTGGGTGAGGCCGGGGAAGTCGCCCACGCCGTCCCCGTTGCCGTCCTGGAAGGTCTCGACGTCCACGCAGTACACCACCGCGTTCTTCCACCACAGGTCAGCGGTCTCGGTCAGTCTCATCGGGCGCTCTCTCCTTCGGTGACGGTGATGCGGTGCACGCGCGCCTCCCAGGGCGCCAGGACGGCGGGGGCGCCCGGCTCGGGCAGGTTGCCGAGGACGAGTTCGGCCGCCCGCCAGCACGGCGGCAGGTCGACCGGCACGTGCTCGCCGGTGAAGTTCCCGAGGACCAGCAGGGTGGTGCCCCGGTGGTGGCGGGTGAAGGCGTACACCCGCTCGTCCTCGGGCAGCAGCGGGGTGAAGTCGCCGTGCACGACGGCCGGTTCGCGGTGGCGCAGGGCGATCAGCCGCCGGTAGTGGTGGTAGACCGAGCCGGGGTCGCGCCGGGCGTCGGCGGCGTTGACGGTGGTGTGGTTCGGGTTGACCGCGATCCACGGGGTGCCGGTGCTGAACCCGGCGCCGGGCGTGGCGTCCCACTGCATGGGGGTGCGGGCGTTGTCCCGGCCCATGGCCCGCAGCCCGCGCAGCACCCGCTCCGGGTCCTGTCCGGCCGCGAGCGCCTGCGCGTAGTGGTTGAGCGACTCGATGTCGCGGAAGTCGTCGATCGAGGCGAACGGGGCGTTGGTCATGCCGAGTTCCTCGCCCTGGTAGACGTACGGGGTGCCGCGGTGCAGGTGCAGGACGGTGGCGAGCATGGTGGCCGAGCGGACCCGGTGGGCCGGGCCGTCGTCGCCGAACCGGGAGACGATCCGGGGCTGGTCGTGGTTGTTCCAGTACAGGCTGTTCCAGCCGGTGTCGGCCAGGCCCTGCTGCCAGCGGGCGAGCGACGCCTTCAGGTCGGTCAGGCGCAGCGGCTTCGGGTCGAACTTCCCGCCGGGTCCGTGGTCCAGACCGACGTGCTCGAACTGGAAGACCATGTCCAGCTCGGCCCGCGCCGGGTCGGTGAACAGCCGGGCCTGCTCGACCGTCACCCCCGGCATCTCCCCCACCGTCAGCAGCCGGCCCGGATGGCGGGCGAACACCTCGCGGTGCATCTCCTGGAGGTACTCGTGCACCCGCGGGCCGCAGAGGTAGGACGGCGAGCCGTCGCCGTACGGGCCGTCGCCGCGCAGTGGACCGTCCGGCAGGGCCGGGTCCTTGGAGATCAGGTTGACGACGTCCATCCGGAAGCCGTCCACGCCGCGCTCCAGCCACCAGCGCATCATCGCGTACACCGCCTGCCGCACCGCCGGCTCCTCCCAGTTGAGGTCCGGCTGCCCGGGGGCGAACAGGTGCAGGTAGTACGCGCCGGACGCCTCGTCGTACGTCCAGGCCGGGCCGGAGAAGAACGAGCCCCAGTTGTTGGGCTCGGTGCCGTGCGGCCGGGCGTCCCCCGGACCGGTGGCCTCGCGCGGGGGCCGCCACCAGTACCAGGAGCGCTTGGGGCTCGCCGGGTCGCGGGACTCCTGGAACCACGGGTGCCGGTCCGAGGTGTGGTTGACCACCAGGTCCATCACCAGCCGCATGCCGCGCGCGTGCACGGCCGCCAGCAGCCGGTCGAACGCCGCCAGGTCGCCGAAGAGCGGATCGACGTCCTGGTAGTCGCTGATGTCGTAGCCGTTGTCGGCCTGCGGCGACGGGTACACCGGCGACAGCCACAGCACGTCGACGCCCAGGTCGACGAGGTGGTCGAGGCGGGACGTGATGCCGTCCAGGTCGCCGATCCCGTCGCCGTCCGAGTCCGCGAAGCTGCGGGGGTAGACCTGGTAGACGACCGCCGACCTCCACCACGCCCCGTCCGTCCCCGCCGCGCTCCCGCGCTCCTCGCCGTCCTCGCGCTCCTCGCCGTCCTCGCGGTCCACCGGACCACCCCTTCCGTCCTCGGTCACCGTGCCCGCCTTCCCCCTGCCGCCCGATCCACCGGACCGGTTTCGGCCGGACCGCTGCGGGGGGCCGGGGGGGTGGAATGCGCGGGTGCGGCGTGGGTGGGGTGGGGGGAGCGCGTGGGCGTGGCACGTCCCGCACCGACCCGGCCGCCTCTCCTCCCGAACGGGGTTCCCGGCTGGTGTTCCGGCCGTGAGCCTCGAACAACTCCGCGGCCGGTTCTGCTGGTTGACGTCCGTCGTGGTCCGGACCGATCTGCGGCCGAGCACAGCCGTCGTCGAGCTGGGCTCGGAGGGCGGCGGTGCGACCCTGCGCTTCGAGGGCGTCCTGCACGCCACGGTGTGCGTCGCCGACCCGGACGGCGACCTCGTGGACGAAGTCCTGGTGCGGGAGCTGCCCCGGGACGGGCCCTGGCCGGAGGAGGCCCGACACCTGCTGGAGCACCACGACAACCGCCGCGCGCTGCAGTGGTTGACCCTCACGGGGCCGGGCGAGGTGGAGATCCTCGCCGAGCGGTTCAGCGAGGAGTAGCGCCCGCTCCCTCCCCGGGCCCGGCCCCGGCCCCGGCCTCGGCCTCGGCCTCGGCGAGCAACTGCCAGAAGCGGGGGGTGGGTTCGGGGCGGGGCGGGGGCGGGGTGGTGCCCCAGGAGGTGGGGGTGTGGTGTTCGGACTGGAGAGTGGCCAGGACGCGTTCGAGGGTGGCGGGGTCGACCGGGACGAGGCGGGCGACGGGGGCGAGTTGGGCCTGCCAGCGGCCCTGGACGACCTGGCGGAGGCGGGCGTCGAGGTCGGCGGTGCGGCCGGTGAGGCGGAGCAGGGTGGGCAGGTCGAGGGCGAGGACGCGGGCGAGCAGGCGGGTCTGTTCCTCGCTGCCGGTCCAGCGTCCGGTGGCTTCGGCCCGCCGGTAGGTGTCGGGGGCCAGGCCGAGCAGGCGGGCGGCCTGGTCGGGGGTGAGTTCGCGGGCGATCCGGTGGTCGCGGAGGGTGGCGGGGGCGGCGCCCATCAGCCGGGCGGGCGGGCACCAGAGGGTGCGGGCGAGGGCGATCAGCTGCTCCTCGGTGGGCGTGACCTCCCCTCGCTCCCAGCCGAGGACGTGCCCGGGCAGCAGCCGTACGCCGTGCGCGGCGAGCCCGTCCGCGACCTGGTCGACCGTCAGGCCGAGGGCGGTGCGGTGGGCGCGGGCCGCGGCCGGGGAGAACGGCACCGGCGCGGGGGCCGGCGGCTGTCTGCGTCGCATGCCTTCCGACGGTAGGGGCGGCGGCGGGGCGGGCCACAGCCGCGGATGGCACGAAGCGGGGGCGGGCGCGGGGCGACGGGGTTGGGTGAACCGACGAGTCGGCGGCGGACGGTTCCGGGGCCCTCCGCGGGGCGCCCGGACGGTCGCGGACGTGGACGGCGACGGGCGGGACGAGATCGTCCACGGGGCGATGGCGCTGGACGACGACGGGTGCGGGCTGTGGAACACCGGGCAGGGGCACGGCGACGCGATGCACGTCGGCGACCTCGACCCGGGCCGTCCGGGGCTGGAGGAGTTCAAGGTCGACGAGACCACCACCACGTACTCGGCCTGGTTCGCGGACGCGAGAACCGGCCAGATCCTGTGGCACCAGCCCGACTGCGGCTGCGACAACGGGCGCGGCGTCTCCGACGACGTGTACGCGGGCAGTCCGGGCGCCGAGTCCTGGTCCTCCGGGGTCGGCGGCCTCTACGGCGCCAGGGGGCAGAACCTCGGCCGCAAGCCGGGTTCGGCCGACTTCACCGTCTGGTGGGACGGCGACCCGGTGCGCGAACTGCTCGACGGCACCCACGTCGACAAGTACGGCACCGCGGCCGACATCCGGTTGCTGACCGCCTCCGGCGTGCACGCGAACAACGGCACCAAGGCGACGCCGTCGCTCTCCGCCGACCTGTTCGGCGACTGGCGCGAGGAGGTGGTGTGGCCCACCGCCGACAACCGGGCGCTGCGGATCTGCTCCACGCCGGTGCCGACCGCGCTGCGGATCACCACGCTGATGCACGACGTGCAGTACCGGGAGGCGGTGGCCTGGCAGAACACCGCGTACAACCAGCCGCCGCACCCGGGCTTCTTCCTCGGCGACGGCATGCCGACCGCGCCGCGGCCCGCCGTGCGCACGCCCTGAGCGACCGGTGGGCGCGCTGAGCTGCGGCCACGGCCCCGCCCGACCCGTCCGGCGGGGCCGTGGCCGGGTGTGACCAAACCCTCCACCGCCTCGGTTGACCGCACCGAAGCGGGCGTGGTGGGATCTTCGGGCCAAACGGAGGCAAGCAGAGGAAGCCGGTGCGAGTCCGGCGCGGTCCCGCCACTGTGACCGGACACCCCGCGCGGGGGTGACCGGGAGTCAGGAGACTCTGGCCCCCGTTCCGTCGATCCAGGGCGCGGACCCTGAGTGAGGACACGACGCCATGGGGGCTGCCCCGTACCTGGTGGGCGCGGCCGCGGGATACCTCGCGGACGCCCGGTTCGCAGACCCCCGGCGCGGACACCCCGTCGCCCTGTTCGGCACCGCCGCGGCCCGCCTGGAGCGCCGCCTGTGGCGCGACCACCGCGGCGCCGGGGCGCTGCACACCGCGCTCGCGGTCGGCGCGGTGGCGGGCGCGGCCCAGCTGGCCGCCCGGGCGGTGCACCGCTCGCCGCTCGCCGCGGGAGCGCTGGCGGCGGCGGCCACCTTCACCGTGCTGGGCGGGACGTCGCTGACCCGGGAGGCCCGGACGATCGGGCGCTCGCTGGCGGACGGCGACCTGACGGCCGCCCGGGAGCGGCTGCCGCACCTGTGCGGGCGCGACCCCTCCGGCCTGGACGGGCAGCAGGTGGCGCGGGCGGTGGTCGAGTCCGTCGCCGAGAACACCGCCGACGCGGTGGTCAACGCCCTGGTGTGGGGCGGCGTCGCGGGCGTCCCCGGGCTGCTGGCGTTCCGGGCCGTCAACACGCTGGACGCGATGGTCGGGCACAGGTCGGCGCGCTACCGCCGCTTCGGCTGGGCCGCGGCCCGCCTGGACGACCTGGCGGGCTGGCCGGGCGCCCGGCTGACCGCGCTGCTGACCGTCGCCGCGTCCGGCGCCCCGGCGCGGGCCTGGCGGGTCTGGCGGCGGGACGGCTCCGCGCACCCGAGCCCCAACGCGGGCCAGGCCGAGGCCGCGTTCGCGGGCGCGCTGGGCGTGCGGTTGGGCGGGACGCTGCGCTACGGCGAGCGGGTCGAGCACCGGCCCGTGCTGGGCGCGGACCTGCCGCCGGTCGGCGCCGCCGACATCGAACGCGCCTGCCGGCTCTCCCGCCGGGTCGGCGTGCTCGCCCTGGCGGCCACGCTGGGCGTGCGGGCGGCGCTGGGCCGGCGGCGGCGCGGGTGACCCCGCCGCGGTGCGGGATCACGGTTCAACTGACTTCTACTGCACGGGACTTCGGCAGGTCGCCGTTCCCCGCTCACGGTTCCGCGCGCCCCTGGTGGGGCGCTTCGAAAGGAGTTCGCCGGTGAACGGCGCGCTGTTGGTGGCCGGGACGACCTCGGACGCCGGGAAGAGCGTGGTGACGGCGGGCATCTGCCGCTGGCTGGCCCGGCAGGGGGTGCGGGTGGCGCCGTTCAAGGCGCAGAACATGTCGCTGAACTCCTTCGTGACGGCCGACGGGGCGGAGATCGGCCGGGCCCAGGCGATGCAGGCGCAGGCGGCGGGGGTGGCGCCGGAGGCGGCGATGAACCCGGTGCTGCTGAAGCCCGGCGCGGACGGGCGCAGCCAGGTGGTGCTGCTGGGCCGTCCGGTCGCCGAGGTCGGCGCGCTGGATTACCGGGAGCGCAAACCGGTGCTGCTGGAGCGGGCGTTGGAGTGCCTGGCGGACCTGCGCGCGCGCTTCGACGTGGTGGTGTGCGAGGGCGCGGGCTCCCCGGCGGAGATCAACCTGCGGGGCGGCGACATCGCCAACATGGGCCTGGCGACGGCGGCCCGGCTGCCGGTCGTGGTGGTCGGGGACATCGACCGGGGCGGGGTGTTCGCGTCGATGTTCGGGACGCTGGCGCTGCTGTCGGCCGAGGACCAGGCGCTGGTCGCGGGCTGGATCGTCAACAAGTTCCGCGGTGACGCCCGGCTGTTGGAGCCGGGGCTGGAGATGCTGCGCGGGCTGACCGGCCGTCCGGTGCTGGGCACGCTGCCGATGCTGCCGGGCCTGTGGCTGGACGCGGAGGACTCGCTGGGCCTGGCCGCGGTGGCCTCCCGTCCGGCGGCGGGCGGGCCGGTGGGGGCGGAGGTGCTGCGGGTCGCGGTGGTGCGCCTGCCGCGGCTGTCGAACTTCACGGACGTGGACGCGCTGGCGCAGGAGCCGGGCGTGCTGGTGCGCTGGGTGACCCGGCCGGAGGAGATCGCGGACGCCGACCTGGTGGTGCTGCCCGGCACCCGGGCGACCGTCGCGGACCTGGCCTGGCTGCGCGCGCAGGGCCTGGCCGGGCCGCTGGCGGCGCGGGCCGCGGCGGGGCTGCCGGTGCTGGGGGTGTGCGGCGGCTACCAGATGCTGGGGCGGGAGATCGTCGACGGCGTGGAGTCGAAGGCGTCCGGCGCGGTGGACGGCCTGGGGCTGCTGCCGACCCGGGTGGTGTTCGGCGCGGACAAGGTGCTGGCCCGGCCGTCGGGGGTGGCGCTGGGCGAGCCGGTGGAGGGCTACGAGATCCACCACGGCGTGGCGGCGGTGGAGGGCGGCGAGCCGTTCGTCACCGACGCCGCCGGGCGGCCGCTGGACGGCTGCCGGGCGGGCGCGGTGTGGGGCACCACCTGGCACGGGCTGCTGGAGAACGACGCCTTCCGCCGGGCCTTCCTGGCCGAGGTGGCCCGCGCCGCCGGGCGCGCGTTCGTCCCGGCGCCGGACACCTCCTTCGCCGCCGCCCGCGAGCGGCAGCTCGACGCGCTGAGCGACCTGGTCGCCGAGCACGCCGACACGGACGCGCTGTGGAAGCTGATCGAGAACGGGGCACCGGCGGGCCTGCCGTTCGTGCCGCCCGGGGCCCCGGCCCCGCTGGAGATGGGGAGTGCGAAGTGACCGAGGCCCGTTATCCGTTCACGGCGATCGTGGGCATGGACGACCTGCGGCTGGGGCTGCTGCTGAACGCGGTCTCGCCCGCCGTGGGCGGGGTGCTGGTGCGGGGCGAGAAGGGCACGGCGAAGTCGACGATGGTGCGGGCCCTGGCCGGACTGCTGCCGTCGATCGCCACCGTCACCGGCTGCCGGTTCGCCTGCGACCCGGCCGCGCCGGACCCGCAGTGCCCGGACGGGCCGCACCCGGGGGCGGCGGCGGCCGAACGGCCCGCGCAGCTCGTCGAGTTGCCGGTGGGCGTCACCGAGGACCGGGTGGTCGGCTCGCTGGACCTGGAGCGGGCGCTCGCCGAGGGCGTCCAGGCGTACGAGCCGGGCCTGCTGGCGAAGGCGCACCGCGGCGTGCTGTACATCGACGAGGTGAACCTGCTCCAGGACCACTTGGTGGACCTGCTGCTGGACGCGGCGGCGATGGGCCGCTCGTACGTGGAGCGCGAGGGCGTGTCGGTGCGGCACGCGGCCCGGTTCCTGCTGGTCGGGACGATGAACCCGGAGGAGGGCGAGCTGCGGCCGCAGTTGCTGGACCGCTTCGGCCTGACCGTGGAGATCGCGGCGACCCGGGACGCGGACGAGCGCGCCGAGGTGGTGCGGCGGCGGCTCGCGTACGACGCCGATCCGGTCGGCTTCGCGGCCCGCTGGGCGGAGCGGGAGCGGGAGCTCGCCGAACGGATCACCGCCGCGCGGGAGTTGCTGCCGAGTGTCGAGCTCTCCGATCTGGCGCTGCGTCAGATCACCGCCGTGTGCGCGGCGTTCGAGGTGGACGGTCTGCGCGCGGACATCGTGATGGCCCGCACCGCGGTGGCGCTGGCCGCCTGGGCGGGGCGCACGACGGTGCTGGAGGAGGACGTCCGCAAGGCCGCGCAGCTGGCGCTGCCGCACCGGCGGCGGCGCAACCCGTTCGACGCGCCGGGGCTGGACGAGGAGCAGTTGGACGAGACGCTGGCCGAGCACCAGGGCCCGCCGGAGGAACCGGAAGGGCCGGAAGGGCCGGAGGACGACGGTCCCGGTGGCGGCGGTGGCGGCGCGCCCGACCCCGGCGGCCCCGGCGACCTCGGTGACGCCAACCCGCCCGCCGGTGAGGCGGGTTCGGACGACGTGCCCGCCCCGCCGCGGCAACGCCCGGGCGGCTCGCGGGAGTCGGCGCCGGTCGCGGCCGACCAGCCGTACCGCACCCGGCTGTTCAAGGTGGACGGCACCGGCCGCGGCGCCCAGGGCCGCCGCTCCCCCGCCGAGACGGCGGCCGGGCACACGATCCGGGCCCGCCGCCCGCAGGGCCGGCTGGCGCGGCTGCACCTGAGCGCGACGCTGCGCGCGGCGGCCCCGCACCAGCTCGCCCGCGGGCGCGGCGGGCGGGCGCTGGTGCTGCGCCGGGACGACCTGCGCGAGCAGGTGCGCCGGGGCCGGGAGTCGAACCTGGTGCTGTTCGTGGTGGACGCCTCCGGGTCGATGGCGGCCCGGCAGCGGATGACGGCGGTCAAGGGCGCGGTGCTGTCCCTGCTGATGGACGCCTACCAGCGGCGCGACAAGATCGGCCTGGTGACCTTCCGGGGCGCGGGCGCGGAGCTGGCGCTGCCGCCGACCTCCTCGGTGGAGGTCGGCGCGGCCCGGCTGGAGCAGTTGCCGACCGGCGGCCGGACGCCGCTGGAGGCGGGCCTGCTGCGGGCGCACGAGGTGCTGCGGGTGGAGCGGCTGCGCGACCCGGACCGGCGCCCGCTGCTGGTGGTGGTGACCGACGGCCGGGCCACCGGCGGCAGGGACGCGCTGCCGCGGGCCCGCCGGGCGGCCGGTCTGCTGGCGGCGCAGGGCGTGGCCGCGGTGGTGCTGGACTGCGAGTCCGGACCCGTCCGACTGGGCCTGGCACGGGAGTTGGCGGCGCACCTGAACGGTGAGGCGGTCGGCCTGGACGACCTGCGGGCCGAAGGGGTGGCCGCGCTGGTGCGCGAGACCCGTACGAAGACGACGATGCGAAAGGCGGCGTGAGCAGCATGCCCAAGGGAGTGGCGGAGAACGTCCCGGACGACGGCCTGACGACCCGGCAGCGCCGGACGCTGCCGATCACGGCGGTGCACACCGGGCCGGGCAAGGGGAAGTCGACGGCGGCGTTCGGGATGGCGCTGCGGGCCTGGAACCAGGGCTGGCCGGTCGGGGTGTTCCAGTTCGTCAAGTCGGCGAAGTGGAAGGTCGGCGAGGAGAACGCGCTGCGGGTGCTCGGCGAGTCCGGGCAGGGCGGCACGGTGGCCTGGCACAAGATGGGGTCGGGCTGGTCGTGGGTGCAGCGCGACATCGAGTCCTCCGAGGAGGCGGCCCGGGAGGGCTGGGAGCAGGTCAAGCGCGACCTCGCCGCCGAGACGTACCGGTTCTACGTGCTGGACGAGTTCACCTACCCGCTGCACTGGGGGTGGATCGACGTGGCGGAGGTGGTCGAGGTGCTGCGGGAGCGCCCGGGCAGCCAGCACGTGGTGGTGACGGGCCGGTACGCGCCCCCGGAGCTGGTCGAACTGGCGGACCTGGTCACCGAGATGACCAAGGTGAAGCATCCGATGGACGCGGGCCGCAAGGGCCAGCGCGGCATTGAGTGGTAGCGGGTTGAGCAGCGCGATTCCGCGGCTGGTGGTGGCCGCGCCGTCCTCGGGGGCGGGCAAGACCACGGTGGCCACCGGCCTGGTCGCGGCGCTGGCCGCGCGCGGGCTGAAGGTCTCCCCGCACAAGGTCGGCCCCGACTACATCGACCCCGGCTACCACGCGCTGGCCGCCGGGCGCCCGGGCCGCAACCTGGACGCCTGGATGAGCGGCCCCGAGCGGATCGCCCCGCTGTTCGCGCACGGCGCGGCCGGGGCGGACGTCGCGGTGGTCGAGGGCGTGATGGGCCTGTACGACGGGGCCGCCGGGCGGGGCGAGCTGGCCTCCACGGCGCAGGTCGCGAAGCTGCTGCGGGCGCCGGTGGTGCTGGTGGTGGACGCCTCCTCGCAGTCCCGGTCGGTGGCCGCGCTGGTGCACGGCTTCGCGTCCTGGGACCCGCAGGTGCGGCTGGCCGGGGTGATCCTGAACAAGGTCGCCTCGGACCGGCACGAGACGCTGCTGCGCGAGGCGCTGGAGGAGGGCTCGGGCGTGCCGGTGCTGGGCGCGGTGCGCCGGGCCGGGGCGGTCGACACGCCCTCCCGGCACCTGGGCCTGGTCCCGGCCGTGGAGCGCTCCGCGGAGGCGCTGCGGGCGGTGCGCGAGATGGGCGAACTGGTCGGCCGGTCGGTCGACCTGGACGCGGTGCTGGCCCTGGCCCGGACCGCCCCGCCACTGACCGACGCCCCCTGGAGCGCGGCGGCGGAGGTCGAGGCGCTCGACGGCCCCCGGCCGCGGATCGCCCTGGCGGGCGGCGCGGCGTTCTCCTTCTCGTACGCGGAGAACGCCGAACTGCTGGCCGCCGCCGGGGCCGAGGTGGTGCCCTTCGACCCGCTGCACGACGAGCGGCTGCCAGAGCGGACGGCCGCGTTGGTGATCGGCGGCGGCTTCCCCGAGGTGTACGTCTCCGAGCTGAGCGCCAACGCGGCGCTGCGCGCGGCGGTCGCCGAACTGGCCGCCGCCGGGGCGCCGGTGGTCGGCGAGTGCGCCGGACTGCTGTACCTGGGGCGGGAGTTGGACGGCCTGCCGATGTGCGGGGTGCTGGACACCGCGGCCCGGATGACGCCCCGGCTGACCCTCGGCTACCGGGAGGCGGTGGCGCTGGCCGACTCGCCGCTCGCCGCGGCGGGCTCCCGGGTCCGCGGCCACGAGTTCCACCGCACCGCCACCGACCCGGCGGCCGGTCCGTCCCCCGCCTGGGGCTGGCGCACTCCCGCCGGGCCGCACACCGAGGGCCACCTGCGCGGCTCGGTGCACGCCTCGTACCTGCACCTGCACTGGACCGGCGCGCCCGCCCTGCCGTCCCGCCTGGTGCGGCACGCCGCCGCCTGGAGCCGGGAGCGGGGCCGGTAGCAGGACCGCGCGGGGCCGGTGAACGCCGACGGGGCCGGGTGACGGCGGGTCACCCGGCCCCGTCGAGGCGGACGCGGAGGCGGCGGCGGGTCAGACCAGTTGGTCCGAGGGGTGCTTGACCGGCTCCTCGTCCTGGGTGGCCAGCTTCAGGGCGCGGCGCAGGTCGAGGATGTACTCGTCGCCGAGGTGCCCGTGGGCGGTCCTCATCTCGTCCTCGACGGTGCCGCTGTCCTTGGCGGCCGCGGCGGCCCGGAAGTGCTGGGCGGCGACCTTGGTCTCCTTCACCAGCTGGGTGACGGTCGACTTGTCGACGCCGGCCCAGTGCGCGGCCTCCAGCATCGCGGCCTGCTTGTCGGCCCCGACGGCCAGCTTGCCGGCCCAGGTGCGGAAGGCCTCCGGGTCGTCCGCGACGTCGAGGTCCTCGTCCGGCTCGTCGATCCAGAGCCGGTCGAACTGGTCGGTGGCCTCCAGGAACTGCACCTGGTCGGAGGTCAGGTTGCTGCGGTCCTTGCGCAGCGAGCCGGTGCTGGACTTGTCCGTCTTCAGGAAGCAGACGATCCGGCGGCCGCCGACCGCGTTCCAGGACTCCCGGTCCGGGTAGGCGAACGGGTACTCCGTCGCCTCCGGGATCGACCAGGTGTCCATCACGTACTCGTCCAGGTGGTGCGAGCAGAGGTCGTCGGCCTCGTCCTTCAGCGCCTCCTCGCCCGGGTAGCCGCCCTTGGCGGTGGACACGCCCGCCCAGAACACCTCGGAGTTGTGCGGCGCCGAGCAGTCGGGCTTCCTGGTCGCGGTCCTGGACGCCAGGTTGGCGCAGTCGCCGATGTTCAGGTTCAGCGGCGAGAGCGGCGAGAGCCCGGTGCCGCCGGCGCCGTGCGTGGCGGTGGAGGTGGCGCGGCCGCGCGGGTGGGCGTCCTCCTCGTAGCTGCCGCTGAAGGCGCCGGTCGTGACGGCCAGGACCAGCAGCAGCAGCCAGACCGTGCCGATCACGACGGCCGAGACCGCCATGCCCTTGCCGCGCTCACCGGTCCGCTTGATCTGGACCAGCGCGGCGATGCCCAGGCCGATCCCGATGATGCCCAGATAGCACAGGAAGCTCACCACCAGCGCGGCGATCGCCAGCCCGTTGGTGTACAGCGACCGGGGCGGCTGCGGGTAGCCCACGAAGCCCGGGTGGCCGGGCACCTGGCCCGGGAACTGCCCCGGCACCTGGACCGCTCCCGGCGGGTAGGCGCCGTTGCCCCACGGCTGGTGGACGCCGGTGGGGGCCCACGGGTTGGCGGGCGCGGCGGCCGGGGCGCCCGGAGCCGCCGGGACGCTCGCCGCGGGGGCGGCCGGGGGCGAAGCGGCGGGCGCCGCCCACGGGTTGGCGGGCGCGGGGGCGGTGACGGCGGGCTCGACCGTCGTCGGGGTGGGGGCCGTGGCGGCGGGCCCGGCCGTACCGCCGCCGCCGGGTATGTCGCGCTTCGCGAACGAGACCGCAGGGGTCGGCACCGCGTCCGACACCGGCTCCGGCACCGCGTCCGTCGGCGGCTCCGGCAGCGCGTCCGTCGGCGGCTCCGGTTCCGCGGGCGGGGCGGACTTCTCCAGGGAGAGGGCGGGCGGGGCGGGCGGGGTGTCGTCCCGAGCGGCGTCCGGTTCGTCCTTCCCGGTGCGCTCCTGGTCGAACGACATGGTGTGTTCCCCCCTGCGATGGGTACGGGTCGAGGCTGCGCGAATATAGCGGACCGCACCGTCCGGGCCCCAACGAGTTCCCGCCCTGCGCTCGTGCCCCGTGCACACGCTCATTGCATGCAATGCATGCAGAGTTGTAGCCTGGCGCCGTGCAGACCGAGAGCACCCGCCGCCGCCTGCGGGAACTGATCCTGGACGGCCACTACCCACCGGGTTCCCGGCTGGGCGAGGTGGAGGTCGCCGGAACGCTGGGGGTGAGCCGCACGCCGGTGCGGGAGGCGTTCCGGGCGCTGACCGCGGACGGGCTGCTGGCGGGCTCCGGGCGGGGCCTGCGGGTGGTGCGGCTGGACGCGGCGGAGCTGGCGCAGGTCTACCGGGTGCGGGCCGCGCTGGAGGCGCTGACGGCCGAACTGGCGGCGGAGCGGCAGCGGGCCGGCCGGCTGGCCCCGGCCGAACTGGCGGACCTGGCGGAACTCGCCGACCGCACCCACCGGGCCACCGCGGACGGGGAGTTGGCCGCGGGCGTACGGCTGAACCGGGCGTTCCACCGGCGGATCGCCGAGCTGGCCGCGAACCCGGTCGCCCTGCACACCCTGGACCGGCTGTGGGACCAGATCCAGGTCTCCACCCTGCGCTCCCTGCGCGCGCCCGCCCGCACCGGCCTGGTGGACGCCCAGCACCGCGCCCTGCTCGACGCGATCACCGCCGGTGACCCGGAGGCCGCCGCGGCCGCCGCCCGCCGACACGTCCTGGACACCTGCGCGGCCGACCGACCGGCCGACGCGGACGCGGCCGACAGCGACGGCCCCGACGACAAGGAGTGACCCGCATGGCCTTCTCCCGCTCCCACCACTACGCGGTCCGGACCGAGTGGACCGGCAACCTCGGCACCGGCACCGACCACTACCGCTCCTACACCCGCGACCACACGGTCTCGGCGGAGGGCGTGCCGAGCATCCTGGGCAGCTCCGACCCGACCTTCCGCGGCGACCGCTCCCGGTGGAACCCGGAGCAGTTGCTGCTGGCCGCGCTCTCCCAGTGCCACATGCTCTCCTACCTGCACCACTGCGCGGTGAACGGCGTGGTCGTGCTCTCCTACGCGGACGGGGCCGAGGGCACCATGGAGACCGAGGGCAACGGCGGCCGGTTCACCTCGGCGGTGCTGCGGCCGCGGGTCGAGATCGCCGAGGAGTCGATGCGGGAACGGGCCGTGGCCCTGCACGGCCCGGCGTCCCGGGACTGCTTCATCGCCTCCTCGGTGAACTTCCCGGTGCACCACGAGCCGGTGGTGACGGTCCGCGCCGCGGACTGACGCCCCCGACCGGCCGTGCCTCAGCCCAGGTCGCGGCGGCGCAGGCCGGTCAGGGCGGCGGCCGCGGTGAGGGCGGTCAGGGCGGTGATCCAGAGCAGCGGCGCGGCGTCGACGCGGCCCCCGGGCAGGTGCGGGAGGTGGCTGAACGGGGACAGGTCGAGGACGCCCTGCGGGAGTTGCAGGATCGGGCCGAGCCAGGCGACCAGCACGAACACGCCGAACCCGGTCCAGCCCGCGGCCGCCCGGTGCGGCAGCAGGGCGTACCCGGCGAGGGCGGCGGCCGCGGTGAGCCAGACCGCGGGCAGTTGGACGAGGGTGGCGCCGAGCATCCGGCCGACCGCGCCGCCGGTGCCGTGGCCCAGCGCCAGGCCCTCGGCCAGGCCCGCGGTGAGGCCCGCGGCGGCCAGCAGCAGGGCGGTGCCGAGCAGCGGGAAGAGCAGGTGCCCGGCGGCCCAGCGCAGCCGGGAGACCGCGCCCGCGAGGACGGGCTCGGCCCGGCCGGAGACCTCCTCGGCGCGCATCCGCAGCACCGCCTGGACGGCGTACACGGCGCTGACCATGCCGAACACGGTGGCGATGCTGGACAGGTAGGCGTTCAGCACGCCCTGCTGCCCGCCCATCCGGGCCAGCACCTCGGCCATCTGCTGGTTGTCGCCGATCAGGTCGACCACGCCCTTGGCGACACCGCCGAAGACCGCGCCGGCGGCCGCGAGGGCCAGCGTCCAGCCGAGCAGCGGGCCGCGCTGCAGGCGGCGGGCCAGGGCGGCGGCGCTCGCCAGGGCGGGCGCGGCCGCGGCGGGGCCGGGGCGCTGCGGGAGCAGCCCGGCGCCGAGGTCGCGGCGGGCGACCAGGGCGCGGGCCAGGACGGTGAGCAGGGCGGCCCCGGCCAGCGGCAGCAGCAGGACCCACCAGCGGTTCCCGGCGAACGCGCGGACCTGCTCGGACCAGCCGATCGGGGACAGCCAGCTGATCCAGGAGGTGCCGCTGCCCGCGTCGCCGATCGCCCGCACCACGAAGGCGGTGCCGATCGCCGCCCCGGCCAGGCCGTTGGCGGCCCGGGCGGTCTCGGCGAGCTGGGCGGTGACGGCGGCGAGCGCGGCGAAGAACAGGCCCGCGGTGCCGAGCGCGAGGCCGAACGCGAGCGACCCGGCGGCGCTCTGACCGGCCGCCAGCAGGGCGGCGGCGACCAGGGCGGCCAGCGCGGCGTTCGCGGTGAGCGCGGCGGCGAGGGCGGCGGCGAGCGGGGCCCGGCGGCCGACGGCGCCCGCGCCGATCAACTCCAGGCGGCCGTCCTCCTCCTCGGCGCGGGTGTGCCGGACGACCAGCAGGGTCGACATCAGGGCGGCCAGCACCGTCCCGAACACGCCCATCCGCCAGGCGGTCAGCCCGCCGGTGGTGGAGCCGTCGAAGATCGGGCCGTACAGGGCGCGCAGCGAGCCGTTGCCGTCGATCCCGGCCGCGAAGGTCCGCCGGGAGGCCTCGTCGGCGTACAGCTTGCGGAAGGAGAAGACGGTGGAGGCGACCATGGCGGTGCCGAGGTAGACCCACACCGGCAGGGCGATCCGGTCGCGGCGCAGGGCGAGGCGGTAGAGGACGCCGGTGCCGGTGAGGCCGTGGCCGCCGGGGGCGTCCAGGGCGTGGCCGCTCATCGGACGACCGCCGCGGCGGGCTCGCCGGATCCGCCGGGTTCGCCGGGGGCGCTCTCGTAGTGGCGGAGGAAGAGCTCCTCCAGGGTGGGCGGGCGGCTGGTGAGGGTGCGCAGGCCGACGGCGTTGAGTGCGGTGAGCAGGTCGCCGAGCCGGTCGGTGTCGACCTGGCAGCGCAGCCGGTGGCCGTCGACGGCCAGGTCGTGGACGTAGTCGGGGCGGGGCGGGGGCCCGACGAGTTCGGCGTCGATCGAGGTGCGGGTGAGGTGCCGCAGGTCGGCGAGGGTGCCGGTCTCCACGGTGCGCCCGGCCCGGATGATCGAGACCCGGTCGCAGAGCGCCTCCACCTCGGACAGGATGTGGCTGGAGAGCAGCACGGTGGCGCCGCGGTCGCGGGCCTCGGCGACGCAGTCGCGGAAGACCTCCTCCATCAGCGGGTCCAGGCCGGAGGTCGGCTCGTCCAGGATCAGCAGGTCGACGTCGGAGGCGAACGCGGCGACCAGGGCGACCTTCTGCCGGTTGCCCTTGGAGTAGGCGCGGCCCTTCTTGGTCGGGTCGAGCTCGAAGCGTTCCAGCAGCGCCGTCCGGCGGGCCGGGTCCAGGCCGCCGCGCAGCCGCCCGAGCAGGTCGATCGCCTCCCCGCCGGAGAGGTTGCGCCACAGCGTCACGTCGCCGGGGACGTAGGCGAGTCGGCGGTGCAGCGGCACCGCGTCCCGCCAGGGGTCGCCGCCGAGCAGGACGGCGGTGCCGGAGTCGGCGCGCAGCAGGCCGAGCAGGACGCGGATGGTGGTGGACTTGCCGGAGCCGTTGGGCCCCAGGAACCCGTGGACCTCGCCCTGCTCGACCGTGAGGTCCAAGCCGTCCAGGGCGCGGGTGCGGCCGAAGGTCTTGACCAGGCCGGACACCGAGATGGCGGTTGTCATGGGTTCGAAGCTACTCTTGTTTCACAGATTCGTGAAGTTACTGAAAGCCCTGGATCCTCGCGGCGCCGAGGGCACGCGGGACGGCGGCGGAAGGCGGGCGGCGTGGGCGAGGCGGACGGGACCGGGCGGCGGGACCCGGCGGTGGTGGGCGAGTTCGTGGAACGGTTCGCCGCCGTGCTGGTGGACGCCGGGTTCCCGCGGATGCCCGCCCGGGTGTTCACCGCCCTGCTGACCTCCGACTCCGGCCGGCTGACCTCCGCCGAACTGGGCGAACTGCTGCAGGTCTCCCCCGCCGCGGTCTCCGGCGCCGTCCGCTACCTGGTGCCCGTCGGCCTGGTCGGCCGGGAGCGCGAACCCGGCTCGCGCCGCGACCGCTACCGCGTCCACGACCACGTCTGGTACGAGCTCACCGCCAGCCGCGACCGCACCCTGGCCCGCTGGGAGACCGGCCTGGCCGAGGGCATCGAGGCCCTCGGCCCGGACACCCCGGCCGGGCGGCGGCTCGCCGAGTCGCTGGAGTTCTTCGCCTTCCTGCGGGCGGAACTGCCCCTGCTGATGGAACGCTGGCGCGCCGGCCGGTCCTGACGGCCGGTCACCTTGCCCGCACCGCAGGCGTGCACCGGTAGGCGGCGGATTCCCGGCGGACGAACCCGACCCGCTCGTACAGCCGGTTCGCGGCCTCCCGGGACGGGCGCGAGGTGAGATCGAGGGTGCGCGCGCGCCCGCCTCGGCGGCCGACTCCAGGGCCCGGCCCGGTGCCCGCGGCCGGGCTGTCAGCCCAGGTAGGCGGGGGCGACCGCGGAGCGGGTCAGGACGGCGGGGGTGCCGGTGCCGTCGGCGGGGACGGTCCACAGGTCGGAGCCGTAGTCGCCGGGCATCGAGTAGAGCAGGGTGCGGTCGTCGGCCCACAGCGCCTGGTCGTCGATGTTGCGCTGCTCGGCGGTCGCGGTCTCGGTCATGGTGGCGAGGTCGAGCACGTACAGCCGCCAGGGCGCGGCCGGGTCGGCGCCGTCCACCCGCTTCTTGTAGGCGACGCGGGTGCCGTCCGGGGAGAGCGAGGGG
This sequence comes from Kitasatospora sp. NPDC001540, assembly GCF_042894345.1. NCBI lineage: Bacteria > Bacillati > Actinomycetota > Actinomycetes > Kitasatosporales > Streptomycetaceae > Kitasatospora > Kitasatospora sp. NPDC001540. The sequence continues at coordinate 131,598 of NZ_JBIAVO010000005.1, forward strand.
CACTCGACGTTCTGGTGCAGGGTGGTGAGGGTGCGGGCGGCGAGGTCGCCCCTGACCAGGTGGGTCCGGCCGCCGGTGGCGACCGTCGCGTAGAAGGCGTTGTCGTCGGCGAAGGTGACGCCCCAGACGTTGACGTCGGCGGCCTGCACCGGGTGCCCGTCCTCGACCAGGTGGAAGTTCTCCAGGTTGTCGTAGAACTGCCAGTTGCGGGTGTCGACGATCGCGGTGCGGGTGGAGAAGTTCGTGCCCGCGTACGAGTCGCCGCTGACGAACACCGTCCAGCCGACCAGGTGCCCGGACGGCGAGACCCGGGCCCGGGTCGGGATGCCCGGGGCGGGGAAGCGCCGGACCTCGTGCAGCGAGGCGTCCAGCACCGAGGCGTGGTACGTGTCGTCCAGGGCGCCGTGCTCGGCCTGCAGGCAGATGCCGGTGCCCGCGGCGGCGTGGAAGCGCAGGCACTTGACGCCGGACGCGGTGCGCGGGCCGTCCGGGGCGTCGGCGGGCACCGCGGCGATCTCGTCGCGGTGCGGGCCCCAGGCCAGGTTGCGCACCAGCAGGCGGCGGCCGCCCGCCGCGTCCAGCGAGAGCGTGCCCGCGTGCACCGGCGGCCCGCCCGCCTGCTCCTGGTCGCGCCGGTCGGCGCGGTCCGCGGCGTACCGGACGGCGCCGATGCCGACCCCGGCCAGCAGCAGCACCGCGACCAGCAGCACCAGGAGTTTGCGGCGCAGCGGCGAGGGGCCCTCCGGCCCGGGCGCGGGCGCCTCGGCGGGGGCGGGGTCGACGGTGGCGGGAGCGGTCATCGGAAGGCCCTCCGGGCGGGTGTTCAGCGGGTGTTCAGCGGGTGGCGGCGGGGGTCGCGGGGCGCAGCAGGAGGGTCGCGGCGAGGGCGGTGACGGCCAGCGCGGCCGCGGTGACGGCCAGCGCGGGGCGGGGGCCCCAGAGCGACCAGGCGGCGCCGAAGGCCAGCGAGCAGGCGAAGCGGGCCAGCGCCTGGCCGGTGCCGACCAGGGCCTGGCCGGCGCCCTGCTGTCCGTCGGGGACGGTCGCGGCGGTGGCGGCGGCCAGCACGCCGTCGGTGGCGGCGTAGAAGGTGCCGTGCAGCAGCAGGACGGCGACCGCGGCGGGCACGCCGTGCAGCGGGGACAGCACGACGGCGTAGCCGCCGAGCAGGGCGGCGTGGCCGAGCAGGAACAGGGTGCGGCGGCCGATCCGGTCGGCGACCAGGCCGAGCGGGACGGCCAGCAGCAGGAAGACCGCGGCGGTGCCCAGCGGCAGCAGCGGGAACAGGTGCGCGGGCAGGGCGAGTTGGCGCTGCAGCAGCAGGTACAGGAAGGAGTCGCTGACGGTGGTCAGGCCGAGCAGCACGGCGGCCAGCGTGAGTCGGCGCAGCGCGGGCCCGCGCAGCAGCGCCAGCGCGTCGCGCAGCGTGGGCCTGGGCGCGGCCGGGTCGGTCACCGGCAGGCCGGCCCGGGTGATCCGGCCGGGGACGAACAGCACCAGCAGCAGCACGCCGAGCACCGCGACGCAGCCGGAGACCGTGAACACCGCGCCGTAGCCGGCCCGTTCGGCCCGGTCGTCGGCGATCCGCAGCACCGCGAAGGCCAGCAGCGGGCCGATCAGCGCGCCGGTGGTGTCCATCGCGCGGTGCACGCCGAACGCCCGGCCGCGGTGCTCGGGCGCGGTGGCCAGCGAGATCATCGCGTCCCGGGGGGCGGTGCGCAGGCCCTTGCCGGTGCGGTCGACCGCCAGGACGCCGCTGATCAGCGGCAGGGTGTGGACCAGCAGCAGCAGCGGCTTGCACAGCGCGGACAGGCCGTAGCCGAGCCCGGCGACCAGCTTGTGGCCGCGGCCGCCGCGGTCGGCGAGGTGGCCGCCGAGCAGCCGCACCAGCGCGCCGACGCCGTTGTTGATGCCGTCGAGCAGGCCGAAGCCCAGCGGGGACAGGCCCAGCGCGCTGACCACGTACAGGGGCAGCACCGCGCTGACCATCTCGGAGGAGACGTCGGTGACCAGGCTGACCGCGCCGAGCGCGAGCACGGTGCCGGGGACGGCGGCGGCCCGCCGCCCCGGACCGGGGTCCGGGGCGGCGTCCGCGGCGCGGTCACTCTTCGTGGAGCGGGCGTCCGCGAGGTACATCGGCCGTCAGTTCCAGATGCCGGTGATGTCGCCGGCCGAGGCGGCGTTGCCCGCGTGGGTGGTCAGGCCCGCCAGGTCCTCCAGGGTGCGCAGCACGTTGTAGTGGTTGTAGGTGGTGGCGGTGCTGGAGCCCGGGGTGACGTGCTGCCCGTAGATCACCGTCGGGATCCGGTTGCCGGAGAGGCTGTTGTCCTCGTCGAAGGTGACGATCAGGATGCTGTTGTGGGTCTGCGCCCAGGTCGCGTAGGCGCTCAGGTTGTTCTTGATCCAGGTGTCGCCGGTGGTCACCGAGCAGTCGTGCATGTCGTTGCACAGGTTCGGCACCACGAAGGAGACCTTCGGCAGCTGGGTGTAGTCGGTCGGGAACTGCGCCATGGTGTACGCGGTGTTGGTCGGCACGTTGGAGAAGCCGAACCACGGGTTGTGCTTCTGCGCGTACTTGCCGCTGGAGTTGGAGCAGACGGTGGAGCCCTGGCTGGGCAGGCCCTCGTTGTACGAGCCCCAGGTCTTGCCCGCGGCGATCAGCTCGGAGCCCAGGTTCGGGGCCGTCATCGAGCCGACGCTCACGCAACTGTCGTCCGTGCGGCCCTGGTTGGAGCCGGAGAACAGCATGTAGTAGTTCGGCTCCGACGGGTGGGTCAGGCCGTACGACTGGGTCAGGTTGGCGCCGCCCGCCTTGAGCGTGTTGTTCAGGTACGGGGCGCTGGAGCTGCCGATGACCTGGCTGTACGCGTGGTTCTCCATCACCACGACGACCACGTGGTCGGGGGTCGGCAGACCGGCGGCCTGCGCGGTCGAACCGGTGGCGGCCCACAGGCCGAGGGAGGCGGCGGTGAGGGCGACGGCGCTGCCGATCGCGGTCAGCCGGTGCTTGGCGCGGCTGCTGAGCTGAACGGACATGACGGAAGGTCCTCCGGAGCGGGGGAAGTACCGGACAGGGGTGGAGCGCCGGAAACGCTAGGGCGGGGTCCGTGACCGCCGAATGCCGCCCGACATGAAGAAAAGGCGAACGGTTGGCTGAGCAACTTCGGCCCGTCGGCGCTTTTCGGCCAGCCGGGCGACGCTTCTCACACCTGTCCCGATTGACCCTGCTCGGACCGACATGGTGGGATTCTCGCGGCCCGGCGGCACGGGCCCGCACGGGCACAGCGGACAGGGAGGGCCGGTCGTGGCGGACGGCGCACCCCGCACCCCGGCATGCGCCCCCCACCTGGTGCTCGGCCTCGGACTGCGCCGCGGCACCCCCGCCGCCGAACTGCTCCGCGCCGCCGACGCGGCCCTCGCCGCCCACGGCCTCGACCGCACCGCCGTCGCCCTGGTCGCCACCCTCGACGGCAAGCTGTTCGAACCCGGACTGCAGGCCGCCGCACGGGAGTTGGGCGTCCCGCTGACCGGCCACCCGGCCGCCGTGCTGGCCGCCGCGAAGGTGCCCGGCGGCTCCGCCCGGGTCGCCGCCGCCGTCGGCACCCCCAGCGTCGCCGAGGCCGCCGCCCTCGTCTCGGCCGGACCCGGCGCACGCCTGCTCGCGCCGCGCACCGCCACCGCCGCGGCCACCGCGGCGCTCGCCGCCCCGCCCGCGGCTCCCCCCGCACCGCCCCCAGGAGGACAACAGGTGAACCAGCAGCCCGATCTGCGCCATCACGGCGACGCCGAAGTGCGCTCCGCCGGGCTGGTCGACCTCGCCGTCAACGTCCGCACCGGCACCCCGCCGCCCTGGCTGCGCGCCCACCTCGCCGCCACCCTCGCCGACCTCGCCGCCTACCCCGACGGCACCGCCGCCCGCGCCGCCGTCGCCGCCCGGCACGGCCGCCCCGCCGAGGAGGTCCTGCTCACCGCGGGCGCGGCCGAGGCGTTCGTGCTGCTCGCCCGCGTCCTGCGACCGCGCCGCGCGACCGTCGTGCACCCGCAGTTCACCGAACCCGAAGCGGCCCTGCGCGACGCCGGGCACCCCGTCCACCGCGTCCTCCTCACCCCGGAGCACGGCTTCCGCCTGCCGCCCGGGGCCGTGCCCGAGGACGCCGACCTGGTGGTGGTCGGCAACCCCACCAACCCCACCTCCGTCCTCCACCCCGCCGCCGCCCTGGCCGAACTGGCCCGGCCCGGGCGCACCCTGGTCGTCGACGAGGCCTTCATCGACACCGACCCCGGCGAGAGCCAGAGCCTGGCCGCCGTCCGCGACCTGCCCGGCGAGGTCGTCGTCCTGCGCAGCCTCACCAAGACCTGGGGACTGGCCGGGCTGCGGATCGGCTACCTGCTCGCCCCCGCCCCGCTGGTCGCCGCCCTCGCCGCCGCCCAGCCGCTGTGGCCCGTCTCCACCCCCGCCCTCGCCGCCGCCGAGATCTGCTCCGCCCCCGCCGCCCTCGCCGAGGCCGACCGCGCCGCCCGCACCACCGCCGCCCACCGCGCCCACCTGCTGGCCGGCCTGGCCACCGTCCCCGGCCTGCGCGTCCACGGCACCCCGGCGTCCTCCTTCGTCCTCGTCCACCTCCCCGGCGCGGCCGCCGTCCGCACCCGCCTCCGCGAAGCCGGCTACGCCGTCCGCCGCGGCGACACCTTCCCCGGCCTCGGCCCCGACTGGCTCCGCATCGCCGTCCGCGACCCGGCCACCACCGACGCCTTCCTCGCCGCGCTGCACGAGGCCCTCTGAAAGGGCTCGGGAAGGACGGCGGGACGCGCATCCAGGGGCTCGGGGAACGGCGGTGGCCCCGTCAGGGGCTCGGGGAACGGCGAGTCCGAGCTGCTGACGGCCGGAGCCCACCGGAGGTCCGTGCTGCTTCGGGCCGCAGTAACAGAACCCGAAGCCACCACACGCACCGGCAGTGAACCGTGAGCAGCCCCGGCCCCGCCGTTCCCCGGGCCCCTGAAGGGGCTCTCGTCTCAGCGGAGCGTGACCGCGTCCCCCGCCCCCACCACCCCCGGGCTGAGGACCTGCGCGTAGACGCCCAGGCACGGCAGCGGTTGCATCGCGGGCAGCGGCCGGACCCGGTTCTCCCGGGCCGGGCGGCGCAGGGCCTCCGGGTCGGCGGGCAGGGGGCCGTGCGGGAGGGTCGGGACGGCGCAGCGGGGCGTGGCGGCGATGACGCGCAGTCGCAGTTCGGGTCCGACGGCGAGTTCGCGGCCGATCCAGGTGTTCTCCTCCCACGGCTCGCCGTCGTGGCCGATCACCAGGTTGGGCCGGTAGCGGGCGGCGGGCGCACCGGCCAGGGTCGCGGTGGTGACCAGGTGCAGCGGGGCGAAGTCGAAGAAGCTGCCGGGCTCCGAGGCCGAGCCGAACTCCTGTTCCGGGGAGTCGACTTCGGCCTCGACACCGGCCGCCAGCACCTGCTCCGGCACGGACCGCCGCAGCTTCGCCCCCACCGGCCGCTCCCCGATCAGCCGCACCGGCCGTCCGAGCAGCGCGGAGATCCCGTCGTCGTCGAGCACGCCCCCGTCCGGGCCGGTGATCCGCACCCCGCCGCCCGCCAGGCTCTCCGCCCGCAGCGTGAGCAGCCGCCGCCAGGCGCGGGGCTCCTTGGCGCTGGCGATCCGGCCGTCGGTGAGGTCGAGCAGGGCGTGGCGGCGGTCGCCGTCGAGGCCGTGGCGGTCGATCCCGGCCCGGGCGGTCTCCTCGCCCAGCAGCGACTTGACGGGGTAGCGGCGCAGCGCGGTGACGATCAACTCGCGTTCTCCTTCGCCCAGTCGGCGAGCACGGTGAAATCGGCGGCCCGCAGCCCGTACCGGTGGTCGACCGGCAGGGTGAGGGCGGGGGCGGGGTGGTGGGCGGCGATCCAGGCGGTGTCCTGCGGGGACATCTCGTCGTCGACCCAGGCGAACGGGCGTCCGGCGGCCCAGGCGACCAGGTGGCGGGTCCTCCAGTGCAGGCCGTCGGGGTCGCCGTGGTGCATGGACGGCCAGTCGACGTACGGGAGTTCGGGCAGGCCGAGGAGCGGGGCGAGGTGCTGGTTGGCCTCGTCCTTCCAGGTGGTGGCCCAGACGAGGTCGTAGGGCAGGGCGAGCAGCGCGGGCCCGTGGTCGGGGTGCAGCCAGACCCGCAGCGGTTTCGGGTTGCGGATGCCCGAGGCGCGCTGGCGTTCGCGCCAGGTCCGGGACGGGACGCGGTGGGTGAGGTAGCCCTCGGGGCGGCGGTAGGGGCTGCCGACGTACGGGGCGAGCGGGCCGTCGACGTCGAGCATGAGCAGCGGGAGGGGCATCAGGCGGCGTCCTTCCGGGCGAGCCAGCTGCGGGCGGCGGCGATCCGGCGGCCGGTGCTGGGGTGGGTGGCGAGCAGCAGTTCGACGGCGCGCGGCGGGTAGGGGTCGGCGACGTTGGTGACCGCGAGGCGGCGCTGCATGGCGATGAACTGCTGGGCGTCGCCGGTGAGTTCGAGGGCGTGCCGGTCGGCGCGGGCTTCGATGCGGCGGCTGGCGGCGCACTGCACGGGGGTGCTGAGCGCCCCGAGCAGGGCGGCGAGGGCGGCCAGCAGCGGCAGGGAGCGCGGGTCCTGGACGTCGGCGGCCCCGGCCGCGTCGAGCAGCGGCCGCCAGGCGAGCAGGGCGGCCAGCACGGGGACCACCAGGGCCGCGCCGAGGGCGCCGAGGGCGGTGCCGGTGGCGACGTCCCGGTGCTTGACGTGGCCGAGTTCGTGGGCGGCGACGAGTTCGATCTCGCGCGGCTCGGCGGAGGAGAGCAGGGTGTCGTGGACGACGATCCGCCGGGTCGGGCCGAACCCGGAGACGTAGGCGTTCAGCGCGGTGGTGCGGCGGGAGGCGTCGGCGACCAGCACGTCGCGCACCGCGATGCCGTCGCGGCGGGCCAACTCCAGCAGGGTGGTGCGCAGTTCGCCCTCGGGCAGCGGGGTGAAGCGGTTGAACAGCGGCTCGATGACCAGTGGGTGCAGGAAGGAGAGCGCGACGGTCAGCAGCGCGGCGGCGGCCGCGGCGGGGATCCACCAGTGTCCGGGCGAGCGGCCGATCAGCGCGTACAGGCCGAGGGCCAGCGGCAGGAACAGGGCGAGCGCGACGGCGGTGCCGCGCAGCGCGTCCACCGCCCAGCCGGCCCAGCCCTGGGTGACCAGGCCGTACCGGGCGGAGACGGCCCGCACCCGGGCCGAGAACGGCAGCGTCACGGCCCGGCCGAGCAGCACCAGCGCCGCGCTGCCCGCCAGCACCTCGGCCGCCCAACTGCCGCCGAACCAGCCGCCGACGGCACTGACCAGGCCCGCCCCGGCCGTGGTGAGGCCGAGGACGGCGCTCAGCGCGAGCGAGGCCAGCTGCCCGCCCAGCGCCCACGGCAGCCGGGCCCGGCGCAGCGCGCGGCCGCGGGCCAGCTCCTGCGGGGTGAAGTCGGCGTCGGTGGGCGCGGTGTCAGCCATGGGCCCAGCGTAGAGCGCCCCGCACCCGGTTCATCCGGCCGCCCGCAGCGCGGCGGTGAACCAGCCGAACACGGGCGCCAGTTCGGGCGGGTCGGGCCAGTCGTTGATCCGGGCGAGCAGCCGCCAGTAGCGCTCGACCCGGGGGTCGGCGGCCACGTCCAGGCGGCGCAGCAGCCAGCCGCGCAGGGCGGCGTCGTCCGGGCGGTCGAACACCTCGGCGTAGCGGGCGGTGAGGGCGGCCACCGCGGTGGCGGCGGCGGGGCTGTCGGGGGCGGTGCCCGCGGCGAGCGCCTCGGTGACCACCGTCCGCACCTGCTCGGTGAGTTCGTGGTGCAGGCCGGTGGTGTCGCCCTCGGCGCGCTGCTCGGCCTGGTAGGCGGCCATCCGGCGGACGGCGGCCCGGAAGTCCTGGTCGCGGGTGAGTTCGGCGAGTTCGACCCAGGCGGTGACCTGTTCGGCGCTCGGGTCCTCGGGCAGGTCGGGCACGGCGGTGCGCAGCAGGGCGACGAGTTCGGGGTTGGCGTCGGCGGTGCCGAAGGTGTCGTCGAGGAACTCCTCGATCAGGCGCCGCCGTTCCTCGGCGGACAGTCGGAGCAGTCGGTGCATCAGTGCGGTCTCCTCGGGGTCGGTGCCGCGGGCGGCCGCGGTGCGCAGCACGGCGCGCTGGCGGCGCAGCGTGCGGATCTGCAGGTCCAGCGCGTCGGCGTGCGCCCGGGCCACCTCGGCGAGGCTCTCCTCGCGTTCCAGGACCCGTCGCACCGCGTCCAGCCCGAGGCCCAACTCGCGTAGCGTGCGCACGAGTTCGAGCCGGGCCAGGGCCTCGGCGCCGTAGCGCCGGTAGCCCGCCGCGGTGCGGTCGGTGGACGGCACCAGGCCGGTGTCCGAGTAGTACCTGATGGTCTTCACCGTCAGCCCGGTGCGCCGCGCCAGCGCGCCGATCGTCAGCAACCCGTCGTCGTCCGTACCGCCCGTGCCGTCCATGCCCACCACCCTGCCGTCTCCCCCGGCGGGAGACTCAAGCGGGGGCGGGACGGCGGGAGCCCGGTCCGACAAACGGCTCGAAGCGGACGGCGGGGGCGGCCTACGATGGCCGGATGGTCGAGGAGAGCCTGCGGGTCGCCCTGGAGTTCCGTCGCACCTTCGCCCGCCGACAGGCCGCCGAGGTGGTGGAACTGCCGGGCGGCTTCGGGGTGTTGAGCGAGGAGTACGCGTACTCGCACGAGCACAACCAGCTGGTCCTGGACGCCCCGCCGAGCGGGGTCGACGTCGCCGGGCTGGCGGAACAGGTGCTCGGGCACCTGGGGCACCGGCGGATCTCGGTGTTCGACGACGCGTCCGCGCTGGCCCTCGCGCCGGGGCTGGTGGCCGCCGGGTACCGGCACGAGACCGAGGTGGTGATGGTCCACCGCGGCCCGGTCCCGCCCGGCGGCGGCGCCGGGCCGGTCACGCTGGCCGAGCTGGCCCCCGCCCTGGAGCGGCAGTGGCGCTGCTGGCTGCCGTGGGCCGCGGACGAGTCGATCGCCCAACTGGTGGACCGCCGCACCGCCCGCGCCGCGGGCGCCGAGCGGGTGCTGACGCTGGCCGCCCGGGACGTCGACGGCGAGTTCGGCTCCTGGGCCGACCTCTACCAGGACGCCGCGGGCACCGCCCAGATCGAGGACCTGGCCACCGCCGAGGACCGCCAGCGCCGCGGCCTGGCCGACGCCGTCCTCGCCACCGCCCTGCGGCTGGCCGCCGACCGCTCCCCCGACGGCCTGCGCTTCCTGGTCGCCGACGCCGAGGACTGGCCCCAGCAGTGGTACGCCCGGCGCGGCTTCACCGCCGTCGGACGCACGCACGGCTTCGTCCGGATGTGAGCCGGGTGTGCGCACCGCCGCACACCCGACCCGGACCGCCCGTGAGGCGCACGACACACCGCCGTCAAACGCCGGAAACCGCCTCCGGGAACGGCAGCGCCCGCCGTCCCCCTCGCGGGGACCGGCGGGCGCTGCCGTGCGGTACTGCCGTGCCTACGGGCGGATCAGACCTGGCCGGCCTTCTCCAGGGCCTCGCAGCAGGTGTTGATCAGGAGGCGGGTGACCACGTACGGGTCGACGTTCGCGTTCGGGCGGCGGTCCTCGATGTAGCCCTTCTGCTCCACCTCGACCTGCCACGGGATGCGGACCGAGGCGCCGCGGTTGGACACGCCGTAGGAGTAGACGTTCCACGGGGCGGTCTCGTGCTTGCCGGTCAGGCGGGACTGGATGTCGTCACCGTACTGGTTGACGTGCTCCAGGACCTTCTCCTGGGAGGCGCCGAGCGACTCGCAGGCGGTGATGATGGCGTCGTAGCCCTCGCGCATCGCCTTGGTGGAGAAGTTGGTGTGCGCGCCCGCGCCGTTCCAGTCGCCCCGGGCCGGCTTGGCGTCCAGGGTGGCGTCGATGCCGAACTCCTCGGCGGTGCGGTAGAGCAGGTAGCGGGCGATCCACAGGTCGTCCGAGACGGTCAGCGCGTCGACGGGGCCGATCTGGAACTCCCACTGGCCGGGCATGACCTCGGCGTTGATGCCGCAGATCGCCAGGCCGGCGTCGAGGCAGCGGTCGAGGTGCAGCTCGACGATCTCGCGACCGAAGACCTCCTCGGCGCCGACGCCGCAGTAGTAGCCGCCCTGCGGGGCCGGGTAGCCGCCCTCCGGGAAGCCGAGCGGGCGGGAGCCCTTGAAGAAGGTGTACTCCTGCTCGATGCCGAAGATCGACTCCTGCGCGGCGTAGCGCTCGGCGACCTCGCGCAGCGCGGCACGGGTGTTGGTCTCGTGCGGGGTGCCGTCGATCTCCAGCACCTCGCACAGCACGAGGATGTTGTCACCGCCGCGGATCGGGTCCTTGACGACCTTCACCGGGTCCAGCACGCGGTCGGAGGCGTGGCCCTCGGCCTGGTTGGTCGACGAGCCGTCGAAGCCCCAGGTGGGGATCTTGTCCGCGTTCGGCAGCACCCGGGTCTTGGAACGGAGCTTCGCGGTCGGCTTGGTGCCGTCGATCCAGATGTACTCGGCCTTGATCGCCACTGCGGTGATCCTCACTGCTTGGGTGGTGGGTGCCCGCGTAGCGTCGCAAGCCGCCGTTTCCCGGTTGTTCCTCCTATGTAACGCCCATGTGAACCAACGGTCCGCAGTGGCGGGTTCACCCTGGGAGAAGGAACGTCTCGCGATGCGAACGCAGTTCTGGGACGGAAGGGGCGGAACGGGCGGCGGGCCGGACGCCCCGCAGGACGCCCGGCCCGCCGATCGGCGCAGCTCCTCGGCTCAGCCCGTCGGCTCAGCCCGTCGGCTCAGCCCGTCAGCGGTGCCGGGCGTGCGCCGCCCGCCGCCGCCGCGTCATCCACACCGCGGCGCCACCGGCCACCAGCAACGTCCCGCCGCCCGCGGCCAGCGCCGTCGTCCCGGACGAACCGGTGGACGCCAACTGCTCGCCGGCCGCCGCCGGCACCGCCCGGTTCTGCGCGCTCGCGGGGGCCGAGGCCGCCGGGGAGGAGGCGGGGGGCGAGGAGACCGCGGCCGGGACGACCGCGGCGACCGGCTTCTCGCAGGACACCGAGGCGACCCGCACCGTGCCGCTCACCTTCGCCACGTTCAGGTTCAGCGGGTTCAGCACGACCTTGACCTCCAGCGCGGAGGCCGCCGCCGTGCTGCTGGTGACGGTCTTCTTCGCGAACTCGACGTCCACCGAGCCGATCGCCGGAACGTCCACGTGGGTCGGCGAGTTGAGGCCCACCGTGACCGACCTGCCCAGCACCGTCAGCTTCGCCGGGGCGGTGACGTCGGCCGTCGGCGGCCCGTCCACCGGGCAACTGGCCTGGGCGCTCATCGCCTCCAGCCCCAGCAGCGTGGTCAGCGGCAGGCCCGGCACGTGCACGTCGGCGTCCACCAGCTTCACGGACGCCGAGGCCAGCTCGTCGTCCACCTTGGCGACCGACCGGCCCACCTCCGCCTTGACCAGCGTCACCGGCCGCCCGCCGTCCACCCCGTCGACCTTGGCGGTCAGCACCGCGCCGTCCCGCTGCGCGGGCGACTCGACCCGGTTCAGCGCCACGTCGACCGGCACGTCCACCGCGTTCAGCAGCGTCACGTCCAGGGCCAGTTCGGCCGTCACCGCGCTCGCCCTCCCCGGCTTCGCGGGCGTACCGGCGGCGGCATCGGCGGCCGAGGCCGAGGACACCGGCAACCCCACCGTGAGGGCGGACACCGCAAGGGCCGACGCGGCGACCGAACGCAGAACAGACATGACAGGAAACCCCCACACGTGGTGAACGGCAGAGCGCACCCGCAGCCTCACCCGGCGCACCGCACGGGGAGGGGACTCGCGCTCTCGACTCCCGTCAGTCTCTTCGAACAGTGCGTCACCCCAGCAACACGGAGCGTCATTTCACTCCTTCGAGTGAGGTTGACGTTCTGGAGTGACCATTTCCGGAAGCAATCCGGCACCGGGGAAACCTTTCAGCAGGCCCCCGGCGGCCCCCGTGGGCCCGACAGGGCCTAGGGCAGGCGCCAGTCGACGGGCTGGCCGCCCTGGCCCACCAGCAGGTCGTTGGCCCTGCTGAACGGGCGGGAGCCGAAGAAGCCGCTGCTCGCCGAGTAGGGGCTGGGGTGCGGCGACTCGATGCAGGGGACCTGGCCCAGCCACGGCTTGAGCTCGCGGGCGTCGCGGCCCCACAGGATCGCGACGAGCGGGCCGCCGCGGGCCGCGAGCGCCTTGATGGCCTGCTCGGTGACGGCCTCCCAGCCCTTGCCGCGGTGCCCGTTGGTCTTGCGGGCCTGGGTGGTGAGGGCCCGGTTGAGCAGCAGCACGCCCTGGTTCGCCCACGGGGTGAGGTCGCCGTTGGAGGGGGCCGGGAGGCCGAGGTCCTGGCAGTACTCCTGGTAGATGTTGACCAGGCTGGGCGGCACCGGGCGGACGTCGGGGGCGACGGAGAAGCTGAGGCCGACGGCGTGCCCGGGGGTGGGGTACGGGTCCTGCCCGACGATCAGCACCCGGACGTCGGCGAACGGCTGCTGGAACGCCCGCAGGACCTGCGGGCCGGGCGGCAGGTAGGACCGGCCCGCCGCGATCTCGGCGCGCAGGAAGTCGCCCATCGCGGCGACCTGTCCGGCGACCGGTGCGAGGGCCTGGGCCCAGCCGGGTTCAACAACTTCGTGCAAGGGTCGAGCAGCCATGACGGAAGCCTATCGGCCGCACTGACAACCGGAGTTCGCGAGGGTCTCAGGGCTGCTCGGCGCAGGACCGGAAGGGCACCCCGAGCGCGGCGGCGACCTGCCGGCCGAGCCACTCGGCGGCGGCCTCGGCGGGCGGACGGCCGTCGGCGGGTTCGCCGGGGACGAGGTGGCGGGCGGCGGTGGCGGCGTCCACGACGGTCAGCACCCGGCTGCCGTCCGCGCCGGTCACCAGTAGCTCGACGCCCGCCGCGGAGCGGGCCGCCACGACGCCGAGGACCGGCCCGTCCGCCGCGGCGACCCGTCCGGTGAGCGCCTCGGCGTCCGCGAGGGGGTCGGGCGGGGTCGGCCGCAGCTGCCGGTGGCGCTCCTCCAGGAGTTCCCGACCCTCCCGGACGCCGCTGCCGTCCGCGTCCCGCAGCAGCCCGAGCGCGTGGACGAAGCGCCCCCGCAGCAGCTCCCCGTCGATCCGCCCACGCACCTCGGCGGGCAGCGCCGCCCAGCGGGCGAGGGCCTGCGCGCCGGTCGATCCCGCGGACGGCCCGCTGCCCACCGCCCTCACACCACCCGCCCGTTGAGCACCACGTGCGCCGGTGCGGCCAGCACCCGCAGGTCGGTGCGCGGGTCGGCCTCGTAGAGGACGAGGTCGGCGGGGGCGCCCTCGGTGAGGCCCGGGCGGCCGAGCCACTCGCGGGCGGACCAGGTGGTGGCGGCGAGGGCTTCGAGGGGGGTGAGCCCGGCCTTGGTGAGTTCCGCCGCCTCCTCGGCGACCAGGCCGTGGGCGAGCGAGCCGCCCGCGTCGGTGCCGACGTAGATCGGGATGCCCGCGTCGTGCGCGGCGCCGACGGTGTCGTAGCGACGGGCGTGCAGGCGACGCATGTGGGCGGACCAGGCGGGGAACTTGGCCTCGCCGCCGAGGGCGAGCCGGGGGAAGGTGGCGATGTTGACGAGGGTGGGGACGATCGCGACGCCGCGTTCGACGAAGGCGGGGATGAGGTCCTCGGTGAGGCCGGTGGCGTGCTCGACGCAGTCGATCCCGGCGGCGAGCAGGTCGGGCAGCGAGGCGGTGGCGAAGCAGTGCGCGGTGACCCGGGCGCCTTCGGCGTGGGCGGCGGCGATCGCCTCGGCGAGGGCGTCGCCGGGCCAGCAGGCGGTGAGGTCGCCCGCCTCGCGGTCGATCCAGTCGCCGACGAGCTTGACCCAGCCGTCGCCGCGCCGGGCCTCGGCGGCGACGTACGCGGCGAGGTCGCCGGGTTCGATCTCGTGGGCGTAGTTGCGGATGTAGCGACGGGTGCGGGCGATGTGCCGACCGGCCCGGATGATCTTCGGGAGGTCGTCGCGGTCGTCGATCCAGCGGGTGTCGGCGGCGGATCCGGCGTCGCGGATCAGCAGGGTCCCGGCGTCCCGGTCGGTGCGCGCCTGCTTCTCGCTGGTGTCGCGGTCGACGGCGCCGTGCGCGTCCAGGCCGACGTGGCAGTGGGCGTCGACCAGGCCGGGCAGGACCCAGCCGGTGAGGGTGGCGGACGGTTCGGCGGCGGGGCGTTCGAAGGTCACCCGCCCGTCCACGGCCCAGAGTTCGTCCCGGACGTCCTCGGGGCCGACCAGCACCCGGCCCTTGATGTGCAGCACCCCGCGCTCTGTCATGCCTGGCACTGTACTCGGCGCCGTTCGCCGGCCCGCGGGCGTTCTGCGGCAGACTGTTCGACGGCGACCCTCCGCCCGCCGGTCCGTTCCGGCGCCCGCCGTCCCGAAAGGCCCTTCCGGATGCTGCTCGACCTCCCCCCGATGACCGCCGACCGGTTCGCCGCGATCGAGGACGCGGTGGCGGCGCTGCTGCGCACCCGCAACGACGTGATCGTCACCCAGGGCGAGGCGCTGCTGCCGCTGGAGGCGGCGATCAAGGGCGCGGCGCACCCGGGTTCGACCGCGCTGAACGTGGTCACCGGCCCGTACGGGCAGACCTTCGGCGGCTGGCTGCGCGCCGCCGGGGCGAAGGTGGTCGACCTGACGGTGCCGTACGACACGGCGGTGGGCGCCGAGCAGGTCGCGGCGGCGCTGGACGAGCACCCGGAGATCGACTTCGTCTCGCTGGTGCACGCCGAGGCGGCGACCGGCAACACCAACCCGGTCGCGGCGATCGCCGAGGTGGTGCGGCGGCACGGGGCGCTGCTGATGCTGGACGCGGTGGCCTCGGTGGCCGCCGAGCCGCTGCTGACCGACGAGTGGGGCGTCGACCTGTGCGTGATCGGCGGGCAGAAGGCGATGGGCGGCCCGGCGGGCGTCTCGGCGGTGTCGGTGAGCGAACGGGCCTGGCAGCGGATCGCCGCCAACCCGGCCGCGCCGCGCCGCTCCTACCTCTCCCTGCTGGACTGGAAGGAGCGCTGGACGGACGCCGGTCGCACCCAACTGCCGCACGCCCCGGCCCAGTTGGAGATGCTCGCACTGGAGGAATGCCTGGCCGCGATCGAGGCCGAGACGCTGGACGCGGTCATCGCCCGCCACCGCGCCGCGGCCGCCGCCACCCGCGCGGGCGCCCTCGCCCTGGGCACCGTCGCCCCGTACGTGCTGCGCGCCGAGCACGCCGCCCCGGTCGCCACCACGCTGCGCACCCCCCTGGGCACCAACGCGGCCGACCTGGCCGCCGAAGTGCGCCGCCGCGCCCCGCAGTTGCCCGTCCAGGCGGGCGGCGCGCTGGCCGCCACCATGCTCCGGCTCAACCACTACGGCCCGGCGGCCAACCCGGAGACCGTCATCGCTACCCTGGAACTCCTCGCCCAGGCCACCGGCGCCCCCGCCGCGGCCGCGGTCGCGGCGGCCACCGAGGCCTGGGAGCAGGCAATCTGACGAGGAGTCAGTAGTTGAGCCAGGACACCGGCAGCTGCTCGCACAGTTCGTCGAGCGTTTCTTCGCTGACCGCCCGCATCGCCACCCAGGAGCCGTCCTGGACGAGCAGCAGGGCGTCCGGGCGGGCGAAGAGGCGGCCGTCGACGCCGGGTTCGTAGAGGCGGGGCAGCTCGGTCCAGCCGGTGAGGTCGGCGGGGTCGACGTCTCCGGCGTCGGTGTACGCGTCCTGGTCGAGCAGCGGTTCGGTGAGGACGACGGCGAGGAGTGCGGTGGAGAGGCGGGCCGTCCACGGGGTGGTCTCCGGGTCCGCGGCGTCCGGCCAGACGACGGTCGGCGGGTCGTCCTGGTCGAGGGCGGCGAGCGGGATCCCCCAGTAGGCGCAGCCCTGGTTCTCGACCCGGTGGACCAGGCAGTCCCGGTCGACGTACAGCTCGGCGGGCGGCAGCAGGGTGTCGTGGTTGCTGGTGAGGTCGGGGCGGTTGCCGAGCAGCCGGTGCGCCTCGCGCAGCGCGGCGGGCAGGCGCAGGCCGAGGCGGGCCTCGGCCGCGTCGAGTTCGGCGTCGGTGCAGCCGTCGCCGGGGCGCAGCGGGGCGTTCCAGAAGGCGGCGACGTCGGCGATCAGCCGCCAGGCGGCGGCGCGGTCGGCGAGGGCGGTGGGGAGGTCACGGGCCAGGTCGAGCGTCATGCGGGCAGGGTAGCCCCGGGCGCGGACAGGGTTCGGCCGCCGGTGGCCCGGCGTTCACCGGGCGGGCGGGTGGTGGACGTCCGGGCGGTCTTGGCTGGGCAGCCCCGCGAAGTTGGCTGGACAACTGGAGGCTGACCCGATGCCCGTGCCCCCCGTGCCCCACCCGTACTGGCTGCGCGACAACTGCCCGTGCCCCGAGTGCCGCGACCCGCGCGGCGGGCAGAAGCTGTTCCAGATCGGCGACCTGCCGGAGGGCCTGTCCGCCGTCGGGGCGACCCGGGACGCCACCGGGCTGACGGTGCGCTGGTCCGACGGCCACCGTTCGCACTACCCCACCGGGTGGGACGCGCCCGCCGGGCCGGACGAGCGCACCGAGCACGCCAAGCGGCTGTGGGAGGCCGCCGACTTCGCCCGCGGCCTGCCCGAGGCCGACTGGACGGCGTACCTGGCCGACCCGGAGGAGCGGA
Source organism: Kitasatospora sp. NPDC001540 (assembly GCF_042894345.1). Taxonomy (NCBI): domain Bacteria; kingdom Bacillati; phylum Actinomycetota; class Actinomycetes; order Kitasatosporales; family Streptomycetaceae; genus Kitasatospora; species Kitasatospora sp. NPDC001540. Next base: position 148,265 of record NZ_JBIAVO010000005.1, read on the forward strand.
TCGCGGTGCTGGCCGCCGTCCGCCGCTCGGGGTTCGCGCTGCTGCGCGGCGTCCCGGTCGAGGAGGGGCAGGTGCTGCGGGTGGCACGGAGCTTCGGGTACGTCCGGGAGACCAACTACGGCGAGCTGTTCGACGTCCGGGTGGAGCCCGACCCGGCGAACCTGGCGTTCACCGGCCGCGCCATCGCCCCGCACACCGACAACCCGTACCGCGACCCGGTGCCCACCCTGCAACTGCTGCACTGCCTGCGCAACGACAGCGCGGGCGGCGACTCCGGGCTGGTCGACGGGTTCCGGGCGGCCGCGCTGCTGCGCGAGCAGGACCCGGCCGCGTTCGCCCTGCTGGCCCGCACGCCGGTGCCGTTCCGCTACCGCGACCGGGGCGCCGAACTCTCCGCCGAGCGCCCGATGATCGGCCTCGACCCGCGCGGCGCGATCCGCGAGGTCCGCTTCAACAACCGCTCCGCCGGGTCGCCGCACGGCCTGGCCCCCGCCGAGCTGGACGCCTTCTACGCCGCCTACCGCCGTTTCGCCGCGATCACCCTGCGCCCGGAGCTGCGGCTGGAGTTCCGGCTCGGCCCCGGCGACTGCCTGCTCCTCGACAACACCCGCCTGCTGCACGCCCGCACCGCCTTCGAACCCGGCGACGCCACCCGGGAGGGCACCGGCCACCGCCACCTGCAGGGCTGCTACGCCGACCTGGACGCGCTCTCCTCCACCCTGGCGGTGCTGCGCCGCACCACCGCCGTGCTGGACGAACTGGAGGCCCTGTTCGAGGGCGAGGGCTCCGCCGAGTACCTGGGCGAGGCCGTCACCCTGGCCGCGCACATGCTGCAGGCGGCCGCCCTGGCCCGCGCCGCCGACGCCCCGCCCGCCCTGGTGGCCGCCGCCCTGCTGCACGACATCGGCCACTTCCGGGGCAGCGGGCGGGAGTTGATGGCGGGCACCGACAACCGGCACGGCGAGAGCGCGGCCGCCCGGCTGGCCCCGCACTTCCCGTCCGCCGTCACCGAACCGGTCCGCCTGCACGTCGCGGCCAAGCGCTACCTGTGCACGGCCGAGCCCGGCTACGTCGACCTGCTCTCCCCCGCCTCCGTCCACACCCTCGCCCTGCAGGGCGGCCCGATGCCCCCGGACGAGGCCGCCGCCTTCGCCGCCCACCCCTTCGGCGCCGACGCGGTGGCCGTCCGCCGCTGGGACGAGGCCGCCAAGGACCCGGCCGCAGCCACCCCGACCTTCGCCGAATTCAGGCCGCTGCTGCGGGAGTTGATGCGCTGAGCGACGGCCGCCCGCAGGGGCTCACCACTCCTCGACCACGGGCCGGACCCGGGGCAGCGCCCACGGTTCCACCGCACCGCCGACCAGGTCGGCCAGGAACTGGACGGCCCCGCCGGTGTAGTGCCACCACGCGGAGCTCCGGGAGGCGACGGTGACCGTCCACTCCCGGGGCTCCGCCGGGTCGGTGGTCCACAGCAGGAAGTCGCCCTGGCTCGACACGGCCCAGGGCAGCAGGCCGCCCGGGACGGGGTAGGCGTGCAGCGGCACCTCCAGGTCGGCCTCCGCGCACCACTCCTCGACGGTCTCCAGCAGCTCGTACCGCCCCTGCACCCAGGCGTCTTCGTTGCCGGGGGACAGGCCGCCGACGCCGAGGAAGTCGCCGAGCACGAAGGGCGGGTAGCGCTCGCACAGGAGCCGGTAGTCGGCCGGCAGGGCCGTGCCCAGCCCGGCTTCCACGCGCTGCCAGTCGATGGCGCGGGGCTCCGGGAACCGCAGCGCGGCCAGGCCGGGCACCGCGCGTTCCAGGTGCCCGAGCGCCTCCGCCGGGTCGGTCGTGCGCCGCTCGGGCGCCTGGGTGCCGACGAGATGGTCCATCCGACCAGCCTGCCAGAGCGCCGTCCGGCCGCCCGGGGCGGCCCCGGCGGAAGTCCGGCGGGGTGGTGCCTCAGGGCAGCGCCGCCGTCAGGTCCACCTCGACCAGCTGCCCGGAGTAGCCGAGCGCGGCGACCCCGAGCAGGGTGGAGGCGGTGCCGAAGGCGGGGCCGAGCGGGGAGGCGGTCAGGCGGCGCCAGGCCCCGCCGAGTACCTCGCTGCGGTCGCTGACCACGTGGACCACCGACCGCACCACCCGCTCCGGCCCGACGCCGATCGCGGCCAGCGCCGTCATCGCGTTGGCCACCACCTGGTCGATCTGGGCGTCCAGGTCTCCCGCGCCGACCAGCTCCTCGTCGGCGTCCAGCGGGCACTGCCCGGCCAGGTGCGCGGTGCGCCCGGCCTCCACCACCGTGATGTGCGCGTACCCGGCGGTGGGGTGGAGTTCCGGCGGGTCGATGCGCGTGATGTCGCTCATCCGGCGATTCTCACCGCGGCCGGGCCCGACGGCACCCGGTTTTCAGTCCTCGTCCCGGGCGTGCCGCGAAAGGGCGGACGAGGCCAGCGAGTTGTGGATGGAGAAGGCGACGGTGCCGGGCAGGTACCGGTCCTGGGACCACTCGACGGGGGTGCCGGTGGGGTCGGTGGTGCGGCGCTTCTCGCGCAGCAGGGGGCTGCCGCGGCGGCAGGAGAGCAGGCGGGCGTCGTCGGCGTTGGCGGTGACCACGTCGATGGTGTGGTCGGCGTCGGTGAACAGGATGCCGTGCTCGCGCAGGGGTTCGGTGTGCGAGACCACGTCGGGCGGCAGCTGGGCGACCAGCTCGCCGACCCGGGGCGGGTAGACGGTGCGCTCGACCATCACGGGGGTGCCGGAGAGGGTGCGCAGCCGCAGCGTGACGTAGACCTCGGTGCCGGGTTCGAGGCGCAGTTGTTCGCGTTCGGCGGCGTCGGCGGGGCGGCGGACCAGCGATTCGAGCCGACCGCCGGGCTCCTCGCCCATCGAGCGGGCCCAGTGGGTGAAGGAGAGCAGCTCGGAGAAGGACTGGACGCGGGCGCTGCCGAGCACGACCCGGCGGGTGCCGCGGCGGGAGGTGACCAGCCCGTCGGCGCGCAGCAAGGCGAGGGCCTGCCGGACGGTGCCGCGGGAGACGCCGTACTGCTCGGCGAGGGCGCCCTCGGCCGGCAGGCGTCCGGCCTCGCCGAACGAGCCGGAGGTGATCGCCTCGCGCAGGTCGGCGGCCACCTTGCGGTAGAGCGAGCCGGCGGCGCGGTCCTGGTCGAGTGCCACGTGCGTCGAGTTCCCTTGCCTGGTAAGGAGATTGGGCCGTGTCCTGCGCGTGACCGCGCGTACACCACTGACTGTAGCCGCTGCCCGGAGGGCTCCCCGTCCCGGGCGCGACCGTTCCCGCAGCCGACCCCCGTCCTGGGCCGTCCGTTCACCTTCCCGTCACCGGCCTCGGGCGTACTTGCTTCCGGCGACGGAAGTTGGCTGGCCAACTTGGCCGGACAACCGGCCTCGCCGCGCACCGAACACCCTCGCACGACCTTCCTCGTGACCTCTGCAGCTCCCCTTCCTCCAGGAGACCCTCCCGTGACCGTGCACCGCCACCGCGCCGCCGCCCTCGCGGCCGTGCTGACCGCTGCCGCGCTCTCCCTCTCCGCCTGCGGCTCCGCCGGCTCGTCCGCCAGGTCCGGTGAGGCCGCCAAGGCCGGCGGCGGCACGGTGGACGCGCGGACCGCGACCTCGCTGGCCGACTTCGGCGGCCTGGACGGCCTGGTGGCCGCCGCGAAGAAGGAGGGCAAGCTGCACGTCATCACCCTGCCGCGCGACTGGGCGAACTACGGCAAGCTGATGGACGACTTCAAGGCGAAGTACGGCATCGAGATCGAGGACGAGAACCCGGACGGCTCCAGCCAGGACGAGATCAACGCGATCAAGTCCCGCAAGGGCCAGGACCGCGCCCCCGACACCGTCGACCTGGGCTCGGCGTTCGCGCTGTCCGCCGCCAAGGAGGGCCTGCTCGCCCCGTACAAGGTGGCCTCCTTCGACAAGGTCCCGGCCACCATGAAGGACCCGGCCGGCCTGCGGGTCAACGACTACGGCGGCTACGTCTCGATCGGCTGCGACGCCAAGAAGGTCGCGGTCTGCCCGAAGACCTTCGCCGACCTGCTCAAGCCCGAGTACAAGGGCCAGGTCGCGCTGAACGGCAACCCGACCAAGTCCGGTTCGGCGTTCGGCGGCGTGTACGCGGCCGCGCTGGCCAACGGCGGCTCGCTGGACAACATCCAGCCCGGCATCGACTTCTTCGCCAAGCTGAAGCAGTCCGGCAACTTCAACCCGGTCGAGTCCACCCCGGCGACCATCGAGAAGGGCGAGACCCCGATCTCGATCGACTGGTCGTACCTGAACGCGGGCTACACCGACGAGTTCAAGGGCAAGGGCATCGACTGGCAGGTCGCCGTCCCGACCGACGGCTCCTACGCCCAGTACTACAACCAGGCCATCAACAAGGACGCCCCGCACCCGGCGGCCGCCCGCCTGTGGATGGAGTACCTGTACTCGGCCGAGGGCCAGAACGGCTTCCTGGGCGGCTACGCCACCCCGGCGCTGTTCGACGCGATGAAGGCGGACGGCACCCTGGACGCCACCGCCGCGGCCAAGCTGCCCGCCGTCGAGAAGCCGTTCACCACCTTCCCGAGCTCGGAGCAGGTCGACGCGGCCAAGAAGGTGCTGACCGACAACTGGGCCAAGGCCATCGCGGGCTGATCACCGACATGACCACGGCCCCCACCCCGGTGCCGGCCCCGGCCGCCGCTGACCCCAGCGGCGGCCCGGGCGCCCCCGGCACCGCCACCGCCTCCCCCACCACTCCGCCCCGCGCCGGACGCCGCCCGCGCGGCGGAGCCTGGCTGGCCACCGTGCCGCTGCTGGCCTTCTTCCTGGTCGGCTTCGGCCTGCCCGCCGTCGCCATCCTGACCGGCGCGTTCACCGTCTCCAGCGACGCGGAGACCGGCGCCGGCTCGTTCACCACCGCCAACCTGACCGCCTCGATGCAGGGCGCGTACTGGACGGCGCTGCTCTCCAGCCTGAAGCTGTCCGCACTGACCGCGCTGATCGGCACCGTGCTCGGCGTCCCGATCGCCCAGGCGGTGCTGACCTCCCGGTTCCGGCTGCTGCGCGAGGCGGTGCTGACCGCCTCCGGCGTGCTCGCCAACTTCGGCGGCCTGCCGCTGGCGTTCGCCTTCGTCGCCACCCTCGGCAACGCGGGCGAGCTGACCAAGCTGTTCCACCTGACCGACCACGGCTGGTCGCTGTACAGCTTCACCGGCCTGACCGTCACCTACCTGTACTTCCTGGTACCGCTGATGGTCCTCACCATCACCCCCGCCCTGGAGGGCCTGCGCCTGCAGTGGCGCGAGGCCGCCCGCAACAACCGGGCCACCACCCTGCAGTACTGGCGGTACGTCGCGCTGCCGGTCCTGTTCCCCTCGCTGCTCGGCGGCTTCGTGCTGCTGTTCGGCTCGGCGTTCGCCGCGTACGCCACCGCCGCCGCGATGGTCGGCGCGACCGTGCCGCTGATCAGCCGCCAGATCGCCGACGCGCTCTCCGGCAACGTGCTGGTCGGCCAGGGCAACCTGGCGCTGGCGCTCAGCCTCGACATGATCGTCGTCGCCGCCCTGGTGATGGCCGTCTACCTGCCCCTCCAGCGCCGGAGTGCCCGATGGCTCAGCTGATCTCCCGCCTGCGGCTCTGGCGCGGCGCGGTCCTGCTGCTGGCGGGCCTGTACTTCCTCGTCCCGATGGCCGCCTCGGTCTGGTTCTCGATCGACGACGCCCGGGGCGTCTCCTTCGACGCCTACACCGGGCTGCTCTCCGCCCCCGGCTTCACCGACAGCCTGGTGCTGACCCTGGAGCTGGCCGCCGTCACCGTCGTGGTGCTGCTGCTCCTGCTGGTGCCCGCGATGATCGCGGTCCGGCTCGGCGCGCCGAAGCTCCGCCCGGTGCTCGAAGTGGTCTGCACCCTGCCGCTGGTGGTGCCGCCGGTCGCGCTGACCGCCGGCCTGATCGGCGTGCTGCGCTGGGGCCCGGACCACCTGATGGACACGCCGTTCTTCCAGACCTTCGTGTTCGTCCAGCAGCCGGAGTTCCCGCTCGTCCTGGTCATCGCGTACGTCCTGATGGCCCTGCCGCTGGCCTACCGCGCCCTGGACTCCGGGCTGCGCGCCGTGGACGTGCGCACCCTGGTCGAGGCCGCCCGCAACTGCGGCGCCTCCTGGCCGCGGGCCGTGCTCTCGGTGATCGTGCCGAACCTGCGCGGCGCGCTGCTGAACGCCGCCTTCCTGACCCTGGCCCTGGTGCTGGGCGAGTTCACCACCGCCTCGATCCTCGGCTACCAGCCCTTCGCCGTCTGGATCTACTCGGTCGGCAACAGCCGGGGCCAGATGTCCGTCGCGGTGTCCGTGCTCAGCCTGCTGATCACCTGGGTGCTGCTGCTCCTGCTGGCCGCCGCCGGCCGCGAGCGCCGCCACCGGACCACCGCCACCTCCTGAGACGCCCCCGGAGACCGCCACCCATGAGCACCGCCACCCTCCCCCTCGCCCAGGACGCCGCCGCGGGCAGCGCCACCGTCGAATTCCGTTCGCTGCGGCGGCAGTTCGGCGCCACCACCGCCCTGGACGGCCTCGACCTGACCGTCCGGCCCGGCGAACTGCTCGCCCTGCTCGGCCCGTCCGGCTGCGGCAAGACCACCGCGCTGCGGATCCTCGCCGGGTTCGAGACCCACGACTCCGGCGAGGTCCTGGTCGACGGCGAGGACATCACCCGCGTCCCCGCGCACCGCCGCGACGCCGGCATGGTCTTCCAGTCCTACAGCCTCTTCCCGCACCTGACCGCAGCCGACAACGTCGCCTTCGGCCTGCGGATGCGCGGCGTCGGCAAGGCCGAACGGCTGCGCCGTGCCCAGGAGTTGCTGGAACTCGTCGGCCTGCCGCAGCGCGCCGCGCACTACCCGCACCAGATGTCCGGCGGCCAGCAGCAGCGCATCGCGCTGGCCCGCGCGCTCGCCCTGCAGCCGCGCGTCCTGCTGCTGGACGAACCGCTGTCCGCCCTCGACGCGAAGGTCCGGCTCGCGCTGCGCGAGGAGATCCGCCGCCTGCAGCAGGAACTCGGCATCACCACCCTGTTCGTCACCCACGACCAGGAGGAGGCCCTCTCGATGGCCGACCGGGTCGCCGTCCTGCGTGCCGGACGCCTCGAACAGTGCGCCACGCCTTCGGAGTTGTACTCGAGCCCGGCCACCGCGTTCGTCGCCGAGTTCGTCGGCACCATGAGCCGCCTCCCGTGCACCCGCACCGCCGACGGCCACGTCGAGGTCCTCGGCCGCCGCCACCCCGTGGACGGCGCCCTCCCCGCCGACGGCCCGCTGCACGTCCTGGTCCGCCCCGAGCACGTCCGGCTCACCCCCGCCGCGGAGGGCCCCGCCCTGGTCGTCGCCGCCGCCTTCCTCGGCGCCGTCACCCGCCTCACCGTCCGCCTCCCCGACGGCACCGAGGTCAAGTCCGACCTCCCCACCGAAACCGCCACCACCCTCCCCCTCGGCTCCCCCGCCACCCTCACCCTCCCCGACCGCCCCGTCCTCGTCGACCGGGCCCCCACCCCCCACCCCTGACCCCTCCCGCCCCGCCAGGGACTTCCCCTCCCCCTCCCCAACCCCCACCCCGCCAGGGGCTCCCTCTCCCCTCCCCATCCCTCGCCCCGTCAGGGGCTTCCCCTTCCCCTCCCGTCCCTCGCCCCGCCAGGGGCTCCCCCTCCCCCAACTCCCCGCCCCGCCAGGGGCGCGGGGAACTGCGCGCAGCGGAAGGAGCCGCCCCGGAACCCGCCCACCGCCGACCAGTCGCACCCGCCGTCCACCCACCCGGAACGCCCGAAAAACCCCGTAAGGTACCGCCATGCCTGCACCCCGCCCCGCCGCCGTCCTCTTCGACATGGACGGCACCCTGGTCGACACCGAGCACCTGTGGTGGCAGGCCGCGGCCGAACTCGCCGCCGAGCTCGACCTGACCCTCACCGACGAGGACCTCCCCGACGTCCTGGGCCGGGCCGTCGAGCACACCGCCGCCCACCTGCACCGCAGCAGTCGCACCGCCCGCCCCGAGGCCGACCTGGTGGAGCGCCTGAACGAGTCCTTCGCCGCCAAGGTCGAGGCCGAGATCGTCCCGCGCCCCGGCGCCCTCGCCCTGCTCGCCGCGCTGCGCGCCGCGGACGTCCCGACCGCCCTGGTCTCGGCCTCCCCGCGCCGGGTGGTGGACCTCGTCCTGGCCGCCCTGGGCCCGCACCGGTTCACCACCACCCTCGCCGCCGAGGACACCCCCCGCACCAAGCCCGCCCCGGACCCGTACCTGGCCGCCGCCGCCCGCCTGGGCCTGGCCCCGGCGGTGTGCGTGGCCGTCGAGGACACCCCGACCGGCGTGGCCTCGGCCCGCGCCGCGGGCTGCCCGGTGCTGGCGGTGCCGTCCGCCGTCCCGATCCCGGCCGCCGCGGGCACCACCGTGCTGGACAGCCTGGAACGGGCGGACCTCCCCCTCCTCGCCGCCCTCACCGCGCCCGCCGCCCCCGCCGCGCCCTGATGCCGTACGTCCTGCTCGCCCTGGCGATCGCCAGCGAGGTCTGCGCGACCAGCCTGCTCAAGCTCACCGACGGCTTCTCCCGGCTGTGGCCGAGCCTGGCGGTCGCGGTCGGCTACGTGCTGTCCTTCGCGCTGCTGGGCCGGGCCCTGAAGCACATCCCGGTCTCGGTCGCGTACGCGGTCTGGTCGGGCGCGGGGACGGCGGCCGTCGCGGTGATCGGCGCCTGCTTCTTCGGCGAGTCGCTGGGCCGCCCGCAGTGGTGCGGGATCGCCCTGGTGATCGTCGGCGTGGTGCTGCTCAACCTCCGCCCCGCGCACTGACACCACCCACCGACCACCGGCCCCGCCCCGCACTCACCCCACCTGCTGCGCCTCCAGCTCGGCCCGGAGGGCGGCCAGGGTCGTCGCGAGGCGGGCCAGTTCCTCGGGCGGCACCGAGGCGGTCAGCGCGGCGGTCTCGGCCTCCACCACGGGGCGGGCCGCGGCCAGTTGGGCCTCGCCCTCGGGGGTGAGCCGGAGGATGGAGGAGCGGCGGTCCTCGGGGTGCGCGACCCGCTCGCACCAGCCCGCCTCCACCAGCCGGTCGACCGCCTTGCTGACGGCGCCCACGGTGATCGCGACCTCGGCGACGAGGTCGAGGACGCGGCACCCGGGCACCCGGTCGATGATCTCCAGGAACTCGAACTGCCCCAGCCCCAGGCCTCGTTGGGCGCGCAGCCGGGCGTTCACCGCGTTGTAGAGCCGGGTCTCGACGCGGACCAGGTCGACGAAGGTCGAAGTGACGTGGCTCACATTTCCTCCAATAGATTCTCAGGAATCATCTTCCTCAGAATATGGTTCAACCCAGCAGATGGATTCCTGGGAATCCATCCTCGCACACCGACCCCTTGGAGGCCCCCGTGTCCCGTCAGCAGCGCGAAGCCCTGGACGCCCTGCTCCGCTCCGCCCCCCGCCCCGAGACCCCGCCCACCCCCGAGGAGCAGCGCACCGGCTTCGCCCTCGGCGTCGGCCGCCCCGCCGCGGAGGGGGTGGCCGTCCGCCGGACCGTCCTGGGCGGTCGTCCGGCCCTGGAGCTGGAGCCGGCCGACGCGGCCGACGACCACGGCCGGCTGCTCTACCTGCACGGCGGCGGCTACCTGGTGGGCTCGCCGGACACCCACGCGGGGCTGATCGGCGAACTGGCCCGCCGCGCCGGGCTGCGCGCCATCTCGCCGGACTACCGGCTGGCCCCCGAGCACCCCTTCCCCGCCGCCGTCGACGACGGGCTCGCGGCCTACCGCGAACTGCTGGAGTCGGGCACCGACCCGCGGAGCCTCGTGCTGGCCGGTGACTCCGCCGGCGGCGGGCTGGTCCTCGCCACCCTGCTCGCCGCCCGCGACGCCGGGCTGCCGCTGCCCGCCGCCGCGGTCCTCTTCTCCCCCTGGACCGACCTCACCCTCAGCGGGGCCAGCTACCGCTCCCGGAAGGAGGCCGACCCGATCTTCACCGAGGACGACATCCGCGCCTACGCCGACCACTACCTCGGTGCGCGCGACCGGACGAACCCGCTGGCCAGCCCGCTGTTCGCCGACCTCACCGGGCTGCCCCCGCTGCTCCTCCAGGTCGGGGCGAACGAGCTGCTGCTCGACGACGCGGTCCGGCTGGCCGCCCGCGCGGCCGAGCAGGACGTCGCGGTCACCCTCGAAGTGGAGTCCGGCCTCCCGCACGTCTTCCAGCACCAGTTCGGCCGCCTCGACGAGGCCGACGCCGCCCTGGAGCGCGCCGCCCGCTTCCTCACCGCCCGCCTGGCCGCCGCCCGCCTCGACGAGGCCGACGCCGCCCCGGCCCAGTGAACCGACCCGCTGAACCGACCCGCTGAACCGACCCACCGACCCACCGCCCCGCCCGCCCGATCGCAGGCCCGCCGGAACCGGCTTGACCCGGCCCCCGGCGGGCGGCGACGATCCCGGGCCATGAGCGTCGAATCCACCCTGGCCAGGGCCGCGGCCGAGCTGCGGGCGGGCCACCACCCGCAGGCCCGACGGCGGCTGCACGGCCTGCTCTCCGGCCGCCCGACCGACCTGACGGTCCGCCGCCACCTCGCCGACGCGTACCGCCCGACCGGGCAGCGGGACGAGTCCGGCCGCTGGAACTACCTGGACGAGGCGCTGAGCCCGGCCGAACTCGCCGCCTTCGAACGCCGCTTCCCCGATCCGGCCCGCCGCCTGCGCGTCCTGCGCTGGCCCGACCCGGCCCGCACCCCGCCGTCCACCCCGCTCGCCCGCCGACGCCTGGCCGCCCTGTACCGCGAGGCCACCGGCACCGCCCCCGACTGGCCCGACCACCGGAAGGACGCCGCGACCCCGGCCCCCGTACGCCCGCGCTCCGCCCGCCCCGCACGCCCGCGCGCCGCCCGCCCCGTCCGGCTGCTCTACGGCCCGACCGGCCGAAGGCCCGAACTCCCGCCGCACCGCGCCGCGTTGCGTCTCACCCTGGCGCTCCTCGGAGCGCTGCTCCTGCTCACGGCGGCGGCACGCGTTCTGCTTTGACGCCCGGGCCCGGAACGGCGACGATCCGGGGCATGAGCGTGGAGTCCACCCTGGCGAAGGTCGAGACGGAGCTGCGGGAGGGCCGGCACCGGCAGGCCCGGCTGCGGCTGCGCGTCCTGCTGTCGAGCCACCCGACCGACCTGACGGTCCGGCACCGCTTCGCCGATGCGTACCAGCGGATCCAGCACCCGGAGCAGGCCGGGCGCTGGAACTACCTGGACGAGTCGCTGACCCTCTGGGACCTCTGGGCCTTCGAACGCCGCTTCCCCGACCCGGTGCGGCGACTGTCCCTGCTGTGCTGGCCCGACCCGGCCCGCACCCCGCCGTCCACCCCGCTCGCCCGCCGACGCCTGGCCGCCCTGTACCGCGAGGCCACCGGCACCGCCCCCGACTGGCCCGACCACCCGGAGGACGCGGCAGTGCGGCGGCGCCCGGAGGGCCGCACCCGCCTGGAGGCCGACCGGGTGCTCGCCGAACTGCGGGAACGCTAGGGGTACTGCCCCGTCGGGCCGGTCTGCCCGCCTGCCTGCCCGCCCGCCGGGAATCGGATCTCCGTCAATGGGGTTGGGGCGGATGAGCCGATATCGGAGGGGTCATGCGAGCGATTCAGGTGTACGGGGTGGGCGGTCCCGAGGTGCTGCGGGAGGCCGAGGTGGACCAGCCGCGGCCGGGTCCGGGCGAGGCGGTCGTGGAGGTCGCCGCCTCCGGGGTCAACTTCCTCGACGTCTACTACCGCGAGGGTCGGTACCGCCTCCCGCTGCCCTTCACCCCGGGCTCCGAGGGCGCCGGGACGGTCGTCGAAGTCGGCCCCGGCGTCACCGACGTCGCGGTGGGGGACCGGGTCGGCTGGGTGGAGGTTCCCGGCACGTATGCCGAGCGGGCCGTCGTGGACTCCTCCCGGCTGGTGCCGCTGCCCGACGACATCGGCTTCGAGACGGCCGCCGCCGTGCTCCTCCAGGGCATGACCGCGCACTACCTCGTCAAGGACGCCTACCCGGTCCAGGAGGGCGACACGGTGCTCGTGCACGCGGCCGCCGGTGGCATGGGGCTGCTGCTGACCCAGCTCGTCACCCGTCTCGGCGGCAGGGTGATCGGCACGACGTCGACCACGACCAAGGCCGAGCTGGCGAAGCGTGCCGGTGCCGCCGAGGTGGTCCTGTCCTCCGCGGTCGACGATCTCGCGGCCGAGGTGAGGCGGCTCAACGGCGGTCAGGGGCTGCCGGCCGTCTTCGACGGCGTCGGCGCGCACACCTTCGACGCGAGCCTCGCCAGCCTGCGGCCCCGCGGCCGTCTCGTGCTCTTCGGTGCGGCGAGTGGCGCCGTGCCGCCGTTCGATCCGATGCGGCTCGCCCAGGGCGGTTCGCTGACCCTGATCCGGCCCAGCCTCGGGGACTTCATCGCCGATCGGTCCGAACTGCTCCGACGGGCCGCCGACGTGTTCGAGTGGGTGCGCTCCAAGGCGCTCGAGGTCACCGTGACGGGCCGCTACGCCCTGTCCGAGGCGGCCCGGGCCCACAGCGACCTGGAGGCTCGGCGCACCACCGGCAAGCTGCTCCTCGTGCCCGGTGCGACCGTTGTCGGAGGTGGCGGGGGACGCAGGGCTGATCGCGGGTGACGAGATCGGGGATCTCAGAGTCTGATGGCCCCGACTCCGTTGCCGCGGAAGCTACTTGAGCGAGGTCCGCAGCGCGTCGACCCGGTTCGCGGAGGCGGTGAAGTCCGCCCGGTCGAGTTCGCCGGAGGCCAGCGCCGCGCCGAGCGCCGCCGCGGCGCTGTCGCCCTGGGCGACGTCGCGGCCGGAGCAGAGCAGCAGGTCGACGCCCGCGTGGGCGACGGCGAGGGCGCGCTGCGCGGTGCCGCCGACCGGGTCGAGCGCCTTGGCCTCCAGCGCGTCGGTGATGGTGACGCCCCGGTAGCCGAGGCGGGAGCGGAGTTCGTCGCGGACGATCGTGCCGGACATCCCGGCGGGGGTGCCGGGGTCGAGCGCGGGGTAGATCGCCCAGGAGAGCATCACCAGCTTGCTGCCCGCGGCGATCGCGTCCCGGTAGGGGCGTTCGTCGACGGTGCGCAGCCGGTCCAGGGAGGTGTTCAGGGTGACGGGCTGCTCGTCGGTGTTGGCGCCCGCGGGCGCGCTGCCGAGGCCGGGGAAGTGCTTGGCGGTGGCGGCGACCCCGGCGCCCTGCTGGGCCTTGAGGAACGCGGAGCCGAGCCTGCCGACGACGGCGGGGTCGGTGCTGTAGGAGCGCTGCGCGGAGTCGGCGAAGTCGCCGGGGGTGCGGTAGACGTCCAGCACGGGCGCGAGGTTGAGGTTCAGGCCGTACTGCCGGAGCGCGGCGGCGGCCTCGCCGCCGGTGCGGGTGGCGGCGGCGACCGGGTCGGCGGAGCGGCCGACGTCCTTGGCGGACTGCTGCGGGCCGCCGGGCACCCGCCGGACGAGTCCGCCCTCCTGGTCGGTCATCAGCAGCAGCGGGCGCGGGCTGGGGCTCTGCTGCTCGGCCTCGCGCAGCCGGGCGACGGCGGTGCGCAGCGCGCTCGCGTCGGTGCCGACGTTCTCGGCGAAGAAGATCACCCCGGCGACGCGCCCCTCCCGCACCCGCTGGAGCAGCGCGTCGGGGACGGTGGTGCCGGGGTACGAGTAGACGATCCGCTGTCCGACGAGCTGGGCGTCGTCGGTCGGCGCGGGTGTCCGGCTGGGCGTGGGGCTGGGGGTCGGCGAGGGCGAGGGGGACGGCGACGGCGTCGGCGTCGGCGTCGGCGTCGGGGAGGGGGAGGAACTGCTGGGCCCGGCGCCGCTGCTGGTCGTCCCGGCGGTGCCGGACGGGGAGCTGCCGCCGTTGCCGGAGGAGCCGCAGCCGGTGAGCAGCGTCAGGCCGAGGGTGAGCACTCCGAGCGAACGCAGTGACCGCAACATGCCATCAGATAAGCACGCAGGACCCGCACGGACCAGCACCGGGCGGCCCCGGGGCGTCGCCGGGGCCGCGGACGGCGTCCGTCAGCGGGCGGCCAGCAGGCCGGGCAGTTCGGCGACCGAGGCCAGCACGTGGGTGGCGCCGTCCGCCCGCAGCCGGGCCTCGTCGTGCGCACCGGTCAGCACCCCGGCCACCACCGAGGCCCCGGCCCGGACGCCGGTGAGCATGTCGTAGCCGGTGTCCCCGGCCACCGCGACCTGCCGCACCGAGTCGGTGCCGGTGCGCAGCAGCGCGGTGAGCGCCAGGTCGGGGTAGGGGCGGCCGCGGCCCGCGTCGGCGGGGCAGAGCGTCAGGTCGGCGACCTGCTGCCAGCCGAGCGCGTCCAGGATCCGGTCCTGGGTGCTGCGCGCGAACCCGGTGGTCAGCACCACCTTCCGCCCCTGCCCGCGCAGTTCGGCGATCGCCTCGGCCGCCCCGGGCAGCGCCGCGCAGCGCCCCTGGTCGACCTGCTCCTCGTAGGCCGCCTCGAAGGCCGCGTTGGCCTGCTGGGCGCGCTCCTCGTCCCCGAACAGGTGCCGGAAGACCGAGATCTTCGACTCCCCCATGGTGGCCCGGACGTGGGCCAGCATCCCGGCGTGCTCGGGGCTGCCGGTCTCCACCCCCTGCGATCGGGCGGCCGCGGCGAAGGCCAGCTCCACCAGTCCGTCGTCGACGACGGTGGTGCCCGCCATGTCGAGCACCACCAGGGTCACGTCCGGGGTCACGTCGTACGTGGTCATGTCCATCCTCATCGTTGTGGCGGGTCTCGTCGCGGGCCCCGTCCGGGGCCCGGCTCACAGCCCCGCAGCGTCCGCCGTGTCCGCGGCGATCGCGGGCGAGCAGGTCATCCCGCGCCCGCCCGGTCCGGTCACCAGCCAGGCGCCGTCGGCGAGTTGCTGCCGGTGCACGACCAGCGCCGGGTCGGTGCACTGGGCGTAGACCCCGGCCCAGCGGCGGCGGACGCGGGGCAGCGGGCGGCCGAGCAGGCCCGCGGCGACCTCGGCGAGGTGGTCGTACGGGTCCTCGACCACGTCGAAGCCGAAGGGCTGGTCGTACTCGTGGGTGTCGCCGACGGTGAGCGAGCCGTCCCGCCGCTGCACCATGAGCAGTTGCATCCGGTGCTGCTCGGCGACCGGCGGCTGCGGCTGTCCGGCCCGCAGGGCGTCCAGTTCGGGGCCGGCGAAGGCGGGGTAGTAGCGGAAGGAGTCGCCGTCGGCGACGGAGGTGGTGAGCGGCTCGTCGAGCGGGTCGGTCTGCATCATCTGGAGGCGGACGCGGCGCACCGGCAGGTCGGGGGCGAGTTCGCGGACGAGCCCGCCGAGCCAGGCGCCGGTGCACAGCAGGACGAGGTCGCCCTCGTGCAGCTGCCCGTGGTCGTCGCGGACGGCGCGCCCGCCGACCAGGTCGCGGACCTCCCGCCCGGGCAGGAAGGCGTAGCGGCCGGTGGCCTCCAGCGCGGCGCGCAGCGCGGGCTGGGCGGTGCGGGGTTCGACGGCGGCGTCGCGGGCGCAGTGCAGTCCGGCCAGGTAGGTGCCGCGCAGGGCGGGGTTGAGGGCGCGGACCTCGTCGGCGTCGAGCAGCCGGTAGCCGCGGGCCGCGGCGTCGGGGAGCTTCAGGGCGGCTTCGGCGACGGCGAGTTCGGCGGCGGTGCGGACCAGCGTGAGCGAGCCGTTGGGCCGGAACCCCAGGCCGGGGACGCGGGCGCCGATGCCCTCCCACAGTTCGCGGGCGCGCAGGGCGACGTCCAGCTCCGGCCCGGCGGCCCGTCCGCTGACCCAGACCAGGCCGAAGTTGCGGACGGAGGCGCCGCGGGCCTCGCTCTCGCGCTCCAGGTGGACGACCTCGTGGCCGCGTTCGACGGCCTGCCAGGCGTGCATGGTGCCCAGCACGCCCGCTCCTACGACGATGACTCTCATGCGGACAGGCTGGGGCGCCGAGGTGGCCGCCGGTCGTCGGGCTCCCGTCGCGGAGGTGAACCGCCCGCAAGAGTTGTCCATACAACCTGGCCGCCCCGGCGCCGTCGGGCGCCCTCAGCGCAGGACGCGCGCGTGCAGGTACTCGCGCCGCCCGAACCGCGGCTCGTCCACCGCGGTCAGCTCCTCCACCTGGAAGCGGTACAGCGCGGCCGCGCCCCGCCCCTCCAGGAACTGGGCGGCCACCTCGGGGTCGGCGGCGAACGACGGGTAGCGGCCGCGGTAGGCCGCCAGCGCCGCCTCGGCCTGCCGCCCCCAGGCCTCGCCCGCGCTGCCGGTGAGCTGGATGCCGCGCAACTGCTCGCCGTACGCGGGCGGCGGCAGGTGGACGGTGGCGGCGGCCCTGGCCTCCTCGGCCAGGTTCAGGCTGTGCCGGGCGGAGCGCTCGCTGACGAAGTACAGCACCAGGTCGGCGTCGAACGCGTAGAAGGCCAGGTTGGCGTGCGGTCCGCGCTCGGGCCCGGCGGTGGCGAGGCTGAGCACCGCGCTGTCCGCGAGCAGGCCCTCCACCCCCTTCCCGAGCTCGTCCGCGGGCCAGTTCCCCTGGATGACGTCGAGTCGGTACGGCATGGCGCGTCCCTCCGCGGAGCTGCAGGAAAAAGCGAGCCGGGCGGGGGAGTTCACCCCCGCCCGGCTCACATGCTCCCGCCGCGCGGCGCGGCGGCACAAGAGGCCGGCGCGCCCCGCCCGGTCAGGCCGTTCCGGCCCCCAGGACGGGGGCGAGCGGCCCGCCGCGCAGCCGGTCGACCAGCGGCGCGGCCCGTCCGGCCAGCAGTGCCAGCGGGGCCGCGACCAGGACGCCGACCAGCGCGGCGACCAGCACGTCGTGCGGGTAGTGCGCGCCGACCCAGACCCGGGAGGCGCCCATCAGCACGGCGGCGAGCAGTCCGATCCAACCGAGCCGGCGGTCGGCGTACCAGAGCGCGGTGGCGGCGGCGAACGCGGCCACCGTGTGGTTGCTCGGGAACGACCAGTCGCCGGGCGGCGGGCAGGCCTCCAGCGGCACCGTGGCGGGGATCTGCTGGCACGGCCGGACTTCCTCGACCAGCGACTTCAGCACCGAGTTGACCAGGTAGGCGGCCACCACGACCAGCGGCGCGGCCAGCACCCGGGCCATCACCGCCGAGTCGGCGGCCCGGGCCCGCCACCAGGCCCACACCATCAGCAGCGCGAACACCGCGAGGCCGAGCGCGGACCACTCCTTGACGAGCTGGTCGAACCAGTGCGGAGCCGAGGCGGCCCACCCGGTGACCCGGGTGTAGAGGCCGCCGTCGATGCCGCTGCCGTCGTAGGCGAGCAGGTGGGCAGGGGAATGAACATTCGGGATCACAGGGACAACATGTACCAGAACGGGCGAGGTGAACGGTTCACTCGCGGCTCCGGGGAGCGGGGTCAGGGGCAAGGCTGGCGGACCTCCCGTTACGTTGGGGGGCGTCCGCACGGGGCACTCCCCAGCGTCTACAGTGCTGTAGACGTCGACAGGACTGTAGACGAATCCCGGAGGTCCGCGCGACATGACGGACGGCACGACGGACGACACGACGCAAGGCCCGGCGGGCTCCGTGCCGGACGACGCGGCGGGCGCCGTACCGGGCCCGCCCGCCCGGCGGCCCGCGGGCGAACTGGAGGCCCAGGTGCTGGCCGCCCTCTGGGCCGCCGACCGCCCGCTCACCCCGCAGCAGGTGCAGCAGGCCATCACCGCCGACCTCGCCCGCACCACGGTCGCCACCATCCTCGCCAGGCTGCACGAGAAGGGCACCCTCGCCCGCACCCGGGCGGGCCGCGGCTTCGCCTACACCCCCACCGTCCAGGACGCCGACGGCCTCGCCGCCCGCCGGATGCGCACCGAACTCGACCGCGGCCGCGACCGCTCCACCGTCCTGGCCCGCTTCGTCTCCGACCTCTCCGACGAGGACGAGCGCCTGCTGCGCGACCTGCTCGGGGAACAGCCGTGACGATCGCCGTCTGGGCCCCGCTGCTGCTGCCGCTGCTGGCCGCCCCGCTCGCCCGGCGGCTCGCCGAGCAGCTCGCCCCGCGCGCCGCCGCCCTCACCCTGGCCGCCACCGCCGTCGCCCTCGGCACCGCCACCCTGGCCTCGCTCGCCCTGCTCGCGGTCACCGGCCTGCTGCACCTGCCCTACGGCGCCGCGCTGGCCCACCTCTCCCCCGCGCACTGGCACCCCGGCGAGGTCCCCGACCTGGAGTGGGGCCCCACCGCCGGCCTCGCCGCGGCCGCCCTGCTGGCCGTCGCCGCGCTGGCCGCCCGCACCGCCCGCCACCAGTACGCCGACCTGCGGCGCGCCCGGACCGCCACCGGCGACGGCCCGGCCGGGCTGCGCGCCCTGGTCCGCCGCCCCGGCCCGGCCGTCCCCGCGCTGACCGTCCTCACCGACGAGCGGGCCGACGCGTACGCCCTGCCCGGCCGCCCGCCCCGGATCGTCGCCACCACCGGCATGCTCGCCGCCCTCACCGGGCCCGAACGCACCGCCCTGCTCGCCCACGAGCGCGCCCACCTGGCCGGGCGCCACCACCTGCTGCTGGCCGCCGCCGAGTACGCCGCCGCCTGCCACCCCGCGCTGCGGCCGCTGCGCACCGCCCTCGGCTACCACCTGGAGCGCTGGGCGGACGAGTGCGCCGCCACCGAGGTCGGCGACCGCGCCCTGACCGCCCGCGCGATCGGCCGCGCCGCCCTGGCCGCCGCCCGCACCGCGGCCCCCGTCCGCGCCCACCTGACCCCCGCCGCCACCAGCGGCCCCGTCCCCCGCCGCGTCCGCGCCCTCCTGACCACCCCCGCCCCGACCCGCCCCCACCCCGCCCTGCGCACCCTCGCCGCCCTCGCCCTGGCCGGCTGCCTCACCACCACCACCTGCGCCGCCGCCGAAGCGGGCCACGACTTCCACCACGCCGTCGAAACCGCCCAGGGCGACCGCTGACCGCCAGACCCGCCCGGCCCGCGGACAACCACCCGCGCCCCCGGCGCGCGCTCCGGCGCGCGGCGGGCGTGGAAACGGGAAACCGACCAGTCTGCATCATCTCCGGGGGCCCGGACGACTCTTTTTCCCGCCCCGGCGTGTCCGCCCGGAGCCCCCGTAGGCTGGCAGCCGGACGGGAGACGGGGGGATGCCATGCGGCGGGTCGGAGGCGGCGGCACGCCGCCCGCCCGGGCCGGGGGCCGGGGGCCGGAGCAGGTGCCGCAGCGCGGCGTCCGCCCGGAGATCGGGGACTCCTGGGCCCGGCTGCGCCGCCTCGGGATGGACCCGGATCGCGGCCAGGAGCCCCCGCGGCTGGGGGCCGGGGAGCTGGAGGAGGCCCGCCGGGCCACCGGCCTGGAGCAGGTGCTGCCGGTGCTGCGCTCCACCCTGTTCCTGCCGGGCGACGCCTCACCGGTGGTGCTGACGGTCTCCGACCCGAAGGCCCGGGTCCTGTGGTGGGACGGCGAGCGGAAGCTGAAACGGGACGCCGACTCGATCGGCTTCGGGGCGGGCGCGCTCTGGTCCGAGGACGAGGTCGGCACCAACGGCATCGGCCTGGCCACCCGCACCGCCCGCGCCAGCACGGTGCACTCCGTCGAGCACTACCTGCGCAGCCACCGCGGCTGGAGCTGCGTGGCCGTCCCGGTCCGGGACCCGCGCACCGGACGGCTGGCCGGAGTGGTCAACCTGAGCAGCCCGGCCGCCGAGAGCCACCCGCTGCTGCGGCAGTTGACGCTGTCCGCCGCCCGGCTCGCCGAGACCGAACTGCGGGCCGGGCACCTGGAGGCGCTGCACCGGCTGCGGACGGTCGCGGTGCCGCTGCTGGCCCGCTTCGGCGGCCCGGCGCTGGTGGTGGACGGCGCGGGCTGGACGGCCGCCGCGACCGGCCTGCCGGGGCCGCCCCGGCTGGCGCTGCCGCCGGACAGCTGGGGCGCGGGCGGGGTGCACTGGGTGCCGACGCTCGGCGAGTGCGCGGTGGAACCGCTGGCCGACGGCTGGCTGGTCCGCCCGGCCGCGCTGCTCCCGGCCGAGATCGCCGAGCGGGCCGAGTCCGCGGTGCTGGAGCTGGACCTGCGCCGTCCGAACGGCCCGGAGCTGCGGGTGCGCGGCAGCGCGGGCGCCTGGTCGCACTCGCCGACCCCGCGGCACGCCGAACTGCTCCTGCTGCTGGCCCTGCACCGGGACGGCCTGAGCGCCGCGCAGCTCGCCGAGGCGCTGTTCGCCGACCCGGCCCGCACCGTCACGGTCCGCGCCGAACTCTCCCGGCTGCGCCGGTACCTGGGCGCCCTGCTGGAGGCCCGGCCGTACCGGCTGGCGGCCTGCGCGGAGGTCACGGTGCTCGGCCCGGACGACCCGTACGACCTGCTGCCCGGGTCGGACTCGCCGACCGTGCGGCTGCTGCGGGCCGACCTGGCGCGCGGCGTGCTAAGGCTGCCGGACCGGGGCGACGGCGGTCAGCCCTCGGCCAACAGTTCGGCCAACTCCTCGTCGCTGGGCAGCAGTTCGGCGGCGGTGCCGTCCGGCACCAGGGCATAGGTGCGTTCCAGCCAGGCTCGCACCTGCGGCCGGGACGCCTCCAGCAGGGCGCTGCCGTGCGGGGACTCCAGCGCCAGGTGCAGGGTCGCCCCGTGGCAGGGGCAGTGCGCGGGCCACAGCTTGACGTCGCCCTGGCCGCTGAGCGACTCCAGGCCGTCCCGCAGCAGGTCGCGGGAGAAGACCCAGTCCGCTTCGTCGAGGCGCCCCAGGTGGAAGGTCAGGCGCACCTCGTGCGGCGCGGCGGCCGCGTACCGGAACCGGGTGCGCACCTCACCGACCAGGTCCTGCTCCAGCGCGATCCGCAGCACCAGCACCTCCTCCACCACCGAGGGGGGCACGGTGGCGCCGTCCCGGCCGCCGCCCGTGGGGGTGGCGGCGATCGGCTGGTCGGAAGGGGCGGACAGCGGGTCGCACGGCATGACGATCTCTCCGAAGCGGCTGGGTACGGCACCAGCGTGCTCCGGCGCGCGGCCGCCCGCAACGGTTGCAGGGGGTTGCACGGGGGCGCGCGGACGGTCCTGCCGGGCCGGTGGCGGCACCACCGGTGTGCCCCAACTCACCCTTCCGGCAAGGGACTCGATTTGACCGCCGGGTTTCGCCCGGGATCTGGCGGTCCGTCAGACCGCTGGTAGTCTCGTCCCTCCCGCCCCGTTCGTCCGGGCCCTTCCGGTCCGCGCACGGGGTGCGGCTACGCGTGCGGACCTGTACCAGGAAGGGGAGCCCGGTGGCGCTCCGCGAGCACTCCAGGCCCGTCACCGCGGGCCGGTCGGGGCGGCACGGCCGCCCCAGGCCCTTCGTCGGGTGGCTGCGGCTGCCCACCGTCCGGTTCTCCGGCGCGGCGATGGCGATGTCCACGGTGGTCGGGATCAGCCTCGCCACCACCTGGCTGCTGAACGAGCAGCAGCAGGTCGGCCGCCGCGCCGACGTCACCGTCGGCGGCCCGCCCGCGCCCAGCCCCGACGCCACGCCCAGCGAGACCCCGGCGCCCGCGCCGGGCACCACCGTGCAGGCCGCCCCCGCGACGGCGGGCGGCGCCGCGACCGGGGGCGCCCCGTCCGGGAGCCCCGGCGGCGTCCGCCCCGCCGAGGCCACCACGCCCGCCCCGCCGGTCCGCCCCGCCGAGGCCGCCGCCACCACCGCCCCGGCCGCCCCGGCCGTCACCGCGAACCCGTCCCCCTCGCCCGCGGACACCCCGTCGGCCCGGCCGGTGTCGCCGACCGCGCGCCCGTCGGCCCCCGCCCCGTCCGCGCCCCCGTCCCCCAGCGCCTCCGCACCCCTGCCGCGCACCCTGCTCGGCACCGCCCGGACGGACCTGATCGGCCCCACCGGCACCCGGCACACCCTGCGGCTCGACCTCGCCGAGACGATGACGGCCCTGCAGGTCGAACTCCGACTGAACCGTCCCACCAGCCTCCCCGGCACCGCCCCCGCCACCGACCTCCCGGACGCGGTCGTCACCATCGCCGCGGAGCGCGACACCCTGGTCTACCGCTTCGCCGCCCCCGCCGACCTGCCCCCCGGCCGCTACACCTTCACCGTCACCGGCGCCCTCCCCGCCCCCACCGCAGCCCCCACCGCCCCCGAAACCTGGACCGCCTCCGCCTTCGCCCTCCCCACCACCCGAGCCCTCGCCACCCGCGGCACCTTCTGACCCCCACCCGAGCCCCGTCAGGGGCCCGGGGAACGGCGGGCTCAAGCTGCTACCGGCCGGAGCCCACCGAAGGCCCGAGCTGCTTCGGGCCAGGACACCAACCCGAAGCAACCCGCACCCGCCCTCGACCCCGACCCCCTAGAAAGCCCCTCGCACCGCCCGCGCCCGCCGCAGGTCGTCCGTCGAGTCCGACAGGTTCCGCCGCAGCGAGGGCGTCAGCGCCGGATCGGCGAGCACCGCCTCCGCCGCCGCCACCACCTCGGGCGTGGCCTGCGCGTCCGGGAAGAGGGTCTGGCCCAGCAGCCGGGCGACGATGTCGCTGCGGCCCGCGGCCTCCACGATCCGCTCGAAGAAGCGCAGCGCGTACGCGTGCTGCAGCTCGGGCTCCCCGGAGGCCCAGAAGCCGCGGGCGGTGGCCTCCAGGACCCGGTTGGAGGTGGTGCCCGAGGAGTCGAACAGCAGCTCCCAGGCGCGGGCCTTGGCCGTCTCCCCGGGCCGGGCCGCCAGGGCCCTGGCGGCGCCGAACTCGGCCTCGCTGCCCGGTTCGCGCTCCACCTCGGCGGCGATCGCGTCCTCGTCGAGCTCGCCGAGCGCCGCCAGCCGGGCCAGCGCGGCCCAGCGCAGTTCCGGTCCGACGGTCAGCCCGTCCGGCAGTTCCTTCCCGGCCAACCAGCTCCGCAGCTCGGCGAGTTGCTCCTCACCGCTGCTGCTCTCGACCGCGACGCGCAGCGCGGCCAGCCGCAGCCCGTGGCCGCCGTCCCCGGCGAGCAGGGCACGGGCGGTGCGGCTGACGGCGGCCAGCGCCTCGGGGCGGCGCTCCGGGGGCAGGTAGTGGCCGACGACGTGGGTGCGGGCGAAGGCGAGGACGCGTTCGACGATGGCGTCGGAGGTTTCGGCGGGCAGGTGCCGCTCCACCAGGCCGAGGTAGGCGGCGGGGGCGAGTTCGGCGTCCCGGACGAGGTCGCGGGCGTGCTCCCACAGGACGGCGCGGGTGATCTCGTCCTCGACGGTGGAGAGCGACTCCTCGACGGCCCGCCAGGAGTCCGGGTCGAGCCGGATCTTGGCCCAGGTGAGGTCGCCGTCGTTGGGGACGACCAGGGTCGCCCCGGCCTCGACCAGGGCGGGCACGGCGACCCGGCGGCCGGGGCCGATCTCGACCGGGACGCGGCCGACGGGGACGAGGCGGCCGTGCTCGCTGCGGTAGCCGCCGATCTCGACCAGGTGCGGCCGGCTGCCCTCGTTGACGACGGTCAGCGCGGTGAGGGTGCCGTCGGCGGCCCGCTCGGTCTCGGCGCGCAGCGTGTCGACGCCGCTGGTGCGCAGCCAGGCGTCCGCCCAGGCGTGCACGTCGCGGCCGCTGCTGGCGCTCAACGCGGCCAGGAAGTCCGGGAGTTCGGCGTTGCCGTAGAGGTGGTCGGCGAAGTACGCGTTGAGTCCGGCGAAGAAGGCCTCGTCGCCGAGCCAGGCGACGAGCTGGCGCAGCGCGCTGGCGCCCTTGGCGTACGAGATGCCGTCGAAGTTGACCATGGCCTCGGCGACCGAGCGGGTGCCGTTCCCGGCGACGGGGTGGGTGGAGGCGCGCTGGTCGGCGTCGTAGCCCCAGCCCTTGCGCTGGGCGGAGAAGCCGGTCCAGGCGCCGGTGAAGCGGGTGGCCTCGGCGGCGACCCGGTAGCCGAGCATCTCGGCGAAGGACTCGTTCAGCCACAGGTCGTCCCACCAGCGCATGGTGACCAGGTCGCCGAACCACATGTGGGCCATCTCGTGGCAGACCACCATGGCGCGGCGTTCGTGCTCGGACTCGGTGGCCGGGGAACGGAACAGCATCTCGTCGCGGAAGACCACGCAGCCGGGGTTCTCCATCGCGCCCCAGTTGAACTCGGGGACGAACGCCTGGTGGTACTCGCCGAACGGGTAGCGCTCGTCGAAGAGTTGGTGCAGCCGGTCCAGCGAGGCGGCTGTCACCTCGAACAACTCCGGCGCCTCGCGGTCGAGTTCGGCGGCCAGCGAGCGGCGGGCGTGCAGGCCGAGCGGGATGCCGTCGTGCTCGCCGTGCACCGAGTGGAGCGGGCCGCCGACCACGGTGAACAGGTAGGTGGAGATCGGCTTGGTCGGCGCGAACTCCCAACAACCGTTCTCTCCACGGACCTTGGCGCCGTTGCCGACCAGGCTCCAGTCCGCGGGGGCGGTGGCGGTCAGCGTGAACGGGGCCTTCAGGTCGGGCTGGTCGAAGCAGGCGAACACCTTGGCCGCGAGGTCCGGCCCGCAGGTGGCGTACACGTACACCGCGCCGTCGGCCGGGTCGGTGTAGCGGTGCAGGCCCTCGCCGGTGCGCGAGTAGCGCATCTCGGCCTCGACCAGCAGTTCGTTCTCCGCGCGCAGGCCGGGCAGGGCGAGCCGGTTGCCGTCCAGGTCGGCGGGGTCCAGCGGCTGCCCGTTCAGGACGGCGCGCCGCAGCAGCGCCGGTTCGACGTCGACGAAGCTGTCGGCGCCGGGTTCGCCGCACCGGAACCGGATCGCGGTGGTGCTGACGAACCGGTCCGGGCCGTGGGTGAGGTCGAGGTCGACGGTGTAGCCGTCGACCTCCAGCAGGCGGGCACGGACAGTTGCTTCGGATCGTTGCAGTGCTGGCATGTCCGCATGCTCGCCGAGGTCACCCGGGGCGGGCAAGCGGGCCCGGGCCGGATTCGCTCGCGGCGTACCCCGGCGGGCACAACGGTCCAGCTAGGCTGGGAGCGGCGGCGATTCGAGGAGGAGCACGTGACGGCTGTTCTGGTCCAGGGCGGGAACGCACCCCTGGGGTCGACCCGGGTCGTGGTCGAGGTCACCGCGCCCAGGCAACTGGACGTGTCCGGGCTGCTGTTGACCGTGGCGGGCAAGGTCCGTTCGGACGCCGACTTCGTCTTCTTCAACGCCCCGCACGGCCCCGGCGTGACGCACCGCCCGGCCACCGGCGGCGGGCCCGACGCGATCGCCGTGGACACCGCGGCGGTGCCCGGCGACATCACCCGGATCGTGGTGACCGCCTCGCTCGACGACCGGCAGGCCACCTTCGCCGGGACGGAGCCCACCGCGACGATCCGGGACGCCGACACCGGCCGCGAACTGTTCACCTTCACCCCGCCGCGGCTCTCCCGGGAGACCGCCCTGGTGGTCGTCGAGGTCTACCGGCGTGGCGCCGAGTGGAAGGTCCGCGCGGTCGGCCAGGGGTACGCCAACGGGCTGGCGGGCATCGCCACCGACTTCGGCGTCTCGGTCGAGGACGCCCCCTCGACCGCCGCCGCCCCCGCTGCCGCGCCCGCCCCGCCCGCGGCGCCGCCCACCGCCCCGCCGATGCCCGGCAGCGCACCCCGCGGCGCGGCGCCCCAGGCCCCCGCCGGCCCGCCCCCGATGCCGTCCGGCTCGCCCGCCGTCGGCAAGATCACCCTGGACAAGGGGCGGGTCAACCTGGTCAAGGGCGGCTCGGTCTCGCTGGAGAAGGGGGGCAAGCCGCTGCTCTCCTCGGTCCGGATGGGCCTGGGCTGGGAGCCCGCCGGGCACGGCCGCAGCATCGACCTGGACGCCTCGGTGATCGCCTTCGACGCCCAGCGCAACAAGATCGACACCGCCTGGTTCATGAAGCTCGCCATCTTCAACGGCGCGATCGCGCACTCCGGCGACAACCTGACCGGCCGGGGCGGCGGTGACGACGAGGCCATCACCGTCCACCTCGGCGGGCTGCCCCCCGAGGTCTGCGGCCTGGTCTTCGTGGTCAACTCCTTCTCCGGGCAGAAGTTCACCGACATCAAGAACGCCTACTGCCGTCTGGTCGACGCCGGCACCGAGCAGGAGCTGGTCCGCTTCGACCTGGCCCAGTCCGAGCCGCACACCGGCGTCGCCATGTGCAAGCTGGTGCGCCAGTTCTCCGGCGAGTGGGTGATGACCGCCCTCGGCGAGTACGTCGACGCCAAGACCGCCCGCAGCATGGTCAAGCCCGCCGCCGCGATGCTCTGACGTGCCCTCCGGCGACCGCACCCGCTTCCACGTCCGCCTCCGGCCGCCCACCGTCCCGGCCCCGCCGGAGGAGCTCGACCCCTGCGACGAGGGGCCGTACGACCACACCGTCCTCACGATGATCGGCTGCTCCGACCTCGCCGCCACCGACGCGGCCGCCGAGGCGGGCGGCTTCGGCGCGCCCTGGCACTTCGACGTCTCCTACGACCTCTCCGCGTTCCTGGAGGACCTCGACCGGTTGCTCACCGCCTTCCACGACCGCACCCCGTACGCCCTGGACCTCTACCCACAGGGCGTGGAACGCACCCTCACCTTCACCTTCCCCGCCCCCGACCTGGTCGCCGTCCACTGCGCCTCGCGCACCGACTGGGTCCCCTCCCCCGCCACCGAGCACCACCCGTACGACCGGCTGCACTCCCAACTGACCACCCTGGCCCGCACGTTCGCCACCGCCCTGGAGACCGCCGGCTCCCGCACCGCCGCCCACCCGCCCTTCCCCGCCTGGCGCGCCGGACACTTCGCCCCCACCCCCGTCACCCTCGTCCACCCGGACGACCTCCCCCGCGTCCTCGCCGCCCGCGCCCCCGCCCGCCACCACCGCGTCGGCACCACCGGCGCCGCCTCCCTGGACGACCTCTACGACGCCGTCCGCCGCACCCTCCCCCTCGACCCGCCGCTGCACGGCCACAGCAGGAGCTGGGACGCCCTGGACGACTCCCTCTTCGGCGGCCTGCACGCGGACGACGACCGCGCCCCACTGATCACCTTCACCGACCTCTCCGCCCTCCCTCCCCTCGAACTCCGCTTCGTCCACCACGAGTTCACCTCCCTGGCGACCTCCCTCGCCAACCCCGCCCACACCCGGGGCCGCCCCACCCACGTCCAGTTCCTGATCGGCCGCACCGACGCCTGACCCCCGGTGGTCCCTCGTGGGGCGGACCGACCGGGCTGTTCGACGCCACGGTCGAGGACAGCACCCGCATCATCCGACGGAGGACCAGGTGGCCATCGAAGCCGAGCTGAAGGCGATCGTCCGCGACCCCGAGAGCGTGCTGGCCGCGCTGGAGAGGACCGCCGGGCCCGGCCGGGTCGAGGTGTACCGCGACACCTACTACGACGACGCCGCAGGTGCCCTGATGGACGCAGACCGCGAACTGCGGATCCGTACCGTCCACGGCCCGGACTCCACCCGCACGGTGCTCACCTACAAAGGCGCCCGCGTGGACGAGGAGTCCGGTTCGAAGCCGGAGTTCGAGACCCGGCTCGACGACCCGGGCGCCGGGCACGAGATCTTCCGCGGCCTCGGATACGTGCCCCGGATCGCGTTCGAGAAGCGCTGCCGCACCTACGAGTTCGAGCAGGACGGCCGCCAGGTGCTCGCCACGCTGGTCCGGGTCCCCGAGATCGACGGCACCTTCCTGGAGGTCGAGACGGCCGCCGCGGACGAGGCGGGGCTGCCCGCCGCACTCGCCACGGTGCGCGACGTGCTGCACGGGCTCGGCGTCACCGACGACGACCTCACCACCGAGCTGTACACCGACGCGGTGGCCGCCGCCCGCCCGTAGCCCGAAGGCACGACACCGCCCCGCCCGTTCCTCCGGAGGCCCGGCGGAGTGGTGTCACGAGTTGGGCACGCCAGCTCCACGCGACGTACCCGGCCGGTAGCGTCCCTTGCACACCAACCGCCAGGGGAGATCATGCGCCGCGCCACCATCGTCGCCACCGTCATCGGCGTCGCCGTAGCCGTGACCGGCTGCTCCAGCTCCGGCAGCCACGAGGCACCGGCCACCACCCCTGCCGCGAAAGTACCGTCGCGGGCCGCCGCCGACACGGCCGCACCGCAGCCCGCCCCCGCCGCGCCCCGCGACGCGAAGCTCGCGGTCGCGGCGCTCACCACCGCCGCACCCACCATCAAGGCCGTCAAGACGTACACCGTCGACGACGACCCGAACCACCTCCTCGGCCGCCCGCACCAGTACATCTCCAAGACAGCGTTCACCGATGCACGCATCCAGGCCGCGGACGTCACGGGCGAGGACGAGGACTCGGTGGCCCGCGGCGGGAGCGTCGAGGTGTTCGCCACGGAAGCTGACGCGAAGGCCCGAGTCGACTACATCGCCGGCGTCATCAAGAACATGCCCGTGTTCACCGAGTACGACTACGTGCACGGCACGGAGGTACTACGGGTGTCGAAGTTCCTGACGCCGGCCCAGGCGGAAGGGCTGGAAGCGGCACTGAAGGGCTGAGCGCTCCGACGAGTCGAAACGGATCCCCATCCAGGCTCTACGGCAGCCTGGGCTGTCGCCCTCCGGTCCAAGTGGTCAAGGCGCCTTCCATGACGAGCGGCGGGGCCGAATCCGACTCCGCCGCCGGTCATGTGGCCCGCCGTCAGCCGCGGGTGGCCATCGCGCGCAGGAAGAAGGTCAGGTTCGCGGGGCGCTCCGCGAGGCGGCGCATGAAGTAGCCGTACCACTCCTGGCCGTAGGGCAGGTACACGCGCATGGTGTTGCCCGCCTCGGCGAGGCGCAGCTGCTCCTCGGGGCGGATGCCGTAGAGCATCTGGTACTCGAACGAGGAGACGTCGCGCTTGTTCCACTCGGCGAGCTGACCGGCGATCTTGATCATGTTGGGGTCGTGCGAGGCGACCATCGGGTAGCCCTCGCCCGCCATCAGGACCTTGAGCGCGCGGACGTACGCGAGGTCGACGTCGCGCTTGCCCTGGAAGGCGACCGACTCGGGCTCCTTGTAGGCGCCCTTGCAGATGCGCACCCGCGAGCCCGCGTGGGCGAGGTCGCGGCAGTCGGCCTCGGTGCGGCGCAGGTAGGCCTGCAGGACGACGCCCAGCCAGGGGAAGTCGGCGCGCAGCTCGCGGGCGATGGCGAGGGTGGAGTCGGTGGTGGTGTGGTCCTCCATGTCGAGGGTCACGGTGGTGCCCGCGTCGGCGGCGGCCTCGCAGATGCGGCGGGCGTTCTCCAGCGCGATCTTCTCGCCGTCCACCGGGAGGAACTGGCCGACGGCGGAGAGCTTGACGGAGACCTCGGCGTTCGCGGCGAGGCCGGTCTCCTTGAGGGCGGTCAGCAGGTGCTCGTAGGCGAGGGCGGTGCCCGCGGCCTGGTCGGCGTCCTTGGTGTCCTCGCCGAGGTGGTCGAGGGTGACCTTGCGGCCGCTGGCCACCAGCTTCTCGGTGGCGGCCACGCCCTGGTCGAGCCGGTCACCGGCGACGAAGCGCTCGACGATCGCGTGGGTGGGCGGGAACTTCTCGACCATGGTGCGCACCTGCGGGGAGCGCGAGGCGGCGAGGAGGGCGGAACGGAGCATCGTGGACTCCCGGCGAAGCGGATCAGCTGAAGGAGAAGGGGGGACGGCCGGCCGGGGGTGGCGGCCGGCCGTCGGGGAGCGGGCTGGTCAGCCCATGTGCGGGTAGCGGTAGTCCGTCGGCGGGACGAACGTCTCCTTGATGGAGCGGGTGGACGTCCAGCGCATCAGGTTCTGCTTGGCCCCGGCCTTGTCGTTGGTGCCGGAGGCCCGGCCGCCGCCGAAGGGCTGCTGGCCGACGACGGCGCCGGTCGGCTTGTCGTTGATGTAGAAGTTGCCCGCGGCGTTGCGCAGGACGTGCATGGCGTGCTGCACGGCCTCGCGGTCCTGGGCGATGATCGAGCCGGTCAGGCCGTACGCGGACACCGACTCCATCTGCGCGAGCATCTCGTCGTACTTCTCGTCCTCGTAGACGTGCACGGCGAGGATCGGGCCGAAGTACTCGTCCTTGAAGTACTCGGCGGCCGGGTCCTGGCAGACCAGCACGGTCGGGCGGACGAACCAGCCGACCGAGTCGTCGTACGTGCCGCCGGCCAGCACCTCGACCTGCGGGTCGGCCTTGGCGCGGTCGATCGCGGCCTTGTTCTTGGCGAAGGAGCGCTCGTCGATGACGGCGCCCATGAAGTTGGCCAGGTCGGTGACGTCGCCCATGGTGAGCCACTCGACCTCGTCGCGGAAGTCGTCCTTGATCTCGGCCCAGATCGAGGCCGGGACGTACGCGCGGGACAGCGCCGAGCACTTCTGGCCCTGGAACTCGAAGGCACCGCGGGTCATCGCGGTCTTCAGCACGGCCCGGTCGGCGGACGGGTGGGCGACCAGGAAGTCCTTGCCGCCGGTCTCGCCGACGATCCGCGGGTAGGTGCGGTACCCGGCGATGTTCTCGCCGACGGTGCGCCACAGGTGCTGGAAGGTGGCGGTGGAGCCGGTGAAGTGGATGCCGGCCAGCGCGGGGTGCTTCAGCGCGACCTCGGAGACGGCCAGGCCGTCGCCGGTGACCATGTTGATGACGCCCTTGGGCAGGCCCGCGGCCTCCAGCAGCCGCATCAGGTAGTGCGCGGCGAACTGCTGGGTGGGGGACGGCTTCCAGATCACCACGTTGCCCATCAGCGCGGGCGCGGTGGGCAGGTTGCCCGCGATCGCGGTGAAGTTGAACGGGGTGATCGCGTAGACGAAGCCCTCCAGCGGGCGGTGGTCGGTGCGGTTCCACACGCCGTCCGAGGAGATCGGCTGCTCGGCCAGGATCTGCCGGGCGAAGTGCACGTTGAAGCGCAGGAAGTCGACCAGCTCGCAGGGGGTGTCGATCTCCGCCTGCTGGGCGGTCTTCGACTGGCCCAGCATGGTGGCCGCGGCGAGGGTCTCCCGCCACGGCCCGGCCAGCAGGTCCGCGGCGCGCAGGAAGATCGCGGCGCGGGAGTCGAAGGAGAGCGCCTGCCAGGCCGGTGCGGCAGCCAGTGCGGTGTCGATGGCCTCGCGCGCGTCGTCCTGGGTGGCGTTGCGCAGCGTGCCGAGCCTGGCCGCGTGGTTGTGCGGCTGCACGACGTGGATCTCGGAGCCGCCGCCGAGGCGGTGCTCACCGTTGATCGTCATGGTGAGCTGGATCGGCCCCTGGCCGCCCAGCTCCTTCAGCTTGGCCTCCAGCCGGGCCCGTTCGGGGCTGCCGGGGGCGTAGCTGTGGACCGGCTCGTTCACCGGCGCGGGGACCTGGGTCACAGCATCCATGGCGCGCACGCTCTCCTTCTCGTCATGGGAAGCCGGTGGGGGTCGCACACCGGCCGTGAAGAAACGCTATTCCCCGCTGCTACCCGCTTCTGTTGGCCGGGCCGCCAAATTCCCCCGCACGCCGTTGTCCGCCCGGACGAACAGCGTCACGCCCCGGTCACGGCCGCCGCCTCCTGTCCGTCTCGCTAAACTCGACCCCCGGATCTTGTCCGCCCCGCCGAACCCGCCCCGACCTCCCGAACGCCCCCGCCGAAGGACCCACCCGAAGGACCCGCCGATGACCGGCCTCCCGCTCCGCCAGCTGCTGATGTCGCTCGGCGAGCCCCTGGTGGAGCTGCAGGCCGCTCCCGCCGGGCTGGACGTCCCGGTGCGGCACGTGTCGATCCTCGACCCGGAGGACCCGCCCACCGCCGCCCCGGGCGAGCTGGTCCTCGCCATCGGCGCCCGCGGCCGGGCCGCGCTCCCCGCGCTGCGCGCCGCCGGACGGGCCCGGGCCGCCGCCGTCGCGGTCAAGCTGGACGGGCCGGGGCAGGCCGACGCGCTGCGCGAGGCCGCCACCGAGGCGGGGGTGGCGCTGCTGTCGGTGCGCCGGGAGACCCGCTGGGAGCACCTCGACTCGCTCGCCCGCACCCTGCTCTCCGGCGCGGACGACCCGGACGGCACCGGCGGCACCGGGCCCGGCGGGCCCGCCACCGGCGACCTGTTCTCGCTGGCCCAGACGGTGGCGGTGCTGACCGGCGGCATCGTCTCGATCGAGGACACCTCCAGCCGGGTGCTGGCCTACTCCCGTACCTCGGAGACCGACGAGGTGGACGACCTGCGCCGCCTGTCCATCCTCGGCCGCCAGGGTCCGGAGCCTTACCTGGCCAAGCTCCGCGAGTGGGGCGTCTTCTCGCACCTGCGCGGCTCCGAGGGCGCGATCGAGATCGCCGCCCACCCGGAGCTGGGCATCCGCCGCCGCCTGGCCATCGCGATCCGCTCCGGCGCGCAGCCACTGGGCACCATCTGGGTGCAGGAGGGCTCCCACCCGCTGACCGACACCGCCGAGCAGGCCCTGGTCGGCGCCGCCCGGGTCGCGGCGGGCCAACTGGTGCGCCGCCGCCGCGAGTTGTCGGCCGACACCCGGCTCACCCAGACCCTGCTGACCGGCCTGCTGGAGGGCTCCACCGGCCCGCAGTCACTGGCCACCCACCTCGGACTGGACCTGCGCCGCCCGGTCACCGTCCTCGCCTACGCCCCCGCCGCCACCGACGGACGGGACGCCGAACTCTCCCGCGAGGAGGTCACCGGCCTGATCTCGGTGCACACCGCCGCCCGGCACCGCGGCGCCCTGCTCGCCCCGGTCGACTCCCGGGTCTACGTCCTGCTGCCCGAACTCCCGCCCGGCCTGCCGCCCGCCACCCTGCGCGACTGGACCCGGGAGACCGTCGACGCCGCCCGCGACCACCTCGCCATCCCGCTGCGGGCCGCGATCGGCCCCACCGTCCCCGGCCTCGCGGACGTCCCCGCCTCCCGCGCCCAGGCCGACCGGATCCTCGACGCGATGGGCCGCGGCGGCGTCGTCCCGGACGTGGCCGCCCTCCAGGACGTCCAGGCCGAGGTGCTGGTCTCCGAGGTCCTCGCCCTGCTCCAGGACCGCCCCGAACTCCGCGACCCCCGGCTGACCGCCCTCACCGCCTACGACGCCCGCCACCACACCCGCCTGGCCGAGTCCGTCCTCGCCTACCTCGACGCCCTCGGCGAGGTCCGCACCGCCGCCGACGCCCTGCACATCCACCCCAACACCCTCCGCTACCGCGTCCGGCGGGCCGAACAGCTCACCGGCCTCGACCTCGCCCAACCCCAGCAGCGGCTCCTCGCCATGCTCCAGCTCCGCCTCCCCGACTGACGGCCTCCGCCCCCGCCAACGGCAGGGTCCGCCCGCGGAGAGCAGACCCCTCCGCGGGCGGACCCCCACCGATCAACGGCGCGTCACATCCGGTGCCACGGCCCCGTGATCGCCAGCATGATCCCCGGCTCCTGGATGTTCGCGAACAGCGTCCGCCCGTCGTGCGAGAAGGTCACGCCGGTGAACTCGCTGTACTCCGGCGCCTCCGCCGTCCCGTTGTTGAGCTCGTTGCGCGCCAGCGCGTACGTCCGCCCGTCCCTGGTGGTGCCGAACAGGTGCTGCAGGCCGTTGCCGTCCTCGGCGATGATCAGGCCGCCGTGGGGCGAGACGGTGATGTTGTCGGGGCCGTCGAAGTTGCCCTGGTCGGTCCAGATGTCGTTGTTGACGCCGAGGATGACCTTCAGCGTCAGGGTGCGCCGGACGGGGTCGTAGAACCAGACCTGCCCGTCGTGCTGCAGCGGCGACTCCTCGCGGGCGAAGGAGGAGACGAAGTAGATGCCGTTGTCACCCCACCACATGCCCTCCAGCTTGCGGGCCCGGGTGATCTCGCCGTCCTTGAACTGCTTGCGGATCGAGGTGGTGCGGGCGTCGCGGTCCTGGACCTTGACCCAGTCGGCGCCGTACGTGGTGCCGGGCTTGGTGGCCCGGGACAGGTCGTCGACCAGCTTGCCCCGGGAGTCGAAGGCCTTGAGCGCCTCCAGCACGCCCGCGTCGGCGGCCAGGGTGCGCAGTCGGCCCTTGCCGTGCCGGAAACCGGCCGGCGGGGTCCAGCGGTAGAGCAGGCCGTTGGGCTTGGACGCGTCCTCGGTCAGGTAGGCGTGGCCGCGCTTCTCGTCGATGACGACGGCCTCGTGGGCGAACCGGCCGAAGGCCTTGATCGGCTGCGGGTCCCGGTTGGCGTCCTGGTCGTGCGGGTCGACCTCGAAGACGTAGCCGTGGTCCTTGGTGAAGCCGTTGGTGCCCGCCTTGTCCTCGGTCTCCTCGCAGGTCAGCCAGGTGCCCCACGGGGTGGCGCCACCGGCGCAGTTGGTGGCGGTACCGGCGATGCCGACCCACTCGCGGACCTGCCGCCCGCCGTGCCCGTGCCCCTTGCCGTGCTCGTCGCCGTGCCCGTTGCCGTGTCCGGAGACCTCGACGACGGTGCAGCCACCGGCCGCGGCCGGGTCGTAGACGTGGCCCTCCAGCAGCGGCACGGGGTGCGCCCACTTGGAGCGCGGCCCGGCCAGCTCGTGGTTGTTGACCAGCAGGGTCGCCCCGTGGCGGCCCTCGAACGCGGCGG
Organism: Kitasatospora sp. NPDC001540; assembly: GCF_042894345.1. Taxonomy (NCBI): domain Bacteria; kingdom Bacillati; phylum Actinomycetota; class Actinomycetes; order Kitasatosporales; family Streptomycetaceae; genus Kitasatospora; species Kitasatospora sp. NPDC001540. The sequence continues at coordinate 182,556 of NZ_JBIAVO010000005.1, forward strand.
TGCCGTCGTGGTTGCTGGGGGTGGACTCGCCGGTGACCAGGGTGGTCCGGCCGGTACGGGTGATGACCTCGTACGAGAAGCCCTTCGGCAGCGCCAGGATGCCCTCGGGGTCGGACACCAGCTCGCCGTAGCCGACCGCGGTGTGCCCGCCCTTGGCGAGCGCGGCGTCCCCGCCCGCGGGGGCGGCGATCGCGCCGGGGGCGGTGGCCAGCACCTCGGCGCTGCCGGCGATCAGGACGCCTGCCCCGAGCATGGTCGAACGGTTCACGAAGTCCCGGCGGGACAGCGACATGACGGTCACTCCTGGAGGAGGGGGTGTGCTTCGGTGACCGTCAGGTTCCGGGCCGCGCGTGAACCGCGCGTGAATCGGACGCGGCGTCAGCGTGCCGATTTACCGACCATAGGACAATCAATGACCCACTCTTTACCGCTCTTCACCGCCTGACCCGGTGCTGGGTGCGCTCGACCCGCCACTGCTCCCAGGCGGTCAGCCAGGCCTCCTCGGTGCCTGAGGGCAGCTCGGGCGTGCCGCCCGCCCACAGCCGCTCCCAGGCCCGCTGCGCGGGCAGGCTCGGCACCTCGCTGGCGAAGGCCGTGTACCGGACGACCTCCTCCACGGCGGCCGCGCCCTCGATCGTGCCGCTCACCCAGTCCGCGTGGTGGGCCAGTCGGCTCAGGTGGTTGACCATCGAGGTGACGGCCTCGTCGGCCTCCTCCCGGGTCTCCGAGGCCAGCCGCATCTGCTGCCGCACCGCGCTCTCCCAGCGGGCCTGCCGGTCCTCCCCGCGCAGGCGCCGGGGCAGCCGGGCCGAACGCCCGGCCCGCAGCTGGGCGAGCATCGCGGCGGAGCGCTCGACGGCCTGCAGGACGAGTTCGCGGTGCGCCTGCAGGCCCAGCTCGGCCGGTTCCGGCTCGGGCTCGGCGGGGCGGCGGCCGGCCCGCAGCGCGGCGACCTGCCGCAGCATCACCGTCCGGCCGACGATGTACCGCTCGAAGTCGGTGATCCGGCGCAGCTCCACCGAGCCGGGCGCCAGGCCGCGCCCGGTCACCGTCACCGTGGTGGCGCCGACCCGCAGCCGGCCCGCCCAGACGGTGCCGTGCCCGGCCGCGGTCCGCGAGTCCTCGTGGACCTGCACCGGGTGCGGCTCGCCGTCCACCGTGATCCACTCGCGCAGCGCCCGCACGCCCCCGGCGATGTCGCCCTCGTCCACGCCCAGGTGCTCGTAGACCCGGTCGCGCTCGTCCTCGACCACGTCCTCCAGGTCGGGCAGCAGGGTGGTCAGTTCGGCCCCGGCCCGGTGGGTGCGGACCGTCACGTACGGACCGTGCACGGAGCTCCAGTCGCCCGAGCGGACCTCCACCGACTCCAGTTCGCCGTTGGCGACCCCGTACTCGGCCAGTACGTCCCAGCCCGGCACCCCGCCCGCCCCGTGCACCCAGCCGAACACCGGGAACCCCGCGCCCGCCAGCACCCGGCGGCCGTACGCCTCCTGGTCCGCATACACCGCTTCGAGGTCCCAGTCCCCGCTCGTGCCCTGCCGCTTCATCCCTCGCCGCACCCCCGGCCGCTCACCACTCCGACGCCGCCTTACCTTACGGCCCAACGGAGCTGTCGAGCCATCAGATGGACGGGGAGGGCTTGCGAAGACCCTGCGCCGGAAGCCCGCACGGCCCCCGCTGCCCCGCTACGCGCCCTGCGCGCGCAGCGAGCGCGCCTTGACCGCCGCGCGCCGGGCCTCCTTGGCGACCCTGCGGTCCAGGTGCAGTTCGCCGACGGCCTCCAGCACCTCGACCGTCATGGGGTGCGGCACCCGCCAGACCTCGCCGAAGTAGCTGGCCGGGTTGTCGGTCACCGGCAGGTCCGCGACCAGGGCCTGCAGGCGGCCGCCCTCGCCCGCGCTGAGCAGCATGACCGCGGCCATCGAGTCGACGACCCGCCAGAGCGCGACCTCGCGCTCCGCCGCGGCGACGTCCGCGCCGCGGGCGCGCAGCCACTCGCGGGCCAGCCCGCCCAGCTCGGGGTCGTCGACCACCTCCAGCACCGCGGCGGTGGCCTCCTCGCCGATCTCGCCCAGGCCCAGCGCGCAGTAGTAGCGGCGCACCGGCGACTGCACGTCGCGGCCGCGGGCCCCGGCGAGCAGGTCGCGGGCGGCGTCCAGCGGGGCCCGGGCGTCGATCCAGGCCTTCAGCTCGGCCTCGGCGAACAGCGGCCCGTCCTCGGCGAGGGCGCGCAGCAGCGCCGAGCCGTCCCGGTCGGCGAGGTCGCCGACCAGCGGGGCGTCGTAGCCCTCGGCGAGCAGCCACTCGCGGACGGCGTACTGGCCGAGCGGGGTGAGCCTGACGGTGCCGAAGCGGGCGGCGTCCTCGTCGGTGAGCGGCCGGTCGGTGTCCACCACCTCGGCGGCCTCGCCGTCCTCGCCCTCCTCGAACAGGTCGGGGTCGATCGGGCGGTGCTCGACCAGGCCGAGCTCGGCGAGGTCGCCGAGCATCGGGTCGAGGACGACCATCAGGTCGGTGATCTCGCCGAGCATCTCCTCGTCCGGCTCCTGCCCGTCCGGGACGACCAGCAGCGCGGCCAGCACGCCCAGCGGGACGGTCTCGGCGCCGGGCTCGGCGAACGCGGTGGTCTCGTAGAGGGTGTGCAGCGCCTCGTCGAGGATCTCGGCGGCCTGGTCGCGGGCGTCCTCGACCTCGGCCAGGCCGTCGGGGTCGTCGAGCCCGCTGCCCTCGACCACCTCGGGGTCGACCGACTCGGCCTCGGCGGCCAGCTCGCGCACCAGCTCCGCGGCCTCGAACCACAGGCCCAGGACGGCGGTGGGCTCGCCCGCCTCGATCGCCTCCAGGTCGGGGCCGGGGATGGCGACGTGCGCGCCCTCCGCGGTGGTGCCGGTCTCCACCAGGTCCAGGTCGCAGGCCAGCGCCCAGGCCCGCATCGCCTCGACCACGTCCTCCTCGCCCGGGTCCTCGGCGCCGAGCATCCGGGCGGCCTGCACCCGGTCGGCCTCGCCGAGGTCGCCGTGCTCGTCGACCTCGCGGTGCGGGGCGATCCAGCGGGCCAGCGCGACCACCCGGGAGATCAGCGGGACGGCGAGGGCGGCGGCGGCCAGCTCGGCGTCCGGGGGCAGGACGATCGGCGGGACGAGGACGGCCGTGTCGTCCGGGTCCTCGTCGGCGCTCTGCGCGCCGTACAGGTCGGCGAGGTCGTAGTCGGCGGGCAGCAGGCCCTCGGCCTCGGACGGCTGCTGATCAGGGGTGTTTCGGCTACGTCCGGCCATCGCGCGCGTTCTCCCGGGTGCGTCGCAGGGCACCGCCGCCCGTGGCGCGGCCCGCCCGGGGGGCGGCGGACGCGGGGAGCGGCGGAGCGGGCCGGTGCGTGTCGGCCCGTAAACCCAGCGTATCGGCCGCCACCGACACCCGCCTGAGCTGCGGGGGCGCCCGCCCGAACGAGTGGGGAGGTGCGTCCGAACGAGTGCCCGGGGCACGTATCCTTCGGTGGGCGACGCGCACCACCCCCGCGCGCGCCCCCCGGAACCCGGAGCGACGGCGCTCCGCGCTCCGCGTACCACGTGCACACCCGCACCGTCCGGGCCGCGCCGCCACACCCTGGTCCGGCGACGCCCTGCGGCGCCTTGCCACAGGAGACCCCTGCCATGGCGGACCTCTCCCCCGCCGGCCCCGGCCTGAGCACCGCTCAGTACGCCGGACGCCGACTGTCGGAGGCCCTGCTCCCGCTGGAGCTCGCGCCCCGCAAGCAGCTCCAGCTCGCCGCGATCAGCCGCTGGAACGCGCTGCGCGGCATCCGCGTCGGCCTGGTCGCCGCCGCCCTGCTGCTGATGCTGGTCGGCGCGAACCTCGCCACCCCCCTCTACCCGGTGCTCCAGCAGCGCCTGGGGCTGAACCCGCTCGACACCACCGTCCTGTTCACGGTCTACGTGTTCGCGCTCGTCCCGGTACTCGCCGCGGTCGGCCACTGGTCCGACCACCTGGGGCGGCGCGCCCTGATCCTGCCCGCGGTCCTCCTGGCCGCCGCCGGGGACGCCGTCTTCGCCACCGCCGGGTCCTTCTGGCAACTGGCCGCCGGACGGGCCGTCCAGGGCGTCGCGGTCGCTCTGTCCACCGGCGCGGCCGGTGCCGCCCTCGGCGACCTGCTGCCCGACCGGCCCACCCTGGCCGCCAAGCTCACCCTGGCCTGCTCGGCGGGCGGCGTCGCCCTGGGCCCGCTGGTCGGCGCCGCGCTGACCGACGACGCGCACCCGCTGCTGGGCCCGTTCCTGCCGCACGCCGTCGCGCTGCTCGCGCTGTGCGTCCCGCTGGCCCTGGTGCACCCGCGGATGCCCGGCCCGCACCGGCCCCCGGCCTCCCCGCCGCGCGTCACCACCCCCGCCCACCTGCGGCCCCGCCGCCTGCGGCTGCCCCGCACCGGACGCCGCGAGTTCCTGCTCGCGGCCACCGCGGGCTTCCTCTCCTACGCGGTCTTCGGCGTCTACCTGTCCCTGGCCCCGGCCTTCTCCGCCACCCTGCTGCACACCCGCTCCCCGCTCGCGGGCGCGGCCGTCGCCGCCCTGCTGCTGGGCTCCTCCGCCGCCGCCCAGCTGCTCGTCCCGCCCACCTCCGACCGGATCGTGGTCGCGGCCGGACTCACCGGCCTCGCCGCGGGCCTGGGCCTGCTCACCGCAGCCGCGGCCACCGGCACCCCCGCCCTCCTCTTCGTCGGCAGCGTGCTGGCGGGCGCCTGCCAGGGCGTCGCCTTCCGCTCCCTGTTCACCACCGCCGTCGCCGCCCTCGACCCCGCCCGCCGCGGCAGCGAGCTCTCCGCCCTCTGGGTGGTCGTCTACCTCGGCTCCTCGGCCCCGATCGTCGCCGTCGGCGCCCTCGTCCGCGCCCACGGCCTGCTCCCCGCCGTCACCGCCTTCGCCCTCACCGCCGCCACCGCCACCCTCGCCCTGGCCGCCACCGTCCTGCGCAAGGCCTGACCGCCCCCTGGCGCCCCGACGGAACCGCCCGGCGGGGCGCCGGATCTTCCAGGCCGTGGTGGCCGTGGCCGGGTGGCAGGTCCACTGCCGGACGGTGGCGCCGTTGTCCAGGCCGGAGCTCTCGACCTCCGGGCACTTGCCGCTATTGGCGTTGCGGATCTCCCAGCCCCCGGCGGTGCCGTGCAGCACCCACTGCACGGTGGGGTTCGAGGAGTACGTCCGCTGCTGGGCCCGGCCGCCGTCGGCGGTGGTGGAGTCGGCGATCTCCAGTGCCTTGCCGCTGTTGGCGTTCAGGATCCCGCCGCGCAGGTCGGCGGGCGGGGCCGAACCGGCCCTGCCCGCAGGCGAGTTGGCGGGCCCTGCCGAGGACGCGGAGGCCGACCACGGCCGCGATCCGCAGCCGCTTGCGCCGCAGGCCCTCCTGCTCGCGCTGCTCGGCCATCGCCCCCCGGAACCCATGGATCCGCAGTCCGGTTCGGGCCCGGAGCGCCGCAACGACCAGGGACGGACCCCCGGAGGCGCCCGTCCCTGGTCGTTGCGGCCCGACGGCTCAGACGTTGAAGCCGAGCGCGCGCAGCTGGTCGCGGCCCTCGTCGGTGATCTTGTCGGGGCCCCACGGCGGCATCCAGACCCAGTTGATCCGCAGGTCCTTGACCAGGCCGTCGGTGGCGGTGCGGGCCTGGTCCTCGATGACGTCGGTGAGGGGGCAGGCTGCGGAGGTCAGCGTCATGTCGACGGTGGCGGTGTCGTCCTCGTCGATGTGCAGGCCGTAGATCAGGCCGAGGTTGACGACGTCGATGCCCAGTTCGGGGTCGACGACGTCCATCAGGGCCTCCATGAGGTCCTCGGTGGAGACCGTCCCGGCGCTGGTGAACGCCCCGGGGCTGTCGGTGGCCTCCGCGGCGGTGGCCTCGGCGGCAGGAGCCTCCGCGGCGGTGGCCTCGGCGGCCTCGGCCGTCTCGTTCTCGCTCATGTGTACCAGTGTCCTTACGGGCGTCAGTCGGTGAGGGGGGGCTGGCCGCCGAGCGCCTTGGCGGTGGCGTCCTTCCAGGCCATCCAGCTGAGCAGGGCGCACTTGACCCGGGCCGGGTACTTGGAGACCCCGGCGAAGGCGACGGCGTCCTCCAGCAGGTCCTCGTCGCCCTCGGACTGGCCCTTGCTCTGCATCAGTTCGAGGAAGGCCTCCTGGATCTGCTGGGCCTCGCCGACCGGCTTGCCGACCACCAGGTCGTTGAGCACGGAGGCGGAGGCCTGGCTGATCGAGCAGCCCTGCGACTCGTAGGAGACGTCCGCGACGACGGCGCCGTCGAGCCGCACCCGCAGGGTGATCTCGTCCCCGCAGGTGGGGTTGACGTGGTGGACCTCGGCGTCCCCGTCCCGCAGCCCCTTGCCGTGGGGGTTGCGGTAGTGGTCCAGGATGATCTCCTGGTACATCGAGTCGAGCTTCATGGCAGCCACCTCAGCCGAAGAAGTTGCGGACGTGGTGGAGGCCGTCGATCAGCGCGTCCACCTCGCCGGGCGTGGAGTACAGGTAGAACGACGCCCTGGTGGTCGCCGGAATTCCGTACCGCAGGCAGACCGGCCGCGCGCAGTGGTGGCCGACCCGGACCGCGATGCCCTGCTCGTCGAGGACCTGGCCGACGTCGTGCGGGTGGATGTCGCCGAGCGTGAAGGAGATCGCCGCGCCGCGGTCGACGGCCGTGCGCGGGCCGATGATCCGCAGGTCGGGCACCTCGGTGAGGCGCTCGATGGCGTACGCGGTGATCGCGTGCTCGTGCGCGGCGATCTTGTCCATGCCGATCGCCGACAGGTAGTCGATGGCGGCGCCGAGGCCGACGGCCTGGGCGATCGGCGGGGTGCCGGCCTCGAACTTGTGCGGCGCGGGGGCGTAGGTGGACGAGCCCATCGTGACGGTCTCGATCATCTCGCCGCCGCCGAGGAACGGCGGGAGGTCCTCCAGCAGCTCCTGGCGGCCCCACAGCACGCCGATGCCGGTCGGGCCGAGCATCTTGTGTCCGGTGAAGGCGACGAAGTCGGCCTCCAGCGCCTGCACGTCGAGCACGGCGTGCGGGGCGGCCTGCGAGGCGTCGACGCAGACCAGCGCGCCGACCGACTGCGCCTTGCGGACGATGGCGTCCACCGGGTTGACGGTGCCCAGCAGGTTGGAGACCAGCGTCACCGAGACGATCTTCGTCTTCTCGGTGATCAGCTCGTCCATGTTGGACAGGTCGAGCCGGCCCTCGTCGGTGAGCGAGAACCACTTCAGCTTCGCGCCGGTGCGCTGCGCGAGCAGCTGCCACGGCACGATGTTGGAGTGGTGCTCCATCTCGGTGATGACGATCTCCGAGTCGGCGTCGACCCGGTACGGCTCGTCGGCCCACCCCAGCATGTTGGCCACGAGGTTGAGCGACTCGGAGGCGTTCTTGGTGAAGATCACCTCGTTGCGGCTGGGCGCGTTGACGAAGGCCGCGACCTTGTCCCGGGCGCCCTCGTACAGCGCGGTGGCCTCCTCGGCGAGCACGTGCACGCCGCGGTGGACGTTGGCGTTGTGCTGCTCGTAGTAGGCGTTGAGCGCGTCCAGCACCTGGCGCGGCTTCTGCGAGGTCGCCGCGTTGTCCAGGTACACCAGGGGCTTGCCGTCGTGCAGCTGCCGCGACAGGACGGGGAAGTCCTTGCGGATGGCGTCGGTGTCCAGCAGTCCGGTCAGATGGGAATGGGTCACTCGGAAGCGCCGCCCTTCACGTAGCTCTCGTAGCCCTCTTCCTCCAGCTTGTCGGCGAGCTCGGCGCCGCCGGACTCGACGATCTTGCCGCCCGCGAAGACGTGCACGTAGTCGGGCTTGATGTAGCGCAGGATGCGGGTGTAGTGGGTGACCAGCAGGGTGCCGACCTCGCCGGTGGAGCGGACCCGGTTGATGCCCTCGGAGACGATCCGCAGCGCGTCGACGTCCAGGCCGGAGTCGGTCTCGTCGAGGATCGCGACCTTCGGCTTGAGCAGCTCCAGCTGGAGGATCTCGTGGCGCTTCTTCTCACCGCCGGAGAAGCCCTCGTTGACGTTGCGCTCGGCGAAGGCCGGGTCCATCTGCAGGGCGGCCATCGCCTCCTTGACCTCCTTGACCCACAGCCGCAGCTTGGGGGCCTCGCCGCGGACGGCGGTGGCGGCGGTGCGCAGGAAGTTGGAGACCGAGACGCCGGGCACCTCGACCGGGTACTGCATGGCCAGGAAGAGGCCGGCCCGGGCGCGCTCGTCGACGGACATCTCCAGCACGTCCTCGCCGTCCAGCAGCACCTGGCCGCCGGTGACGGTGTACTTCGGGTGACCGGCCAGCGAGTAGGCCAGGGTCGACTTGCCGGAGCCGTTCGGACCCATGATCGCGTGGGTCTCGCCCTGCTTGACCGTCAGGTCGACGCCGCGCAGGATCTCCCGCGGGCCGCCCTCAGCGTTGACGGAGACGTGCAGGTCGCGGATTTCAAGCGTTGCCATGGGGTACTCAGTTCTCCTGGTTGACGGAGACGAGCACATCGTCCCCTTCGATCTTTACGGGGTAGACGGCGACCGGCCGGGTCGCGGGCAGCCCGGACGGCTTGCCGGTGCGCAGGTCGAAGCTGGAGCCGTGCAGCCAACACTCGATCATGCAGTCCTCGACCTCGCCCTCGGACAGCGAGACGTTGGCGTGCGAGCAGGTGTCGTTGATCGCGAACACGCCCTCGTCGGTGCGGACGATCGCCACCGGGACGCCGTTCAGCTCCACCTTCTTGGGCACGTCCTCCTGCAGGACGCTCAGCGCGCAGGCGCGGACGTAGCTCATGCCACGGTCTCTTCCAGCTCGGCCTCGATCTTCTCCAGCAGCCGGTCCTGGATCTCGGCGACGCCGATCTGCTGGACCAGCTCGGCGAAGAAGCCGCGCACCACCAGGCGGCGGGCCTCGTCGGCCGGGATGCCGCGGGACTGCAGGTAGAACAGCTGCTCGTCGTCGAAGCGGCCGGTGGCGGAGGCGTGGCCGGCGCCGACGATCTCGCCGGTCTCGATCTCCAGGTTGGGGACGGAGTCGACCCGGGCGCCGTCGGTGAGCACCAGGTTGCGGTTGAGCTCGTAGGTGTCGGTGCCGAGCGCGGCCGCGCGGATCAGCACGTCGCCGATCCACACCGCGTGCGCGTCCTGGCCCTGCAGCGCGCCCTTGTAGGCGACGTTGGAGCGGCAGTGCGGGGTGTCGTGGTCGATCACCAGGCGGTGCTCCAGGTGCTGCCCGGCGTCCGCGAAGTACAGGCCGAACAGCTCGGCCTCGCCGCCGGGGGCCGCGTAGGTGACCCGCGGGTGCAGGCGCACCACGTCGCCGCCGAAGGTGACGACCACCGACTTGAACGAGGCGTCCCGGCCGACCAGCGCGTTCTGCTGGGCGACGTGCACGGCCTCCCGCTCCCAGTCCTGCACGGAGACGAAGGTCAGCTTGGCGCCGTCGCCGACCAGCAGGTCGACGTTGGCGGCCCGGGTGCCGGTGCCGGTGTGGCCCAGCACCACGACGGCCTCGGCGAACGGCTTGACCTCGACCACCAGGTGGGCGAAGGCGGTGCCGCCCTCGCCGTGGACGTCGATCCGGACCGGCTCGGTGAGCACCGTCTCCTTGGGGACGGTCACCACCAGGGCCTGCTCGAAGGCGCTGAACGCCTGCGCGGCGACCCGGTCCACCGGGGTGCCGGCCTTGCCGACCCGGGCGTCGTCCCGGCCGACCAGCTCGGAGGTGACGCCCTCCGGCAGGCCCAGCTCGATCTTGTCCTCGCCCTTGGCGGCCGTGGCCGCCGTGCCGTCGTGCAGCCCGCCGAGGCGGTGCAGCGGGGTGAACCGCCAGTCCTCCTCGCGGCCGGTCGGCACCGGGAAGTCGTTGACGTCGAAGGACGGCTTGACGGCGACCCGGGCGTCGATCGGCTGCCGGACGGTGTCGCGCCCGGTGCCGGGGCCGGCGAGCTGCTCTCCGGCGCCGGCGGTGCCGACCTCGATCGAACCGGCGGTGGTGGAGCCGGGGGTGTTCTGCTCAGCCATGGCTGTTCGTGTTGCTCTCTTTCGGGAATGGTCGGCGGGTGGCGGGGCTGACGGCGCGTCAGCCGACCGCGCCCTCCATCTGCAGCTCGATCAGCCGGTTCAGCTCCAGCGCGTACTCCATCGGCAGCTCGCGGGCGATCGGCTCGACGAAGCCGCGCACGATCATCGCCATCGCCTCGGTCTCGCTCAGGCCGCGGCTCATCAGGTAGAACAGCTGGTCCTCGGAGACCTTGGAGACGGTCGCCTCGTGGCCCATCGACACGTCGTCCTCGCGGACGTCCACGTACGGGTAGGTGTCCGAGCGGGAGACGGTGTCCACCAGCAGCGCGTCGCACAGCACGTTCGACTTGGCGCCGTGCGAGCCCTCGCCGATCTCGATCAGGCCGCGGTAGGAGGTGCGGCCGCCGCCGCGCGCCACCGACTTGGAGACGATGTGCGAGGAGGTGTTCGGCGCCATGTGGACCATCTTCGCGCCGGCGTCCTGGTGCTGGCCCTCGCCCGCGAAGGCGATCGACAGGGTCTCGCCCCTGGCGTGCTCGCCCATCAGGTAGACGGCCGGGTACTTCATGGTGACCTTGGAGCCGATGTTGCCGTCGATCCACTCCATGGTCGCGCCCTCGTACGCCACGGCGCGCTTGGTGACCAGGTTGTAGACGTTGTTCGACCAGTTCTGGATGGTCGTGTAGCGGCAGCGGCCGCCCTTCTTGACGATGATCTCGACCACCGCGGAGTGCAGCGAGTCCGAGGAGTAGATCGGCGCGGTGCAGCCCTCGACGTAGTGGACGTAGGCGTCCTCGTCGACGATGATCAGCGTCCGCTCGAACTGGCCCATGTTCTCGGTGTTGATCCGGAAGTAGGCCTGCAGCGGGATGTCCACGTGCACGCCCTTCGGCACGTAGATGAACGACCCGCCGGACCACACCGCGGTGTTCAGCGCGGCGAACTTGTTGTCGCCGGCCGGGATGACGGTGCCGAAGTACTCCTTGAAGAGCTCCGGGTGCTCCTTGAGCGCGGTGTCGGTGTCCAGGAAGATGACGCCCTGCTCCTCCAGGTCCTCGCGGATCTGGTGGTAGACGACCTCGGACTCGTACTGGGCGGCGACACCGGCGACCAGGCGCTGCTTCTCCGCCTCCGGGATGCCCAGCTTGTCGTAGGTGGCCTTGATGTCGGCGGGCAGGTCCTCCCAGGACTCGGCCTGCTTCTCGGTCGAGCGCACGAAGTACTTGATGTTGTCGAAGTCGATGCCCGACAGGTCGGAGCCCCAGGTCGGCATGGGCTTCTTGCCGAACAGCTTGAGGCCCTTGAGTCGGAGGTCGAGCATCCACTCGGACTCGTTCTTCTTCGCCGAGATGTCGCGGACCACGTCCTCGCTCAGACCGCGCTTGGCGGTGGCTCCGGCGGTGTCCGAGTCGGCCCAGCCGTACTCGTACGTGCCGAGGCCTTCGAGCTCGGGGTGTGCGATGTCAGTCATGCGAGGTTCCTCCGCGCGGACGAGCCGTTTTCGATGGGGGACGTACCGGCAGTCGGCGCGGCACCGGGCGTCCGGGGGGACGACGGTGCGGCACCGGGTGCCGGCACATACGTGGTGCAGACCCCGTCGCCGTGGGCGATGGTGGCCAGCCGTTGCACATGGGTGCCCAGGAGCTGGGAGAAGACCTCGGTCTCCGCCTCGCAGAGCTGCGGGAACTGCTCGGCGATGTGCGCGACCGGGCAGTGGTGCTGGCAGAGCTGGGCGCCGGCCGGTGCGGCGGGCGCCGCGGCGGCGGACGGGACCCGCCGCACCGTGGCAGCGTACCCGTCGGCGCTGAGCGCCTCGGCCAGTGCCTCGGCGCGCCGCTCGGCGGCGGCCGCGGCCAGCGCGTCCTGGTAGCGCTCGCCCTGCTTGGCGAGCCGGGCCCGGGCGAAGGCGGCGACCGCCTCCTCGCCCGCGCTGCCGCCGCCGGCCGTCTCGGAGATCCAGCGCAGCGCGTCGGCGGCGAGCTGGTCGTAGGCCTGGTAGAAGGCGTCGCGCCCGCCGTCGGTGAGCGCGAACACCTTGGCCGGGCGGCCCCGGCCGCGGCTGCCGTAGACCCGCTGCTCGCGGGCGTGGACCAGCCCGGCGGCGGCCAGGCCGTCGAGGTGGCGGCGGACGGCCGCCGGGGTCAGGCCGAGGCGGCTGGCCAGGTCGGCGGCCGAGGAGGGGCCGTGGTCGAGGATCGAGCGGGCGACCCGGTCCCGGGTCGCCAGGTGGGCCTCGGCCAGGGCTTCCGGGGCCGTCGCGGGCACGGCACAGCCGGGAGCGTCGGGCTCCCCGGACTGGGTCGCGTGCTCGCGGATGTTTTTCACAACACGATTGTTGCGTAATTCGCCGACCGGAGACAAGCCGTGATCCACGCCTCACCGGTGGCGTCCGTCACGAAAGGCAAGCCTTACCCGAGGGGCGCCGTGAACTCCTCCTAGACTCGCCGGTATGCATGCAGACCCCGCCGTCGAGGTGACCGCACTGGTCAAGCGGTACGGCGACAAGACCGCCGTGGACGGGCTGAGCCTGACCATCGCCCGGGGCACCGTGACCGCGGTGCTGGGCCCCAACGGCGCGGGCAAGACCACCACGATCGAGACCTGCGAGGGCTACCGCCGCCCCGACGCGGGCACCGTCCGGGTCCTCGGCCTGGACCCGGTCGCCCAGGCCGCGCGGCTGCGGCCGCGGATCGGCGTGATGCTCCAGTCGGGGGGCGTGTACGCCGGTGCGCGCGCCCTCGAAATGCTCCAGCACACCGCCAAGCTGTACGCCCACCCGCTGCCGGTCGGCCCGCTCGCCGAGCGCCTCGGCCTGGACTCCTGCGGCCGCACCCCGTACCGCCGGCTCTCCGGCGGCCAGCAGCAGCGCCTGGCCCTGGCGATGGCCGTGGTCGGCCGCCCCGAGCTGGTCTTCCTGGACGAGCCCACCGCCGGCCTCGACCCGCAGGCCCGCCGCGCCACCTGGGAGCTGGTCACCGAACTGCGCGCCGCGGGCGTCACCGTCGTCCTCACCACCCACCAGATGGACGAGGCCGAGCAGCTCGCCGACGAGGTCGCCGTCGTCGACCGCGGCCGGGTCATCGCCCAGGGCTCCCCCGACGCGCTGCGCGGCACCGAGGCCCAGCTGCGCTTCGACGGCCCGCCCGCCCTCGACCTGGCCTCGCTGCGCAAGGTCCTCCCCGACCGGGCCGTGGTCACCGAGCCCGCCCCCGGCTCCTACCGCGTCGAGGCCGAACTCGACGCCGCCCTGCTGGCCGCCGTCACCGGCTGGTGCGCCGAGGCCGGGGTGATGCCCGACAAGCTCGCGGTGCAGCGCCGCAGCCTCGAAGACGTCTTCCTCGACCTGACCGGACGGGACCTGCGATGACCGCCACCGACCTCACCCCCCGCCCGGGCGCCGCCCCGGTCGGCCGGATGCTGCTCGCGCAGACCGCCCTGGAGACCAGGATGCTGCTGCGCAACGGCGAGCAGCTGCTGCTCACCGTGGTCATCCCGACCGTGCTGCTGGTGCTGTTCTCCGCGGTCGACGTGGTGGACGTGGAGGGCCCGGGCGAGCGGGTCGACTTCCTGGCCCCGGGCCTGCTGGCGCTGGCGGTGATGTCCACCGCGTTCACCGGGCAGGCCATCGCCACCGGCTTCGAGCGCCGCTACGGCGTGCTCAAGCGGCTGGGCGCGACGCCGCTGCCGCGCTGGGCGCTGCTGTCCGCGAAGACCGGCTGCGTGCTGGTCACCGAACTGCTGCAGGTGCTGCTGCTGTCCGGCATCGCGCTGGCGCTGGGCTGGTCCCCGCACGGCAACCCGCTGGCGGTGCTGCTCCTGCTGGTGCTGGGCACCGCCGCCTTCTCGGGCCTGGGCCTGCTGATGGCGGGCACCCTGCGGGCGGAGGCCACGCTGGCCGGGGCCAACCTGGTGTTCGTCCTGCTGCTGCTGGCGGGCGGCGTGGTCGTCCCGCTGTCGAAGTTCCCCGGCGCGGTGCGCCCGGTGCTGGAGCTGCTGCCGATCTCGGCGCTCTCCGACGGCCTGCGCTCGGTCCTCCAGCTCGGCGGCGGCGTCCCCTGGGCCGACCTGGGCGTCCTGGCCGGCTGGTCGGTGCTGGGCCTGGCCGCCGCGTCCCGCTTCTTCCGCTGGGAGTAGCCCTCGCCCCCGCCCCCGCACGGAGAACGGCCCCGGGAACACCGCTCCCGGGGCCGTCGTCCTTCTCGACTCACCGCTCAGGAGGCCCCGTTGGCCTTCTTGCGGCGCGCCGCGTAGACGATGCCGCCGCCCGCGGCGAGCACCACGATGCCGCCGACGGTCAGCGTGGTGATGCCCTCGGCGCCGGTGAACGCCAGGCCGCCACCGCCGCCACCGCCGCCGTTCGAGCCGCCGCCGGTGGAGCCGGTGCGGCTCGCCGACGGGGACGGGGCCGCGCTGCCCGACCCGCTCGCGCTCGGCTGCGGGCTCGCCGAGCCGCCGGGCGTCGCCGGGGCGCTGCCGGACGGGGCCGGGCTCCCGGGGGTGCCGGGGGTGCCGGTGCCGGTGCTCGCCGACGGCGAGGGGCTGCCCGAGGGCACGGTGGTGGTGGTGCCGGGCAGGCAGCCCGCGAACGGGTAGTGGTGGGTCTCGGCGCCGCCGCTGCCGGTCAGCGACTTGGCCCACACCGACCCGTTGACCGGGCCGCCGGTGCCGAGGTCGAACGCCGCGTTCGGGGCGAGGATGCTGCCCGGCCAGGCGTTGCCGCTGCGCTTGGTGACCGAGGTCGCGGTCGGGAAGTTCCACAGCAGCTTCGCGCGCTCGGCGCCGCCGTCCGCGGACTGCGACTTGTCGTCCTGGACGTACGCCGACTTGGCGTGGTCCCGGATCCAGAACCCGGTGGTCGGGCCCTTGTTCTGGTCGTACGCGCCGCCCGTGACGTTGATGACCGTGGTGGAGCCGGCCGGGACGTCGAGGTAGACGTCCCCGGCCTTCTGCAGCACCTCGGCGCTGACGGTGAACACGTTGGTGGTCGCGTCGGTGCCGGTGAAGGTGATCTTCTTGTCCTGGGAGACCGGGGCGCCACCCGTGGTCTTCGCCAGTTCGGTGGAGACGTGCCGCAGGTTGGCGAACTCCTTGCCGAAGTCGATCGGCGAGCTGCCCTTGGAGACGCCCTCCAGCTGGCCGCCGCCGACGACCTTGCCGGCGTAGACGCCCTTGCCCTTCATGACCTGGACGTGGGCGCCCTTCTGGATCAGGTCGCCGCCCACCACCAGCGCGTAGCCGCCGGGCAGGGCGTCGACCTCGGCCTTGGTGAGCTCGTTGCCCACGGTGAAGCCGGACTTGCTGAAGTCGGCGTTGCCGCCGATCGCGACCGCGCCCTCGGCGTCCGGGCTGTGGGTGTCGTCGCCCTCGATGAACTCGCCGTACTTCCCGGCGACCCCGAGGTCGAAGCAGGTGCCGCCCGTCGCGGGGGCGGCGGTCGCGGCGGTCGGGACGACCAGGGCCGCGAGGGCGAGCGAGCCGCCGAGCGCCACGGCGGCAGCGGATATGGACTTGCGCATGTGCAGGAGACTCCGCGTGTGGGTCCGGGCAGGAGTGTGAGATGAGCCAAACCCGGAAAAAGGTATGGACCAGGGCGCACTCTCCCGGCCGGTGACTCGGCAGGTCAAGGCCGTTGACCGACACGCTCGAAATGATCCTTTTTGTCTCCCGCCCGTACCGGAACGTTTCGCCCCCGGCCGCCCTCGGCCGCCCTCCGCCCGCACCGCCGCGCCCGCGGCCGGAGCACCGCGTAAGCCCGCCTACGATGGTCCGGTGACCAACCCGCTCTCCCTCCTCGCCGCCCGCTGGCACCCGACCCCGCAGCACGTCCGCCGGGCGGCGCTGGCCGCCCTGGTGATGAGCGTGGTGATCGTGGTGACCGGCGGCGCCGTCCGGCTGACCGACTCCGGCCTGGGCTGCACCACCTGGCCCGCCTGCACCGACGGCAGCGTGACGCCGACGCCCGAGATGGGCGTGCACGGCGTCATCGAGTTCACCAACCGGATGCTCACCTACGTGCTGTCCGCCGCGATCGGCTGGTTCATCCTGGCCGCCCGCTGCGCGAAGCCCTGGCGCCGCTCGCTGACCAGGCTCGGCTGGGCCCAGTTCTGGATGGTGGTCGCCAACGCGGTGCTCGGCGGCATCACCGTGCTGACCGACCTCAACCCGTACGTGGTGGCGCTGCACATGGTCGCCGCGCTGGGCCTGGTCTGGGCGGCCGTGCTCGGCTGGGAGCGCGGCAAGGAGGGCGACGGCGCGCCGCACCCGCTGGTGGCGCCCGGGATCCAGCGCTTCGCGCAGGTGCTGGTGGCCTCGATCGGGGCGCTGGTGCTGGTCGGCACGCTGGTCACCGGCGCGGGCCACCACCCGGGCTCGGCCGGCACCTGGCGCATCCCGCTCGACTACGACCGCCTCGCCCAGGCCCACGCCGACCTGGTGTTCCTCGCGGTGGGCCTGACGCTGGCCGCGCTGCTGGTGTTCGCCGCGGTCAAGGCCCCGCCCGCCGCCCGGGCCCGGGTGCGGGAGCTGTTCGTGCTGCTGCTGCTGCAGGGCCTGCTCGGCTTCGTCCAGTACTTCACGGACGCCCCGGAGGTCATGGTCGGCCTGCACATGCTGGGCGCCGCGGTGATCTGGGGCGCCGCCCTGCGCGTCCCACTGGCCCTGCGCACCCGGGCGGGCATCCCGGCCCAGTCCGCCGCCCCGTCCGCCGAACTGGTCGCCTGAGGCCCGGGCACGACGGAGGCCCGCCGGGTCCTTGGGTCCAAGGGGTTCCCGGCGGGCCTCCGTCGTGTGCGGGCGGGTCAGATCTGGATGCCCGCCATCCGCTTCCACTCGTACGGGCCGGTCTTCACCTTCAGGCCCAGCTCGCCCTCGAAGCTGTCGTGCAGGGTGATCCCGGCCAGCTCGGCGGCCCGCCGGCCGACCGGGTAGCTGGGCGCGACCTGGTCGCCCCAGGCGCCGTCCGCGCCGACCAGGACGATCCGGGTGGCGGCGGCGCCGACGTACTCCACGACGCCGTCGGCGCTGCCGCCGTGCCGCGCGGCGAAGCTGCTCAGGTGCTTGGCAATGCGCTTGGCGCGGCGCTCGGCGCGGGCGTCCGGCGCGGGGGTGGTGGCGGTGTCCGCGTTGGTCATGCCCGCATGCTACCGAGGGGTAGCGCCGGTGGCGACGGCTGCGCGCTGTGCCGGAGCCCACACCTCCGCGGCGAGCAGCTCCCCGGCCCCGGCGTAGGCGCGGGCGAAGGCGGTGGCCTCCGGACCGGGGCGGGCGATCCGGTGGATCCGCTCCAGCCGCAGCCGCAGCGCGAACTCGCGCTGCTCGGGCGGCAGGCCCGCGGGCAGGTGGAGCAGGTCGAGCAGTCCGTCGGAGAACTCCTGGGTGCGCCAGGCCGCCGCCAGCCGGCGCCGCTGGTAGCCGTCCAGCGCGCCGCCGTCGCCGTCGCCGTCGAGGTCCGCCAGCAGCGCCCCGGCCAGGTCGACGACGTCGGCGACGGCCGAGTTGAGGCCCTTGGCGCCGGAGGGGGTGACGGTGTGCGCGGCGTCCCCGGCCAGCAGCAGCCGCCCGTGCCGCATCCGGCGGGCGACCCGGCCGCGCATCCGCAGCACGCCGGTCTCCAGCAGCTCGCCGGGCACCGGGTCCGCGCCGCCGAGCTCCAGCCGGTGCGCCAGCTCGGCCCGGATCCGGTCCGCGTCCCAGCCGTCCAACCGCTCCCCGGCGGGCACCTCCAGGTAGAACCGGCCGATGTCGGCGGTGCGCGGCATCATCCCGGCGAAGCCGTCGGCGTGCACCGCGTAGCGGATCGTCCCCACCGGCCGGTCGATCCGGGCCAGCACGGTCAGCCAGTCGTACGGGTAGCGGCGGGCGGGCCCCTCGGCGCCGTCGGGGAGGGCGGTGGCGACCGGGCCGCGCGCGCCCTCGCAGCCGACCGCCCAGGCGGCGCGCAGCTCCCCGTCCGCGGTGCGCAGCACGGGCCTGCCGTCGCCGTCCACCGCCACCGCGCCGACCGGCGAGGAGAAGGCGATCGTGCCCCCGTCCGCCTCGTAGGCGGCGATCAGGTCGCGGACCAGCAGTTGCTGCGGGTAGACCCAGTGCCGGGCGCCGCCGGAGAGCGCGCCGTAGTCGACGGTGACCTTCTCGCCGAGGCAGGTGATCTCGCACCGCCCGTGCCGCTCCCCCGCCGCGACCAGCCGGTCCGCGAGTCCCAGCCCGCGCAGGTGCTCCACCACCCGGTGCTCCAGCACCCCGGCCCGGGCGGCGCCCTCCAGTTCGGCCCGGGAGAGCCGCTCGTGGACGGCGACGTCGACGCCCGCCCGGCGCAGCAGGTGCGCGAGCACCAGCCCGGCGGGCCCGGCGCCGACGATCGCGACGGTGGTGGTGCGGGGCGTCATCGGCGCTCTCCCGGTGCTCTCGGCGGACGTCCGCAACCTAGCACCTGACGGCGGGTCAGGTGCCCGGCGTGAATACTGTCCGAGTGAACGATTTCCGTGGCTGGCCGGCCGAGGCGCTGGAGTTCTACGAGCACCTGGAGGCCGACAACTCGAAGACCTTCTGGGCCGCGCACCGCGCGGTGTACGACGAGGTGGTGCGGGCGCCGATGGAGGCGCTGCTGGCGCGGCTGGAGCCGGAGTTCGGGCCGGGGAAGATCTTCCGCCCGAACCGGGACGTCCGGTTCTCCGCCGACAAGTCCCCGTACAAGACGCACATCGGCGGGTACCTGGAGTCCGGCGGCTACGTGCAGCTGTCGGCGGACGGGCTGGCCTGCGGGCTGGGCTACTACCACCTGGCGAGCGACCAACTGGCGCGCTACCGCGCCGCGGTGGCCGAGGACGTGCCGGGCGCCGAACTGGAGCGGGTGGTGGCGGCCGTCCGCGCGGCCGGTCCGCAGGTGGTGGGACGGGACAGCCTGAAGACCGCGCCGCGCGGCGTCCCCAAGGACCACCCGCGGATCGAACTGCTGCGCCACAAGGGCCTGATCGCCTGGCAGGAGTGGGAGCCCGCGGCCTGGCTGGGCACCGCGGAGGCGTACGGCCGGATCACCGGTTTCCTGCACGCGGCACAGCCGCTGCACGCCTGGCTGGAGAACCACGTCGGCCCCAGCGAGCTTCCGCCGCGCTGAGGCCGAGGGGTCGAGCAGGAGGGGGTCAGCCCACGAAGGGGTCGATCGCGACGACCAGGAACAGCAGGGTCAGGTAGGTGATCGACCAGTGGAACAGCCGCATCTCCTTGAGCTTGGCGCCCACGATGCCCGCCCTGGCGCGCGACTGGAGGGCGTAGGCCTCCTTCATCCACAGCGCGCCGAGGACCGCGGCGACGGTCGGGTACAGCCAGCTGGTGTGCGCGGCGGGCCACAGCAGCAGCGAGGTCGCGACCATCACCCAGGAGTAGGCGACGACCTGCTTGGCGACGCCGATGTTGCCGCGGATCACCGGCAGCATCGGCACCCCGGCCTTGGCGTAGTCGTCGCGGACCTTCATCATCAGCACCCAGGTGTGCGGCGGCGTCCAGAAGAACACCACCAGGAACAGCACCAGGGCCGCCCAGGACAGCGAGTCCGTGACCGAGGACCAGCCGACCAGCACCGGCATGCACCCGGCGATGCCGCCCCACACCACGTTCTGCGAGGTGCGGCGCTTGAGGCCGAGGGTGTAGACGAAGACGTAGAACAGCAGGGCGCCCAGCGCGAGCGCCGAGGAGAGCCAGTTGACCAGGACGCCGAGCCACAGGGTGGAGACCACGGCCAGCGTGACGCCGAAGACCAGCGCCTCGCGCGGGGAGACCATGCCGGTGACGATCGGACGCCGTTCGGTGCGGGACATCACCGCGTCGATGTCCCGGTCGATGTACATGTTGAGCGCGTTGGCGCCGCCCGCCGAGAGGTAGCCGCCGACCACGACCGCGAGCACCCGCCACAGGTCGGGGACGCCGCCCTGGGCCAGGAACATCACCGGCACCGTGGAGATCAGCAGGAGTTCGATGATCCGGGGCTTGGTGAGGGCCACGAAGGCCCCGACGCGGGCCCCGAACGGCCGGGGCGCGGTCCTCGTCCCTACCACCACCCCTGCGGGGCGGGATTCGACGGCGGTCACGGACACCTCAACAGTCGATGAACTTCCACAGGCGACCCGGAGAACCCGCAGGGTGCCCGCCGTCCGCTCTGCGCGTACCACGCAACCATAGACGTTCCATATCTCCCGATCCGCCCCGGGGTCCCCGGCGAGCCGTGCCCGCTCCCGTCCTGCCCAACGGGACGGGCAAACCCTCCCCGTACGGGTGAAGGTGGGACAGAGCGATTGACGACCCGGCGGTGGAATGCGACGCCGCCGTCTCACGTTGCCCCGGCACAGAGGGTGAGGTGCGCCGCAAACGGTAGGCTCGCACGGAGAAGCGGGATCAACCCTCCGTGATCTGCACCAGCCACAGCGGCGTGGCCGACCGGTCCTCTTCACGGGGTCACACTTCACAGAATCCGGAAGGAGCCCTGAGTCAGGGTGAGCACCACGCCGAACGTCTTTGAGTGGAGCGAGTCGGACCAGCGGGCCGTCGACACGGCCCGGGTCCTGGCGATGGACGCCGTGCAGAAGGTGGGGAACGGGCACCCCGGCACGGCCATGTCGCTGGCTCCCGCCGCGTACCTCATCTTCCAGCGCTTCCTGCGCCACGACCCGACCGACCCGACCTGGGTGGGCCGGGACCGCTTCGTGCTCTCCCCCGGGCACACCTCCCTCACGCTGTACACCCAGCTGTTCCTGTCCGGCTACGGGCTGTCGCTGGACGACCTGAAGGCCTTCCGGGTCGCGGGCAGCCGCACCCCCGGCCACCCCGAGCACGGCCACACCGCGGGCGTCGAGACCACCACCGGCCCGCTGGGCCAGGGCATCGGCAACGCGGTCGGCATGGCGATGGCCGCCCGCTACGAGCGCGGCCTATTCGACCCGGACGCGGCGCCCGGCACCTCGCCGTTCGACCACACCGTCTGGGCGATCGTCTCCGACGGCGACCTGGAGGAGGGCATCTCCGCGGAGGCGTCCTCGCTGGCCGGCCACCAGAAGCTGGGCAACCTGGTCGCGGTGTACGACGACAACCACATCTCGATCGAGGGCGACACCGCCACCGCGTTCTCCGAGGACGTGCTGGCCCGCTACGAGGCGTACGGCTGGCACGTCCAGCGGGTCGCCCCGAAGGCCGACGGCGACATCGACGTGGCCGCGCTGGCCGCCGCGCTGGAGGCCGCCCGGGCCGAGACCGGCAAGCCGTCGATCATCGCGATGCGCACCATCATCGCCTGGCCCGCGCCGAACGCCCAGGACACCGCCAAGGCGCACGGCTCGGCCCTCGGCGACGCCGAGATCGCCGCCACCAAGAAGGTGCTCGGCTTCGACCCGGACAAGACCTTCGAGGTCTCCGACGAGGTCGTCGCGCACGCCCGCAAGGTCGTCCAGCGCGGCCAGGCGGCCCGCGCCGCCTGGGACGCCGAGATCGCCGACTGGCGCGCCGCCAACCCGCAGCGCGCCGCCGAGTTCGACCGGATCCAGATCGGCGAGCTGCCCGACGGCTGGGAGAAGGCGATCCCGGTCTTCCCGGCCGGCAAGGACGTCGCCACCCGCAAGGCCTCCGGCGACACCCTCAAGGCGGTCGGCAAGCTGGTCCCCGAGCTCTGGGGCGGCTCCGCGGACCTCGCCGAGTCCAACCTGACCACCATCGACGAGGAGTCCTCCTTCCTCCCGGAGGGCAACCCGCTCAAGAGCGCCTCGCCGTACGGCCGCACCATCCACTTCGGCATCCGCGAGCACGCCATGGGCTCGGTGATGAACGGCATCGCGCTGCACGGCCGCACCCGCGTCTACGGCGGCACCTTCCTGGTGTTCTCCGACTACATGCGCCCCGCGGTCCGGCTCGCCGCGCTGATGAAGCTGCCGGTGGTCTACGTCTGGACGCACGACTCGATCGGCCTCGGCGAGGACGGCCCGACCCACCAGCCGGTCGAGCACCTGGCCGCGCTGCGCGCCATTCCCGGCCTGGCCGTGGTCCGCCCGGCGGACGCCAACGAGACCGCCGTGGTGTGGCGCACCGTGCTGGAGCGGCAGACCAGCCACCCCGGCCCGGTCGGCCTGGCGCTGACCCGCCAGGGCGTGCCGACCTTCGACCGCGAGGTGTTCGGCTCCGCCGAGGGCGCGGCCAAGGGCGGCTACGTGCTGGCCGAGGCCGAGGGCGGCGAGCCCAAGGTCATCCTGATCGGCACCGGCTCCGAGGTGCAGCTGGCCGTGCAGGCCCGCGAGGTGCTGCAGTCCGAGGGCGTCCCGACCCGGGTGGTCTCGCTGCCGTCGGTGGAGTGGTTCAACGAGCAGGACCAGGCGTACCGCGACAGCGTGCTGCCGCCGAACGTCCGGGCCCGGGTCTCGGTCGAGGCGGGCATCGCCCAGGGCTGGCGCGAGCTGGTCGGCGACGCCGGTCGGATCATCAGCCTGGACCACTTCGGCGCCTCCGCCGACTACCAGGTGCTGTACCAGGAGTTCGGCATCACCGCCGACGCGGTCGCCAACGCCGCCCGCGCCTCGCTGCGCACGGTCGAGGCCGTCTCCCGCTGACGCGGTGACCCGCCCGGTCCGGGGTATCCGCACAGCCCCGGACCGGCTCCCCGAACTCCACCAGACGTACGAAAAGAAGAAGAGGGACTGAGCACCATGACCGACGCTTTGAACCGCCTCAGCGAAGAAGGCGTGGCGATCTGGCTCGACGACCTGAGCCGGGAGCGCCTGAACTCCGGCAACCTGGCCGAGCTGGTGCAGGAGAAGCACGTCGTCGGCGTCACCACCAACCCGACCATCTTCCAGAAGGCCATCGGCAGCGGCAGCGCCGCCTACGACGGCCAGCTGACCGACCTCGCGGTCCGCAAGGTCACCACCGAGGAGGCGATCCGCATGATCACCACCTCCGACGTGCGCGACGCCGCCGACGTGCTGCGCCCCGTGTACGACGCCTCCAACGGCCGCGACGGCCGGGTCTCCATCGAGGTCGACCCGCGCCTGGCCCACCGCACCGACGCCACCGTCGCCGAGGCCAAGCAGCTGTGGTGGCTGGTCGACCGCCCCAACGTGCTGATCAAGATCCCCGCCACCATGGGCGGCCTGCCCGCGATCAGCCAGGTGCTGGCCAAGGGCATCAGCGTCAACGTCACGCTGATCTTCTCGCTGGAGCGCTACAAGGCCGTCATCGACGCCCACCTGACCGGCCTGGAGCAGGCCAAGGCCGCCGGCCTCGACCTCTCGCAGATCGAGTCGGTCGCCTCGTTCTTCGTCTCCCGCGTGGACACCGAGATCGACAAGCGCCTGGACGCGGTCGGCACCCCCGAGGCCAAGGAGCTGCGCTCCAAGGCCGCCGTCGCCAACGCCCGCCTCGCCTACCAGGCGTACGAGGAGGTCTACGGCTCGGTGGACGGCTCCAAGCCGGCCTCGGCCCGCTGGGCGGCCCTGGAGGCGGCCGGCGCCAAGCCGCAGCGCCCGCTGTGGGCCTCCACCGGCGTCAAGGACCCGAACCTTCCGGACACCCTCTACGTGACCGAGCTGGTCGCCCCGGGCACCGTCAACACCATGCCCGAGGCCACCCTGGACGCCACCGACGACCACGGCCAGGTCACCGGCGACACCATCACCCCGAACTACGCCGACGCCAAGGCCGTGCTCGACGCGGTCGCCGCCGCGGGCGTGGACTACGACGACGTGGTCCAGGTCCTGGAGGACGAGGGCGTGCAGAAGTTCGAGGCGTCCTGGACGGAGCTGCTCGAAACCGTCACCGCGGCGCTCGACGCGCACGGCAAGAACTGACTCCTGCTCACGAACTGACGTCACGGAAGCGGAGCACACCA
The DNA here is from genome assembly GCF_042894345.1 of Kitasatospora sp. NPDC001540. Lineage (NCBI taxonomy): Bacteria > Bacillati > Actinomycetota > Actinomycetes > Kitasatosporales > Streptomycetaceae > Kitasatospora > Kitasatospora sp. NPDC001540. The sequence continues at coordinate 206,424 of NZ_JBIAVO010000005.1, forward strand.
CAGTGAGCAACACCCAGCCGTACCCGGATGTGGAGGGCACGGAACCGGCCGCGGGCGACACCCCGGACCGGCCCGTCAACCCGCTGCGCGACCCCGCCGACCGGCGGCTCCCGAGGATCGCCGGCCCGTCCGGACTGGTGATCTTCGGCGTCACCGGCGACCTGTCGCGCAAGAAGCTGATGCCGGCGGTCTACGACCTCGCCAACCGCGGCCTGCTGCCGCCGGGCTTCTCGCTCGTCGGGTTCGCCCGCCGCGAGTGGGAGGACGAGGACTTCGCCAACGAGGTGCACGACGCCGTCAAGGAGCACGCCCGCACCCCCTTCCGCGAGGAGGTCTGGCAGCAACTGGCGAAGGGCATGCGCTTCGTCCAGGGCGACTTCGGCGACGACGAGGCCTTCGACACCCTGCGCCGCACCATCGAGGACCTCGACCGGGCGCAGGGCACCGGCGGCAACTTCGCGTTCTACCTGTCGGTGCCGCCGAAGTTCTTCCCGACCGTGGTCCAGCAGCTCAAGAAGCACGGCCTGACCGACCCGCCGGCCGGGTCGTGGCGCCGGGCGGTCATCGAGAAGCCGTTCGGCCACGACCTGGCCAGCGCCCAGGAGTTGAACCGGATCGTCCACGAGGTCTTCCCCCGGGACGAGGTCTTCCGGATCGACCACTACCTGGGCAAGGAGACCGTCCAGAACATCCTGGCGCTCCGCTTCGCCAACCAGATGTTCGAGCCGATCTGGAACCGGTCGTACGTCGACCACGTGCAGATCACCATGGCCGAGGACATCGGCATCGGCGGCCGGGCCGGCTACTACGACGGGATCGGCTCCGCCCGTGACGTCATCCAGAACCACCTGCTGCAGCTGATGGCGCTGACCGCCATCGAGGAGCCGGCGTCCTTCCACCCGAAGGCGCTGGTCGCCGAGAAGCTGAAGGTGCTCAGCGCCGTCAAGCTGCCCGCCGACCTGGGCGCGCACACCGTGCGCGGCCAGTACGCGGCGGGCTGGCAGGGCGGCGAGGAGGTCGTCGGGTACCTGGACGAGGACGGCATCGACCCCGAGTCCCGGACCGACACCTACGCCGCCATCAAGCTGGAGATCAACAACCGGCGCTGGGCGGGCGTCCCGTTCTACCTGCGCACCGGCAAGCGGCTGGGCCGCCGGGTCACCGAGATCGCGGTGGTCTTCCAGCGCGCCCCGTACCTGCCGTTCGACTCCTACGCCACCGAGGAGCTCGGCCAGAACGCCCTGGTGATCCGCGTCCAGCCGGACGAGGGCGTCACCGTGCGCTTCGGCTCGAAGGTCCCCGGCACCGCGCTGGAGGTCCGCGACGTCACGATGGACTTCGCCTACGGCGAGTCCTTCACCGAGTCCAGCCCCGAGGCGTACGAGCGCCTCATCCTGGACGTCCTGCTGGGCGACGCGAACCTCTTCCCGCGGCACCAGGAGGTCGAGCTGTCCTGGCAGATCCTCGACCCGATCGAGCAGTACTGGGACGCCAACGGCAAGCCCGCGCAGTACCCGGCCGGCACCTGGGGGCCGGTCGAGGCGGACGAGATGCTCGCACGAGACGGCAGGAGCTGGCGCCGGCCATGAAGATCGACCTGACGGACACCACGTCCAGCAAGATCAACGCTGCCCTGATGGACGCCCGCCGGTCCAGCGGCTCGACCGCCGCCGGCATGGTGCTGACCCTGGTCATCGTGACCGACGAGGGCAGCGCCTACGACGCCCTCAAGGCCGCCAACGACGCCTCCCGCGAGCACCCCTCGCGGACGCTCGCCGTCATCAAGCGGGCCGGCCGCTCCCCCCGCGCCCGGGCCGAGACCCGGCTCGACGCGGAGATCCTGGTCGGCACCGACGCGGGCAGCGGCGAGACGGTCATCCTGCGCATGCACGGCGAACTCGCCGCGCACGCCCAGTCGGTGGTCCTGCCGCTGCTGCTGCCCGACGCCCCCGTGGTGGTCTGGTGGCCGGACAACGCCCCGCTCAACCCCGCGCAGGACCCGCTGGGCGCGCTCGCCCAGCGCCGCATCACCGACGCGGTGACCGCGGAGTCCCCGGTCGGCCAGCTCGCCCAGCGGGCGGCCGGCTACACCCCCGGCGACACCGACCTCGCCTGGACCAGGATCACCGGCTGGCGCTCCATGCTGGCCGCCGCCCTGGACCAGCGCGAGGTCACCATCACCGGCGCCGTGGTCGAGGGCGAGTCGTACAACCCCAGCGTCGAACTGCTCGGCCTGTGGCTGCACAACCGCCTGCGCGTCCCGGTCGAACGGGTCGTCACCGGCGGCCCCGGCATCACCGCGGTGCGGCTGCGCACCGCGGACGGCGACATCACCCTCGACCGCCCCGACGGCCTGCTCGGCACGCTCTGCATGCCCGGCGCGCCCGACCGGATGGTCGCGCTCAAGCGCCGCGACACCGCCGAACTGATCGCCGAGGAGCTGCGCCGCCTCGACCCCGACGACATCTACGCCACCGCCGTCCGCACCCCGGTCGACCGGCTGCGCGAGCGGATCGCCGGAGTCGAGCACGCGGGCCCCGGCGGCACCGTGGAGGCCGAGGCCCCCGCGGCGGCGGAGGAGCCCAAGGTGGTCGAGGCCGCGGTCGCCAACCCGACCCGGGTCACCGCCAAGCTGCCGGCCAAGACCGCGGCGGCCAAGCGGACCACGGCCAAGAAGGCCGCCAAGGCCGCCCCGCGCAAGCGGAGCGGCCAGTGAGCGGCGGGCAGCGGGTCCTGGTCCACCGGGACGCCGCGCTGCTGGCCCAGGCGGCCGCCGCCCGGCTGCTCACCGCCCTGGTCGACGCCCAGTCCGCCCGCGGCACCGCCCACCTGGTGCTCACCGGCGGCCGCAACGGCAACGCCCTGCTGGCCGCGCTCGCCGCCCACCCGGCGCGCGACGCGGTCGACTGGGCGCACGTCGACCTGTGGTGGGGCGACGAGCGCTACCTCCCGGCCGGCGACCCGGACCGCAACGCCGTCCAGGCCGCCGCGTTCCTGGACGCCGTCCGGCCGCTCGGCGCCCGGGTGCACGAGATGCCCGCGGACGGCGGCGGATCGGCCGAGGACGCCGCGGGCCGCTACGCCGCCGACCTGGCGGCCGCGGCCGACGGCGGCGCGCAACTGCCCGTCTTCGACGTCCTGCTGCTCGGCGTCGGCCCCGACGCGCACGTCGCCTCGCTCTTCCCCGGCCACCCCGGCACCGAGCGCACCGACGGCACCGTCATCGCCGTGCACGACTCGCCCAAGCCCCCGCCCACCCGCTTCTCGCTGACCCTCCCCGCCCTGCGGGGGGCCCGCCAGGTCTGGCTGCTGGCCGCGGGCGAGGACAAGGCCGAGGCGGTCGCCCTGGCCCGCACCGCCCCCGGAGCCGCCACGGCCCCGGCCGGCGCGGTCCGCGGCACCGAGCAGACCCTGTGGTTCCTCGACGAGGCCGCCGCGGGCAAACTCGCCCACTAGGGGCTCGCCCCCGTACGCGCGAAGGGCGCCACCGGTGACCGGTGGCGCCCTTCGCGTCGTGCTCCGCTCCGCTCAGATCTCGCCGCGCAGCTTGGCCAGCGCCTCGGCGAGGATCGCCTCGCCGTCCGCGTCGGTGCGACGCTCGCGGACGTAGGCGAGGTGGGTCTTGTAGGGCTCGTTGCGGGCCGGGGCGGGCGGGTTGTGCTCGTCCTGGCCGGCCGGGAAGCCGCAGCGCGGGCAGTCCCAGGTGTCGGGGATGGCCGCCTCGGCGGCGAAGCTGGGGCGCGTTTCGTGCTTGTTCGCGCACCAGAAGGAGATGCGGTTGCGCGGGGCGGACTCGCCGCGTTCCGCCTCGCCCATCGGGCCGGCGCCGACTCTGCTGCCCCGGATCGCGTTGCCACTTGCCACGGTCTGACTCCCTGCGTGCTGGTGCCGTCCGGCCGCGGCTGGGCGGACGGTGGCGAAGTCGTCCTAGTGTAAGCGGGAGTTAAGCCTTCGCCACCATCGCCCGCCGACTTCGTCTCAGTTGGTCTTGAGCAGCAGCCCGAGGACCACGATGCAGGCGAACCAACCGATGCCGATGATCACGGTGATGCGGTCCAGGTTGCGCTCGGCCACCGCGGAGCCGCCACCGGTCGAGGCCGCGCCGCCACCGAACATGTCGGACAGGCCGCCGCCCTTGCCCTTGTGGAGCAGCACCAGCAGGATCATCAGCAAGCTCAGGATGATCAGAGCAATCTCGAACCCGAGAACCACGACGGGACCAACTCTCTCGAATCTTCGGCGAAGGGGCCGGGCCCGCTCCACGCGGTCCGGCCCCAAAGCCTACGTTGCCGCAGGGGCGTTAGCCTACTGCCTGCTCACGGTAGCGCACGATCTTGATGAACTCGTCGGCGTCCAGCGAGGCGCCGCCGATCAGGCCGCCGTCGATGTCGGGCTTGGCCATCAGACCGGCCGCGGACGAGGACTTCACCGAACCGCCGTACAGCACGCGGACCTTGTCGGCCAGCTCGGCCCCGTACAGCTCGGCCAGCCGGGCCCGGATCGCGCCGCAGACCTCCTGCGCGTCCTCGGGGGTGGCGACCTCGCCGGTGCCGATCGCCCAGACCGGCTCGTACGCGACGACGATGCTCTCGGCGTCGCTCGCCGGGACGCCGTCCAGGGCGCCGTCGAGCTGGGCGAGGGTGTACGCGACGTGGGTGCCGGCCTTGCGGATCTCCAGCGGCTCGCCGATGCACAGGATCGGGGTGATCCCGTTGCGGTAGGCGGCCTTGACCTTGGCGTTGACGATCTCCTCGTTCTCGCCGTGGTACTGGCGGCGCTCGGAGTGGCCGATGACCGCGTAGGCGACCTTCAGCTTCGCCAGCATCGGGCCGGACACCTCGCCGGTGTAGGCCCCGCCGTCGTGCTGGGAGATGTCCTGCGAGCCGTACTTGAGCTTCAGCTTGTCGCCGTCGACCAGGGTCTGCACCGAGCGCAGGTCGGTGAACGGGACCAGGACGGCGACCTCGACGGCCTCGTAGTCCTTGTCGGCCAGCGAGAACGCCAGCTTCTGGGTGTGCTGGATGGCCTCGAGGTGGTCGAGGTTCATCTTCCAGTTGCCCGCCATCAGCGGGAGACGCTCAGTCATGTCTTTCTCAGTCCTCCAGGGCGGCGAGACCGGGGAGGGTCTTGCCCTCCAGGTACTCGAGGCTGGCGCCACCGCCGGTCGAGATGTGTCCGAACTTCGTCTCGTCGAAGCCCAGGGTGCGGACCGCCGCCGCCGAGTCGCCGCCGCCGACCACGGTGAACGCGTCGGAGTCGAGCAGCGCCTGGGCGACCGCCTTGGTGCCGTCGGCGAACGCCGGGTGCTCGAAGACGCCCATCGGGCCGTTCCAGAACACGGTCCGCGCGTCGGCGATCTTCTCCGCGAACAGCCGCGCGGTCCGCGGGCCGATGTCCAGGCCGATCGCGCCGTCCGGGATCGCCTCCACGTCGACGACCGCGAAGTCCTCGACCGGGGCGCCGCCCTTGACGTCCGGGAAGCTGCCGGAGACCGCGGTGTCCACCGGGATCACGAACTCGACGCCCTGCTCGGCGCCGCGCTTCAGGTAGTCCTGGACGACCGGGATCTGGTCCTCCTGGAGCAGCGAGGCGCCCACGCCGTGGCCCTGGGCGGCGATGAAGGTGTACATCATGCCGCCGCCGATCAGGATCCGGTCGGCCTTGCCGAGCAGGTTCTCGATCACGCCGACCTTGTCGGAGACCTTCGAGCCGCCGAGCACCACCACGTACGGGCGGGCCACGTCCTCGGTGAGGCGCTTGAGGACGCCCACCTCGGTGGCGATCAGGTCGCCGACCGCGTGCGGCAGCCGGGCCGGGAGGTCGTAGACGGAGGCGTGCTTGCGGTGCACCGCACCGAAGCCGTCGCCGACGTACAGGTCCGCCAGGGCGGCCAGCCGGTCGGCGAACGCGCCGCGCTCGGCGTCGTCCTTGGAGGTCTCGCCGGCGTTGAAGCGCAGGTTCTCCAGCAGCGTGACCTCGCCGTCGCCGAGGGCGGCGACGGTGGCCTTCGCGCTGTCCCCGACGGTGTCGGTGGCGAAGGCCACCGGGCGGCCGAGGATCTCGCCGAGGCGGACGGCCACCGGCGCGAGGGAGAACTTCGGGTCCGGCTCGCCCTTGGGACGGCCCAGGTGCGAGGCGACGACCACGCGGGCGCCGCGCTCGACGAGCTTGGCGATGGTCGGCGCGACGGCGCGGATCCGGCCGTCGTCGGTGATGGTGTCACCGGACAGCGGCACGTTGAGGTCGGCGCGGACGAACACCCGCTTGCCGGAGACCTCCAGGTCTTCGATCGTCTTCACGGTCATGCTCCTCAGGGGTGGAACGGTGCGCAGACGGCGACACGACGGCGGGCCACCGGTAAGGGGGGTAGGACGGACGAGGGGGCGCAGCGGCAGGGCCCGGTCGGCGTAAGACAGCCGTCCGGGCCCTGCCCCTTACGTCACGTCAGCTACCGCTGGGGTCAGAGCTGGTCGCCGACGAGGGAGACCAGGTTGACGAGGCGGTTGGAGTAGCCGAACTCGTTGTCGTACCAGCCGAGCACCTTGACCTGGTTGCCCTGGACCATCGTCAGCTGCGAGTCGAAGATGCAGGAGTGCGGGTCGTTCACGATGTCCGAGGAGACGATCGGGTCCTCGGTGTACGCCAGGTAGCCCTTGAGCGGGCCCTCCTGGGCGGCCTTCTGGAACGCGGCGTTGACCTCGTCCTTGGTGACCTCGCGCTCGAGGGTGACCACCAGGTCGGTGATGGAGCCGGTCGGGACGGGGACGCGCAGCGAGGTGCCGTCCAGCTTGCCCTTCAGCTCCGGCAGGACCAGGGCGGTGGCCTTGGCGGCACCGGTCGAGGTCGGGATGATGTTCTGCGAGGCGGCGCGGGCGCGACGCAGGTCCTTGTGCGGGAAGTCCAGGGTGACCTGGTCGTTGGTGAAGGCGTGCACGGTGGTCATCAGGCCCTTGACGATGCCGAAGTTCTCGTGCAGGACCTTCGCCATCGGCGCCACGCAGTTGGTGGTGCAGGAGGCGTTCGAGATGACGTCGTGCGCGGCGGCGTCGTACTTGTCCTCGTTGACGCCCAGGACGATGGTGATGTCCTCGTCGGTGGCGGGCGCCGAGATGATGACCTTCTTCGCACCGGCGGTGATGTGCTTCTTCGCAGCATCGGCCTTGGTGAAGATGCCGGTGGACTCGACGACGATGTCGGCGCCCAGCTCGGCCCAGGGAAGGTTGGCGGGGTCGCGCTCGGCGGTGACCTTGAAGGTGTGACCGTCGACGGTGATGCTGTCCTCGGTGTGCGAGACCTCGCCGGGGAAGGTACCGAGAGTGGTGTCGTACTTGAGCAGGTGAGCCAGCGTCTTGGTGTCGGTCAGGTCGTTGACACCGACGATCTCGATGTCAGCGCCCTGGGACTTGACCGCACGGAAGAAGTTGCGGCCGATGCGGCCGAACCCGTTGATGCCTACCCGGATCGTCACGAACCGATCTCCTCTTAGGTACGCCGGGCCGGAGCCCGACGGGGGTGAAATTTGGGTTGTCCCCGACCACTGCTGACCCTACCTCCCCCAAGTGTCGCAAGGCACATCGCCTCACCGGTTGGGACGGGACGGTCCGGGTGCGCGAAAGGGGCGCGCGCAGCGGGCGCGGCGGCTGCCGCGACCTGCTCCGCACGCCCCTCGGGTGCGCCGTCGGCCGGTTGACCGGCCGTCAGTTCAGGGCCATCTCCTCGGTCAGGTTGGCCTCGGTGTTCGGCAGGCCGAGCTCGGCGGCCCGCTTGTCGGCCATCGCCAGCAGGCGGCGGATCCGCCCGGCCACCGCGTCCTTGGTCAGCGGCGGGTCGGCGAGCGCGCCCAGCTCCTCCAGCGAGGCCTGCTTGTGCTGCATGCGCAGCGCGCCGGCCGCGGCCAGGTGCTCGGGCACCTCCTCGCCGAGGATCTCCAGGGCGCGCTGCACCCGGGCGCCCGCGGCGACCGCGGCGCGGGCCGAGCGGCGCAGGTTGGCGTCGTCGAAGTTGGCCAGCCGGTTGGCGGTGGCCCGCACCTCGCGGCGCATCCGGCGCTCCTCCCAGGCCAGCACGGACTCGTGCGCGCCGAGGCGGGTGAGCAGCGCGCCGATCGCGTCGCCGTCGCGGATCACCACCCGGTCGACGCCGCGGACCTCGCGGGCCTTGGCCGGGATGCCGAGCCGGCGGGCCGCGCCGACCAGGGCGAGCGCCGCCTCCGAGCCCGGGCAGGTGATCTCCAGGGAGGAGGAGCGCCCGGGTTCGGTCAGCGAGCCGTGCGCCAGGAAGGCGCCGCGCCAGGCCGCCTCCGCGTCGCAGGTCGCGCCGGACACCACCGCCGGGGGCAGACCCCGGATCGGCCGTCCGCGTCCGTCCACCAGCCCGGTCTGCCGGGCCAGCAGCTCGCCGTCCTTCACCACCCGCACCACGTACCGGCTGCCGCGTCGCAGCCCGCCGGGGGCCATCACCACCAGATCCGAGGAGTGTCCGAAGATCTCCAGGAGGTCCTTGCGCAGCCGCCGTGCCGCAATGCCGGTGTCCAGCTCCGCCTCGATCACGATGCGGCCGCTCACAATGTGCAGTCCGCCCGCAAAACGCAGGATCGCCGAGACCTCCGCCTTGCGGCAGCAGGCACGGGTGACGGGAAGCCGGGAGATCTCGTCTTTCACCGCTGCCGTCATCGCCATGGGCCGATCCTTCCATGAGTCCGGAAAATCCGGTCGTACGCGGCGGCCAAGAGCTCCGCGTCGTGTCGCGGCGTCCCGTCCGCGCGGGCCACCGAGTCGAGCACCAGGGCCGCGCCCATCCGCGCGGCGGCCTGTTCCAGGCCGGCCAGGTCGGCGACCCCGAAGGCGCCGCCGCTGACCGCCCGCTCGTCCACCAGGATCGCATCCACGGCCAGCTCCGGGGCGTGGTCGGCGATCACCTCCAGGTGGCGCTGCGGGGTGAATCCCTCGGTCTCGCCGGGCTGCGGGGCCAGGTTGAGGGTGAGCAGGCGGCGGGCCCGGGTCTCGGTGAGGGCCTTGGCGAGCTCCGGGACGAGCAGGTGCGGCAGCACGCTGGTGAACCAGGAGCCGGGGCCGAGCACCACCCAGTCCGCCTCCAGGACGGCCTGCACGGCCTCCGGGACGGCCGGGGGGCCGTCCGGCAGCAGCCGGATCGACTGCACGGTGCCGGGGGTGATCGCGACCGCGGCCTGGCCGCGCACCGCCGACACCTCGGTGGGGCGCAGCGGGTCGTGGCCGCGCACCTGGGCCTCGATGTCCAGCGGGACGGCGGACATCGGCAGCACCCGGCCCTGCACGTTCAGCAGCCGGCCGACCCAGTTCAGCGCCTCCACCGGGTCGCCGAGCTTCTCCCACAGCGCCACGATCAGCAGGTTGCCGACCGCGTGGCCGCCGAGCTCGCCGCTGCCCGCGAAGCGCTGCTGGATCACCTCGGACCACGTCCGGCCCCAGTCGTCGTCGCCGCACAGCGCGGCCAGCGCCTTGCGCAGGTCGCCGGGCGGCAGCACGCCGAGTTCGGCGCGCAGCCGTCCGCTGGAACCGCCGTCGTCCGCGACGGTGACCACGGCGGTCAGTTCGGTGGTGAGCCGGCGCAGCGCGGACAGCGAGGCGGACAGGCCCTGCCCGCCGCCCAACGCGGCGATCTTCGGAGCCCCGGGGCGCGGGGCCCGCTCCGCGGGTCTGGTCCGGAGCTGCTGCCGCGCTGGCACGTATCCCGTCACGCCGACACCGTGTTCCTGTCTCGTGCTCGACCGGGGCGGCGGTACGGGTGGTTCCCGGCCGCTTACTCCCGGCCCATGTCCCGGTGGACCAGCACCGTCTCGACCCCGTCCGCGATCAGACGCTTGGTCAGCTGCTCGGACATCGCCACGCTGCGGTGCTTGCCTCCGGTGCAGCCTACGGCAAGCGTCATGTAGCGCTTCCCCTCCCGGCGGTAACCCTCGGTGATGATCCGGAGCAGCTCGGTGTAGCCGTCCACGAACTGCTGCGCCCCGGGCTGCTGGAACACGTACTCTGCCACCTCCGGGTCGGTTCCGGTACGGGCGCGCAGCTCGGGGACCCAGTGCGGGTTGGGCAGGAAGCGGCAGTCCACCACCAGGTCGGCGTCGACCGGCAGGCCGTACTTGAAGCCGAAGGACATCACGGTGGCGCGCAGCTCCGGCTCGTCCTGGCCGGCGAACTGGGCGTCCATCTTGGCGCGCAGCTGGTGCACGTTGAGGTTGGAGGTGTCGAACACCAGGTCGGCCTCGCCGCGCAGCTCGCGCAGCAGCTCGCGCTCCCGGGCGATGCCGTCGACGATCCGGCCGTCGGCCTGCAGCGGGTGCGGGCGGCGGACCGACTCGAAGCGGCGCACCAGCGCGTCGTCCGAGGAGTCCAGGAAGAGCACCCGCAGCCGGACGCCGCGCTTCTCCAGCTCCTCCAGCGAGGTCAGCAGGTCGTCGAAGAAGGTGCGGCCGCGGACGTCGACCACGGCGCCGATCCGCGGCACCGCGCCCTGCGAGCGGGCGCCCAGGTCGACCATGGTGGGGATCAGCGCGGGCGGCAGGTTGTCGACCACGAACCAGCCGAGGTCCTCCAGGCACTTGGCGGCGGTGGAGCGCCCCGCCCCGGACATGCCGGAGATGATCACCAGCTCGGGGGTGGTCTCTCCCCCGTTGGACACTGTCACGTCTCTTCCCCGCTTCTCGGTACTGCTGTGGCCGTGCTGTCTTCGATGATCTCGCCCGTCGCGGTGTTGACCGCGAATGCGGCAGGTGTACGGGAGGCCAAGGCTGCGGCAACAGTCTCGGCGGTGCGGCGCCCGATCCCGGGGACCTCGCACAGCTCGTCGACGGTCGCCGCGCGCAGCTTCTTCAGCGAACCGAAGTGCTTGAGCAGGGCCCGGCGGCGAGTCTCGCCCAGCCCGGGGACGGAGTCCAGTTCCCCCGCCGTGAGCCGTTTGGCGCGCTTGGCCCGCTGGTAGGTGATGGCGAAGCGGTGCGCCTCGTCGCGCACCCGCTGCAGCAGGTAGAGGCCCTCGCTGGAGCGCGGCAGCACCACCGGGTCGTCCTGGCCGGGCAGCCACACCTCCTCCAGCCGCTTGGCCAGCCCGCACACCGCGACGTCGTCGATGCCCAGTTCGCCCAGCGCCCGCACGGCGGCGGCGACCTGCGGCTGCCCGCCGTCGACCACCAGCAGTTGCGGCGGGTAGGCGAAGCGCTTGGGGCGGCCGTTCTCGTCGGTCAGCGCCCCGTCCTCCTCGGGCACCGCCCACTCGCCGGTCTGCTCGCGCTCCTGGAGGTAGCGGCGGAAGCGGCGGGTGATCACCTCGTGCATCGAGCGGACGTCGTCCTGGCCCTCGAAGGACCTGATCTGGAAGCGGCGGTACTCGCTCTTGCGGGCCAGGCCGTCCTCGAAGACCACCATGGAGGCCACCACGTCCTCGCCCTGGAGGTGCGAGATGTCGAAGCACTCGATGCGCAGCGGGACGGAGTCCAGCTCCAGGGCGTCGGCGATCTCCTGCAGGGCGCGGCTGCGGGTGGTCAGGTCGGAGGCGCGCTTGGTCTTGTGCAGCGCCAGCGCCTGCTGGGCGTTGCGCTGCACCGTCTCCATCAGGTCCTTCTTGTCGCCGCGCTGCGGGACGCGCAGGTCGACCTGGGCGCCGCGCAGGGCGGCCAGCCACTCGTGCACGGCCGCGTCGGGCAGCGCGGGGACGAGCACCTCGCGCGGGACCTGCTCGCTGCCCTCGCCGTACAGCTGCTGCAGGGCGTGTTCGACCAGGCCCGCGGTGTCCACGTCCTCGACCTTGTCGGTGACCCAGCCGCGCTGGCCGCGGACCCGGCCGCCGCGGACGTGGAAGATCTGCACGGCGGCTTCGAGTTCGTCCTCGGCCAGGGCCAGCAGGTCGGCGTCGGTGCCGTCGGCGAGGACGACCGCGTTCTTCTCCATCGCGCGCTGCAGGGCGCCGAGGTCGTCGCGCAGCCGGGCGGCCTTCTCGTACTCCATCTCGGCGGCGGCCCGCTGCATCTCCTGCTCGACGCGGCGCAGGTGGCCGCCCGTCCGCCCGGCCATGAAGTCGCAGAACTCCTCGGCGAGTTCGCGGTGCTCGGCGGCCGTCACCCGGCCCACGCAGGGCGCCGCGCACTTGCCGATGTAGCCGAGCAGGCAGGGGCGGCCGACCTGCTGGGCGCGCTTGAACACGCCGTTGGAGCACGTCCGCACCGGGAAGACCCGCAGCAGCAGGTCGACCGTCTCGCGGATCGCCCAGGCGTGCCCGTACGGGCCGAAGTAGCGCACGCCCTTCTTGTGCGCCCCGCGCATCACCTGGACGCGGGGGAACTCCTCGTCGAGGGTGACCGCCAGCTCCGGGTAGCTCTTGTCGTCCCGGTACTTGACGTTGAACCGCGGGTCGAACTCCTTGATCCAGGAGTACTCCAGCTGCAGCGCCTCGACCTCGGTGGAGACCACCGTCCACTCCACCGAGGCCGCGGTGGTCACCATCGTCGCGGTGCGCGGGTGCAGGTTCGCCACGTCCTGGAAGTACGAGGAGAGCCGCTGGCGCAGGCTCTTCGCCTTGCCCACGTAGATGACCCGGCCGTGCGCGTCGCGGAACTTGTAGACCCCGGGCGAGGTCGGGATCGCCCCCGGCGCCGGTCGGTAGGTGGACGGGTCTGCCATGCCCCTACCGTACCGACTGCCGGTGACAGCACGGCGCGGACGCCGTCAGTCGGACTCCGCCGGCCGCTCCCCGCTCAGGCCGAGGCGGTCTCGGTGACGGTGCCCGCGGAGCCGCGCCAGTGCGGCGCGCCGTCCCTCGTCGTGCACGGTCGGCGATTCATCCTGCCGTTCCCCCCTCGTTCCGTTCTTCCCCCGCACCGACGGGCCGTCAGCCCTTGGTGACCTGCAGGTTCCCGTTCTGCACCGCGACCTGGTAGGCGGGCAGCGGCTTCGGCGCGGGGCCGTCCTGGACGGCGCCGTCGGAGATCCCGAAGCGGCTGCCGTGGCACAGGCACTGGATCTGCTCCTTGACCACCCCGTTGACCAGGCACCCGGCGTGCGTGCACTTCGCGCTGAACGCCTTGTACTCCCCCGCGGCGGGCTGCGTCACGACGACGGCCTGCTCCCGGTAGACCTTCCCGCCCCCGACCGGCACGTCCGCGGCCGGGCCGAGGTCGATCGGCCCGGCCGACTTCGGCTCCTCCTTGCCACTGCCGCCGCTGCCGGAGGAGGGGGAGGGGGACGAGGAGCTGCAACCGGCGGCCGTGGCCCCCGCGAGCGCGACGGCCGCGCAGCACAGGACGGTACGGCGGGAGGCGGTGGGCTCGGTCATCGGGGCTCCTCGGTGCGGGATTTGGCGCCAGAAACCTAGCACGCGCGGACGGGTCCGCCCGGGGGGCGCGTGCTCCCCGGGCGGACCCGTCCGCGTGCGGCTACTTCTTCCTGCGCTTCGCGGGCGCCGCGTCCGAGACGCCCGGCAGGATGTCGCGCAGGAACTTGCCGGTGTGGCTGGCGGTGGAGGCCGCGACCTCCTCCGGGGTGCCCTCGACGACCACGCTGCCGCCGCCGGAGCCGCCCTCGGGACCCATGTCGACCAGCCAGTCGGCGGTCTTGATGACGTCCAGGTTGTGCTCGATGACGATGACGGTGTTGCCCTTGTCGACCAGGCCCTCCAGGACCTTGATCAGCTTGCTGATGTCCTCGAAGTGCAGGCCGGTGGTGGGCTCGTCCAGGACGTAGACCGTCCGCCCGGTGGAGCGCTTCTGGAGCTCGGCGGAGAGCTTGACGCGCTGGGCCTCGCCGCCGGAGAGGGTGGTGGCGGGCTGGCCGAGCCGGACGTAGCCGAGGCCGACCTCCTTGAGCGTCCTGAGGTGGCGGGCGATCGCGGGGACGGCCTCGAAGAAGTCGAGCGCCTCCTCGATCGGCATGTTCAGCACCTCGGCGATGGACTTGCCCTTGTAGTGGACCTCCAGCGTCTCCCGGTTGTAGCGGTCGCCGTGGCAGACCTCGCAGGGGACGTAGACGTCCGGCAGGAAGTTCATCTCGATCTTGATGGTGCCGTCGCCGGAGCAGTTCTCGCAGCGGCCGCCCTTGACGTTGAACGAGAACCGGCCGGGCAGGTAGCCGCGGACCTTGGCCTCCTGGGTCTCCGCGAACAGCTTGCGCACGTGGTCGAAGACGCCGGTGTAGGTGGCCGGGTTGGAGCGCGGGGTGCGGCCGATCGGCGACTGGTCGACGTGCACCACCTTGTCGACCTGGTCGGTGCCGGTGATCCGGGTGTGCCGCCCGGGGACGCTGCGGGCGCCGTTCAGCTCGCGGGCCAGGTGCGCGTACAGGATGTCGTTGACCAGCGTGGACTTGCCGGAGCCGGAGACGCCCGTGACGGCGGTGAAGGTGCCGAGCGGGAAGGCGACCGTGACGTCCTTGAGGTTGTGCTCGCGGGCGCCGTGCACCACCAGCTGGCGCTTCTTGTCGCGCGGGCGGCGGGCGGCCGGGATCGGGATGGCGCGCTTGCCGGAGAGGTACTGGCCGGTCAGCGACTCCTCGTTGGCCAGCAGCTCCTTCAGCGAGCCGGAGTGCACCACCTTGCCGCCGTGCTCGCCCGCGCCGGGGCCGATGTCGACGATCCAGTCGGCGGTCTTGATGGTGTCCTCGTCGTGCTCGACGACGATCAGGGTGTTGCCGATGTCGCGCAGCCGGACCAGCGTCTCGATCAGGCGGTGGTTGTCGCGCTGGTGCAGGCCGATGGACGGCTCGTCCAGCACGTACAGCACGCCGACCAGGCCGGAGCCGATCTGGGTGGCGAGCCGGATGCGCTGGGCCTCGCCGCCGGAGAGCGTCCCCGCGGCGCGGTTGAGCGAGAGGTAGTCGAGGCCGACGTCGACCAGGAAGCGCAGTCGCTCCAGCACCTCCTTGAGCACCCGCTCGGCGATCTGCTTGTCCCGGCGGTCCAGGCGCAGCGCGCCCAGGAAGTCCGCGCAGTCGCTGATCGACATCGCGGAGACCTCGGCGATCGAGCGGTCCATCACCGTCACGGCGAGGACCACCGGCTTGAGCCTGGTGCCCTTGCAGGTCGGGCAGGGCACCTCGCGCATGTAGCCCTCGAAGCGCTCGCGGCCCGCGTCGCTCTCCGACTCGGAGTGCCGGCGCGTGACGAACGGGACGGCGCCCTCGAAGGCGGTGGTGTAGGAGCGCTCGCGGCCGTAGCGGTTGCGGTAGCGGACCTCGACCTGGGTCTTGTGCCCGTACAGCAGCGCCTTCCTGGCCCGGACCGGCAGCCCGGCCCACGGAATGTCGGTGCGGAAGCCGAGCTCGGCGGCCAGCGCGTTGACCAGCCGCTGGAAGTACTCCTTGGTGGCGCCCTGCGACCAGGGGTGGATGGCGCCCTCGTCGAGCGACTTCTCCTCGTCGGGGACGAGCAGCTCCGGGTCCACCTCCATCCGGTTGCCCAGGCCCGAGCAGTCCGGGCAGGCGCCGAACGGGGAGTTGAAGGAGAAGGAGCGCGGCTCCAGCTCCTCGAAGGAGACGTCGTCGTACGGGCAGTAGAGGTGCTCCGAGAACATCTTCTCGCGCTCGGGGTCGTCCTCCGGCAGGTCGACGAAGTCGAGCACCACCATGCCGCCGGCCAGCTTGAGGGCGGTCTCCACCGAGTCGGTGAGTCGGCGCTTGGCGCTCGACTTCACGGTGAGGCGGTCGATGACCACCTCGATGGTGTGCTTCTCCTGCTTCTTCAGCGTCGGCGGCTCGGTCAGCTGGACGGTCTGCCCGTCCACCCGGGCCCGGGCGTAGCCCTTGGACTGCAGGTCGGCGAAGAGGTCGACGAACTCGCCCTTGCGCTCCCGGACGACCGGGCTGAGCACCTGGAAGCGGGTGCCCTCGGGCAGCTCCAGCACCTTGTCGACGACGGCCTGCGGCGACTGCCGGGCGATCGGGCGGCCGCAGTGCGGGCAGTGCGGCTTGCCGATCCGGGCGAACAGCAGGCGCAGGTAGTCGTACACCTCGGTGATGGTGCCGACGGTGGAGCGGGGGTTGCGGCTGGTGGACTTCTGGTCGATCGAGACGGCCGGGGAGAGGCCCTCGATGAAGTCGACGTCCGGCTTGTCCATCTGGCCGAGGAACTGCCGGGCGTACGAGGACAGCGACTCGACGTAGCGCCGCTGGCCCTCGGCGAAGATCGTGTCGAAGGCGAGGGAGGACTTGCCGGACCCGGAGAGGCCCGTGAAGACGATGAGGGAGTCCCGGGGCAGGTCGAGCGAGACGTTCTTGAGGTTGTGCTCGCGTGCACCACGGACGACGAGGCGGTCTGCCACTGCTACTGGCGCCTTTCTCCGGGTCGAAGGGGAGGAGGGGTGTGCTTCTTCGTGCTTCTTCCAGGATGCGCCCGCCAGCGTACTGGCTCATTCGTTCGAATCTGAGCCTGTCCAGCGGGGACCACCCGGACGGGTGAACGGCACCCTCGCTCGACGGTAGCGTCAACGACTGACAACCGGCCCGGGCAACGCCCGGACCGCCACCGCACCGCCACGAACCGCACCGCGAACCGCACCACCGACCGTCGAAAGGCACCGCCCCGATGAGCGACCCCACGACCGCCGCCGCTGCCGCCGCCGAGCAGCTGCGGGCCACCGCGGAGAGCACCGAGCTGCTGCTGCACACCCTCGCCGAACTGGACCCGGCCGAGCTGTCCGGCCCGTCCGGGCTGCCCGGCTGGACCCGCGGGCACGTGCTCGCGCACCTCGCCCGCAACGCGGACTCCCTGGTCAACCTGCTGACCGGGGCCCGCACCGGCGAGGACATCCCGCAGTACCCCACCCCGGAGAGCCGGGAGGCCGGCATCGCGGCCGGGGCCGGGCGCCCGCTGGCCGAGCAGGTGGCCGACATCCGGGACAGCCAGCGGCGCTTCCTGGACGCCGCCGCGCTGCTGGCCCCCGAGCACTGGACCGTCGAGATCACCCACCGCACCGGCTACGTCTTCCCGGCCTGGCAGATCCCGGCGAAGCGGCTGGCCGAGCTGGAGTACCACCACGTCGACCTGAACGCCGGATACACCCCCGCGCACTGGCCGGAGCCGTTCGCGATCGCCGAGTTCCGGCGCCTGGGCGAGCACTTCGGCGGCGCGGAGGAGCTGCCCGGCGTGCTGCTGGTCGCCGAGGACGCCGGGCTGGAGGCCCGGATCGGCGGCGAGGGGGCCGAGCTGACCGCGGAGGGCCCGGTGCGGGCGCTCACCGGCTGGCTGTCCGGCCGTTCGAACGGGGACGGCCTGCAGGTCCACCGCGGCGACGAGGGCCTCGTCGACCCCCGTTCCGCGCTGCCCGAGCTCCCCCCGATGGGATGATGGTGACCGGTTGACGCGAGAGCCCGACAGCGAGCGAGGAGCGGCCTGATGACGTACCACGGAGCGGTGAAGGTCGGCGGGGCCCCTGACGTCCGGGAGCTGGCCCACCTGATCGTCACCAAGGTGGCGGTCGGCCCGCACGACAACAACGCCTACCTGCTGCGCTGCCGGGCCACCGACGAGCAGCTGCTGATCGACGCGGCGGCCGACGCGCCGGTGCTGCTGGAGACCGTCGGCCCCCGGCTGGCCGCGGTGGTCACCACCCACCGGCACCGCGACCACTGGGGCGCGCTGGCCGAGGTGGTGGCCGTCACCGGCGCCCGCACCATGGCCGGGCGGATCGACGCGGAGGGCATCGACGTGCCCACCGACCTGGCCCTGGAGGACGGCTCGGTGCTGCGCTTCGGGCAGGTCGAGCTGACGGTGCGCCACCTGGTGGGCCACACCCCCGGCGCGATCGTGCTGCTCTACGACGACCCGCAGGGCCACCCGCACCTGTTCACCGGCGACTGCCTGTTCCCGGGCGGGATCGGCAACACCTGGGGCGACCCGGCCGCGTTCGACTCGCTGTTCCGGGACGTCAACGAGAAGGTCTTCGACGTGCTCCCGGACGAGACCTGGGTCTACCCCGGCCACGGCAACGACACCACCCTGGGCGCCGAGCGCCCGCACCTGGCGGAGTGGCGCGAGCGCGGCTGGTGACGCGCAGCGCGGGGCCCCGCCGGATCCTTCCCGGCGGGGCCCCGCGCTGCGCCCGGGCTCAGGCGTCGATCTTCTCCGGCTCGGCGGCCGCCGCGGCCTCCTGCCTCCTCGCGGCCACCAGGCTGGTGACCGTGGTGACCGCCAGCACCACCACGATGAAGCCCAGCGAGAGGGGGATGCCGATCTCCGGCACGTGCACGCCGCTCTCGTGCAGCGCGTGCAGCACCAGCTTGACGCCGATGAAGCCGAGGATCACCGCCAGCCCGTAGGACAGGTGCACCAGCTTCTTCAGCAGCCCGCCGATCAGGAAGTACAGCTGCCGCAGGCCCATCAGCGCGAAGGCGTTGGCGGTGAGGACGATGTACGGGTCCTGGGTGAGGCCGAAGATGGCCGGGATCGAGTCCAGCGCGAACAGCACGTCGGTGGTGCCGATCGCCAGCATCACGATCAGCATCGGCGTCATCAGCCGACGGCCGCCCTCCCGGACGAACAGCCTGGTGCCGTGGTACCGGTCGGTGGACGGGAAGCGCCGCTCGATCGACTTGAGCAGGCGGTTCTCCTCGAACTCCTCCTCTTCCTCCTCGGCGCGGGCCTCCTTGATCAGCTTCCAGGCCGTCCAGACCAGGAGGGCGCCGAAGCCGTAGAACACCCAGGAGAACTGGGAGACCAGCGCCGCGCCGCCCGCGATGAAGACCGCCCGCAGCACCAGGGCGATGATCACGCCGAACATCAGCACCCGCTGCTGGTAGATCCTCGGCACCGCGAACTTGCCCATGATCAGGATGAACACGAACAGGTTGTCGACGCTGAGCGACTTCTCGGTGATGTAGCCCGCGAAGAACTCACCGGCGGGCTTCCCGCCGCCGTACCACCAGAGGAAGCCGCCGAACAGCACGGCCAGGGCCACCCAGACCGCCGTCCAGATGCCGGCCTCCTTGACGGAGACCTCGTGCGGCTTGCGGCCGCCGATGAAGAAGTCGGCCACCACCAGGGCGACCAGCACCGCGATGGTGCCGCCCCACAGGCCTGCGGATACGTCCATGTCTGCTCCTCCGGCAGATAGGCGAACAATCGTCACTGCCGGAGGTCTCTTCCGCCGCGCGGCCCGCGTGCCGCGGGCGCCGCGCGGCCAGCGCCCCGGGGCGCCGCGACGGGCGCCCGTGATGACGGGGTCACTGAACGGGGAATACTCCCCTCCGCTCCCAGAAGGTTAACAGGAAGACCAAGGGAAGGTAAAGAAGGTAAAGAAGTCCCTGTGAAGTTCGATCAGCCGATCATCGGAACGATCAGAGGAACGGCTCGATGAAGGGCAGCATGTCCCGGAAGGTGCGGCCGCTGGCGGGGGCGCCGATCGCGGTCATCTTCCAGCCGCCGTCGCCGTCCCGCTCGACCTTGGCCATGATCTGCCCGGTGTGCGGGCCGCCGCCGGTCAGCTCGTAGCGGGCCAGCTCCTTGCCGGTGGTCTCGTCGACCAGCCGGCAGTGCGCGTTCTGCACCTCCAGGAAGTTCTGTCCGGTGTACGAACTGACGGTGAAGACGATCTGGGTGACCCGGCGCGGCACCTTGGTCAGGTCGACCATGATGCTCTCGTCGTCGGCGCCCGCGCCCGCCCCGCCGACCAGGTTGTCGCCGTTGTGCTGCACCGAGCCGTCGTTGCTGACCAGGTGCGAGAAGAACACCACGTCGCTCATCACCTTGCCGTCGTACAGCAGGGCGGACGCGTCGAGGTCGATCTCCTTGGGACGGCGGCTGAAGAAGCCGCGCTTGCCGGGGGCGGACTTCCAGCCGAGGCCCATCCGCACCACGCTCAGCGTCTCGCCGGTGGACTTCAACAGGCTCACGCTCTGGCCCTTGGCCAGGTTCACGGACACGCTGCCGACCTCTGCTTCCTCCGGGCCCCGCCCGGCGTCCTCGTCGCCCATCCGACCGTCCCCGGAGCGGGCGAGCTCCGGGCAGACCGCGCCCCACCCTACGCCGCCGCCCTTCCGCCGCGGCCCGGGAGGAGCGGACTGTGGCCAAACTACGACACGACGACACCCGCCGGACGGTGAATTACCACCGCCCGGCGGGGACCGGGCTCCGGATCAGGCCATTCCCGCCTCCCGCATCTGGCGCAGCTCGCGCTTGAGTTCCTTGACCTCGTCGCGCAGCCGGGCCGCCACCTCGAACTGCAGCTCGGCCGCGGCGGTGTGCATCCGGTCGGTCATGTCCTGGATCAGCTGGGCGAGTTCGGCGGCGGGCAGGCTCTTGGCGGGCTTGCGGTCGATGCCGAGCGCCGGGACGGGCGCCTTCCCCTTGCCCTGCTGCCGGTAGCCGGTGGCGAGCAGCTCCTCGGTGTCGACGTCCTCCCCCGCCATGGTGGAGAGCAGGTCGCCGATCTTCTTCCGCAGCGGCTGCGGGTCGATCCCGTGCTCCTCGTTGTACGCCTGCTGGGCGGCGCGGCGGCGGTTGGTCTCGCTGATCGCCAGCTCCATCGCCGGGGTGATCTTGTCGGCGTACATGTGCACCTGGCCGGAGACGTTGCGCGCGGCGCGGCCGATGGTCTGGATCAGCGAGGTGCCGGAGCGCAGGAAGCCCTCCTTGTCCGCGTCCAGGATCGCGACCAGCGAGACCTCGGGCAGGTCGAGGCCCTCGCGGAGCAGGTTGATGCCGACCAGCACGTCGTACTCGCCCGCCCGCAGCTCGCGCAGCAACTCGATCCGGCGCAGCGTGTCGACGTCGCTGTGCAGGTAGCGGACCCGGATGTCGAGGCCCAGGAAGTAGTCGGTGAGGTCCTCGGCCATCTTCTTGGTCAGCGTGGTGACCAGGACCCGCTCGTCCTTCTCCACCCGCTGCCGGATCTCGTGCACCAGGTCGTCGATCTGGCCCTCGGTGGGCTTGACGATCACCTCGGGGTCGATCAGGCCGGTCGGGCGGATGATCTGCTCGACCTGGCCGTCGCCGCGGGCCAGTTCGTACTTGCCCGGCGTCGCCGACAGGTAGACGGTCTGGCCGATCCGCTCCTGGAACTCCTCCCACTTCAGCGGCCGGTTGTCCATCGCCGAGGGCAGCCGGAAGCCGTGCTCGACCAGCGTGCGCTTGCGCGAGGCGTCGCCCTCGTACATCGCGCCGATCTGCGGGACGGTGACGTGCGACTCGTCGATGACCAGGAGGAAGTCCTCCGGGAAGTAGTCGAGCAGGGTGTTCGGCGGGGAGCCGGGCTCGCGGCCGTCGAAGTGCATCGAGTAGTTCTCCACGCCCGAGCAGGTGCCGATCTGGCGGAGCATCTCGATGTCGTACGTGGTGCGCATCCGCAGCCGCTGGGCCTCCAGCAGCTTGCCCTGCTTCTCCATCCGGGCCAGGCTCTGCTCCAGCTCGGCCTCGATGCCGTTGATCGCCCGCTCCATCCGCTCCGGGCCCGCCACGTAGTGCGAGGCCGGGAAGACGTAGACCGAGTCGTCCTGGCTGATCACCTCGCCGGTCAGCGGGTGCAGCGTGTAGAGCGCCTCGATCTCGTCGCCGAACATCTCGATCCGGACGGCGAGCTCCTCGTACACCGGGAAGATCTCGATCGTGTCGCCCCGGACGCGGAAGGTGCCGCGGGTGAAGGCCAGGTCGTTGCGGGTGTACTGGATGTCGACGAAGCGGCGCAGCAGGGCGTCCCGGTCGACCTCCTCGCCGACCTTCAGGCGCACCATCCGGTCGACGTACTCCTGCGGGGTGCCGAGGCCGTAGATGCAGGAGACCGAGGCGACGACCACGACGTCCCGCCGGGTGAGCAGGCTGTTGGTGGCGGAGTGGCGCAGCCGCTCGACCTCCTCGTTGATCGAGGAGTCCTTCTCGATGTAGGTGTCCGTCTGCGGGACGTAGGCCTCGGGCTGGTAGTAGTCGTAGTACGAGACGAAGTACTCGACCGCGTTGTTCGGCAGCAGCTCGCGGAACTCGTTGGCCAGCTGGGCGGCCAGCGTCTTGTTCGGCGCCATCACCAGGGTGGGGCGCTGCAGCTTCTCGATCATCCAGGCCGTGGTGGCCGACTTTCCGGTGCCGGTCGCGCCGAGCAGGACGACGTCCTTCTCACCTGCGCGGATCCGGCGCTCCAGCTCGGCGATGGCCGCCGGCTGGTCGCCGTTGGGCTGGTAGGGGCTGACGACCTCGAAGGGCGCCACGGACCGCTCGATACTCGTGATGGGACGCACGCCCTCCACCGTACGACCGGCCACCGACAGAGCGGGTGCTACTTCGCGGAGTCCCGGGCCAGCGCGACCAGCCGGGAGACCGCCCGCAGGTACTTCTTGCGGTAGCCGCCGCGCAGCATCTCCTCGGTGAACACCTGGTCGAACGGCACGCCCGAGGCGGTGACCGGCAGCTCCCGGTCGTACATCCGGTCGGCCAGCACCACCAGGCGCAGCGCGGTCGCCTGGTCGTCCACCTGCCGCACGCCGCGCAGGAACACCGCGCCGACCTCGTCCAGCAGCGCGCCGTACCGGCTGGGGTGCACCTCCTTCAGGTGCTCCAGCAGGGCGTCGAAGTCGTCCAGCGAGGCGCCCGGGGTGCGGGCCGCGCGGGCGGTGACCTCGGCGTCGTCGTACGGCGGCGGGGCGGCGGGCAGGCCGCGGTGGCGGTAGTCCTGGCCGTCGATCCGCACCGGGCGGAAGTGCGCGGACAGGCCCTGGATCTCCCGCATGAAGTCCGCGGCGGCGAACCGGCCCTCCCCCAGCTTCTCCGGCAGCGTGTTCGAGGTCGCGCACAGCTTGACGCCGTTCTCCACCAGCCTGGCCAGCAGGGTCGACACCAGCACGGTGTCGCCCGGGTCGTCCAGCTCGAACTCGTCGATGCACAGCAGCCGGTGCGAGCTGAGCGTCTTCACCGCGCCCTGGAAGGTCAGCGCGCCCACCAGGTTGGTCAGCTCGACGAACGTCCCGAACGCCTTCGGGCCCGGCACGGCGTGCCAGAGCGAGGCCAACAGGTGGGTCTTGCCCACGCCGTACCCGCCGTCCAGGTAGATCCCGGCCGGTCCCGCGGGCACGGGCGCCGAGCGCCGGAACCAGCCGCGCCTGGGCGGCTCGGCGGCGCCGTTCAGCCCGGCGGCGAAGGACTCCAGGATCTGGACGGCCTCGTACTGGCTCGGCTGCGAGGAGTCCGGCAGGTAGCTGCCGAAGCTCACCCCGGCGAAGCGCGGCGGCGGCACCATCTCGGCCACCAGCCGCTCGGCCGGCACCACCGGACGGCGGTCGGTCAGGGCTATCGCGGTGCGAATATCGGACTCCGAGGCAGCAGACACGAAACAACAGGGTACTCGCGCCGCCGGGACGCGGAACCGGGGGACGCGGAGCCGGGGGCGGTGCGCTCCCGGCTGAGAGACTCGGAGGCATGGAGCAACTGATCGGTGACACCTCCGGAACCCCCGGCGAGCTGGAGTGGCTGGCGCAGGCGTACGCGTACCCCGCGGAGGGCGCGTGGCTGCGGGCGAACATGGTGGCCTCGCTGGACGGGGCGGCCCGGCTGGACGGCCTCTCGGAGGGGCTGTCCAGCGAGGCGGACAAGCGGATCTTCGGGGTGCTGCGGGCGCTGTGCGACGTGGTGCTGGTGGGGGCCGAGACGGTGCGGGCCGAGGGGTACCGGCCGGCGCGGGCGCGGCCGGACTTCGCGGCGGCGCGGGCGGCCGCGGGCCAGTTGCCCGCGCCGGTGATCGCGGTGGTGTCGCGGAGCCTGGAACTGGACCTCTCGGCGCCGCTGTTCACCGAGCCGCTGGTGCCGACCGTGGTCCTCACCACGGTGGACGCGCCGCCCGGGAAGCTCGCCCGGGTCGCCGCCGCAGCCGATGTGATCACCGCAGGAACGGGCTCGGTGGACCTCCCCCGGGCGGTGGCCGCGCTCACGGAGCGTGGTTGGCGCCGCCAGCTCACGGAGGGCGGCCCCCGCCTGCTCGGACAGCTCGCGGCGGACGGTCTGCTGGATGAGCTGTGCCTGTCGGTGGCGCCCCTGGTGACGGGCGGTGATTCACCGAGGATCGTGAACGCTCCGCGAATCCCGGACGTCCGACCGATGCGGCTGGTGTCATTGATCGAGGAGAAAGGTTTCCTCTTCACCCGCTATCTGCGGCCGACCGATCCGGACCGCTCCCCGAGCGTCCCCGCCCGCACCTGAGCCGCATCCTGACCGATGTGGATCATGTGATCCGTGTGGCGCGTGTGCAGCGTGAGGAATCCTTCCTCCGGGCACTATGAAGGAGGGGAGCAGGGAGCCGGACCCGGGGGCCCGCACCAGCGAAGGGACTCACGTGTTCAAGACCGTACTGATGATCGAGAAGGCACTCTCCGACGCCGACGTGGAGCTGGTCACCACGCTCCACGGCGAGGAGAAGGTCTCCTTCGTCGTCCTGATGCAGCCCCGCGGCAAGCAGGACGAGTTGCTGCGCGCCCTGGACGACGTGGCCCTCGGCCATCTGGACCAGGCGGTGCACGAGCACGACGACGGCGCGGAGGCCGCGCCCACCCTTGCGGGCGAATCCCTGGAGCACAGCCTGCGCCACCTGCAGCGGGCCGGGGCCGAGGCGGTCGGCGAGGTGGTCGAGGCGCACCCGCTGGCGCGGCTGCGCGAGGTGGTGGAGGAGAACCGGGCCGACGAGGTGCTGGTGCTGACCTCCCCGCACTTCGTCGAGGAGTTCTTCCACCGGGACTGGGCCTCCCGCGCCCGGCACGAGGTCGGCGTCCCGGTGCTCAAGCTGTTCGCCAGCGAAGCCTGACCGGCCCTTCGACTAGGGCAGAATCGTCCTGTGGCTCCGTGAAGCGTTTTACGGAGCCGCAGGACGATTCCGCCTCCTCACGCCCGTACGGAGCCAGCCTTGAACGACGCCGCCCACGACCTGCACGCCCCGCACTTCATCGGCATCGGCGGCGCCGGCATGTCCGGTCTGGCGAAGATCCTCGCGGTGCGCGGCGCCACCGTCTCGGGTTCCGACGCGAAGGAGTCGGAGACCGTCCGGGCGCTGCGCGAGCTGGGGGCGACGGTGTTCGTCGGGCACGCCGCGGAGCACCTCCCGGCCGGGACGAGCAGCGTGGTGGTCTCCAGCGCGATCCGGGCCGACAACCCGGAGCTGGTGGCGGCCCGCGAGCGCGGGGTGCCGGTGGTGCACCGGTCGGACGCGCTGGCGGCGCTGATGGGCGGGCGCCGGGCGCTGGCGGTGGCCGGGACGCACGGCAAGACCACCACCACCTCGATGCTCGCGGTCAGCCTGGGCGAGCTGGGCCTGGAGCCCTCGTACGCGATCGGCGGCGACCTGGACGCGCCGGGATCGAACGCGCACCACGGGGCGGGCGAGATCTTCGTCGCGGAGGCGGACGAGAGCGACCGCAGCTTCCACAAGTACGCGCCCGAGGTGGCGATCGTGCTGAACGTGGAGCTGGACCACCACGCGAACTACGCGTCGATCGAGGAGATCTACGAGTCCTTCGAGACCTTCGTCGGCCGCATCCAGCCCGGCGGCACCCTGGTGGTCTCGGCCGACCACGAGGGCGCCCGCGAGCTGACCCGCCGGGTGGCGGGCCGGGACGGGCTGAACGTGGTGACGGTCGGCGCCGCCGAGGACGCGGACGTGCGGGTGCTGGAGGTCGCGGCGCGCGGCATGACCAGCGAGGTGACGGTCGAGCTGGGCGGCGAGCGGCTGGTGTTCACCGTCTCGGTGCCCGGTCGGCACTACGCGCACAACGCGGTCGCGGCGCTGGCCGCGGGCGTCGCGCTGGGCGTCCCGGCCGAGGGGCTGGCGAAGGCGCTGGGCGCGTACACCGGGGTGCGGCGGCGGCTGCAGCTCAAGGGCGAGGCGCGCGGCGTGCAGGTGATCGACTCGTACGCGCACCACCCGACCGAGATGGCGGCCGACCTGGAGGCGATCCGGGAGGCGGCGGGCCCGGGCCGGGTGCTGGTGGTCTTCCAGCCGCACCTGTTCTCGCGCACCCAGCAGCTGGCCGAGGAGATGGGGCGGGCGCTGGCGCTGGCCGACGCCTCGGTGGTGCTGGACATCTACCCGGCGCGCGAGGACCCGATCCCGGGCGTCACCGCCGAGCTGATCATCGACGCGGCGCGCCGGGCCGGTGCGGACGTCCGGGCCGAGCACGACTTCGCGGCCGCCCCGGCGCTGCTGGCCGCGCTGGCCGCCCCCGGCGACCTGGTGCTGACCATGGGCGCGGGCGACGTGACCAACCTGGGCCCGGAAATTCTGGCCGCCCTGGCGGACGTTGCACCTGCTGTCTGACGTCCCCGTTCCGAGCTGGAGAGCTGGAGAGTCGCCGTGAGCTACGAGGTCCAGAAGTCCGACGCCGAGTGGCGCGCCGAGCTGACCCCGGAGGAGTACCACGTGCTCCGCGAGGCCGGCACCGAGCGTCCGTTCGTCGGCGAGTACACCGACACCAAGACGGTCGGCGTCTACAGCTGCCGGGCGTGCGGCGCCGAGCTGTTCAGCAGCGAGACGAAGTTCGACTCGCACTGCGGCTGGCCGTCGTACTACGCGCCGCTGGCCGGTGACTCGGTGGAGTACCTGGAGGACACCAGCCTCGGCATGCGCCGGGTCGAGGTGCGCTGCAAGAAGTGCGGCAGCCACCTCGGGCACGTCTTCGAGGGCGAGGGGTACGACACCCCGACCGACCAGCGGTACTGCATCAACTCGATCTCGCTGAAGCTGAAGCCCGCCGAGTAGCGGCCGTCCCCACCCGCGCGAGGGCCCTTCCCGGCAGTCGGGAAGGGCCCTCGGCAGCTTTGGTTGCGCGGTCAGGCCGGGAGCCGGGTGCGGAGGAACTCCAGCAGCGCGGCGTTGAAGCGTTCGGGCTGTTCGACGCCCGGGAGGTGCCCGGCGTCGGGGACGACGGTCAGCACGGCGTGCGGGACGAGGGACCGGATCGCCTCGGCGTCGGCGACGGGGGTGTAGACGTCGTCCGCGCCGACCAGGAGCAGGGTCGGGACGGTGACGGTGCGCAGGGTGTCGCGGTAGTCGGGGCGCTCGGCCCGGCCGCGGAGCGCGGCGGCGGCGCCGCGCGGGTCGGTGGCGCGCATCATGCCGAGGACGCGGGCGGCGGTCTCCGGGAGGGCGGCGACGTTGTAGGGGGCGAGCATCTTGTCGATCACCTCGTCCGCGTAGCCGCCCATGCCCTCGGCGAGCAGCCGGTCGGCGAGGCGGTTGCGGAAGGCCCGGCCCTCCGCGGTCTCGGCGGGGGCCGAGGTGTCGGACAGCACGAGCGCCAGCACGCGCCGCGGGTGGCGGAGGTGGAACTCCATCGCGATCTGGCCGCCCATCGAGACGCCGCCGACCACCGCGCGCCCGATGCCCAGCCGGTCGAGCAGGGCGGCGGTGTCGTCGGCGAAGTCGGCCGGCAGCACCTTGCCGGGCGTCACCTCGCTCTCGCCGTAGCCGCGCAGGTCGGGGGTGATCACCCGGTACCCGGCCTCGGCGAGCGCCCGGACCTGCGGGGCCCACAGCGTGCGGTTGAACGGGTGCCCGTGGAGCAGGACCACCGGCGTCCCGTCGGCGGGCCCGGCTTCGTCGTGGTGCAGCGTGGCGCCGTTCACCGTCGTGCGGCTCATCGCGGGCCTCCCCCGTCTCGCTCCCCGCTGCCGCGGTCGGCCGGGGTGTCCGGCCAGGGTACGGCGGCGGGTGCTGCGGGTACCGTCCGCGTGGAAGACTGATCGTCTTCCGAACGGACTTGGACGTGGGTGGGGCGGGCGTGGCGCGGCGGCGGTCTTCCGGGGTGTGGTCGGTACTGGCCGAGGCGCAGCGCGAGCAGCACCGGCGCGCCGAGGCGCAGCGCAGGGCGGCGGCCGCCGCGCAGCGCGAGAACGAGCGGGCGCGGCGGGAGGCGCAGCGGGCCGCGGCCCGGGGCGAGCGGGAGGCGCTGAAGGCGTACCAGCAGGGGCGGGAGTCGGACGCGGCCCGGCGGAGCGCCGAACTGGACGCCCGGGTCGCCGAGTTGCGCGGGGTGCTGGCGACGGGACTGGCCGGTCCGGGGTTCTCGACGGCCGCGGGGGGCCGTCCGGTGGTGCCGCCGTTCGACCCCGGTCCGCTGGGCGTGCCGGTGCCGATGCCGGACCAGAACTGGTACCTGGTGCCGCCCCCGGCGGGCCCGCAGGCGTACCACCCGGGGGCGCGGCGGCAGTGGGAGGAGCAGTCGGCGCAGGCCCGGGCCGCCTTCGAACGGGACTGGCAGGCGGCCTGGGCGGCCGAGCAGCAGCGGCAGTACCGGCTCGCCGAGTACCGCGCCCAGTACGAGGCGTGGGCGGCCGAGCGGCACCGGCTGCTGGCCGGGCAGGCGGCGCAGGCCGGGCAGTTGGCGGCGCGGCTGCGGGCGGGCGAGGCGGCGGCGGTCGCCGAGTACTTCGAGGCGGTCGTCGACTGGCGCGAGGACTGGCCGGACGGCTTCCCCGCCGACGGCGAGACCTCCTGGGACGCGTCGGCCCGGCGGCTGGTGGTGCGCTGGGAGCTGCCGCCGTACGAGGTGGTGCCGCCGGTGGGCCGGTACCGGTACGTCCGCTCCGAGGACCGCGAGGACGAGGTGGCCCGGCCGGTCGGCCAGCGCCGGGAGCTGTACCGCGAGGTGCTGGCGCAGTGCGCGCTGCGGGTGCTGGCGGAGGTGTTCCGGGCCGACACCGACGGGCTGCTCGCCTCGGTGGGGCTGAACGGGGTGGTGGTCGCCACCGACCCGGCGACCGGGCGGGAGGGCGAGCGCTGCCTGCTGGCCGTGGAGGTCGGGCGGGAGGTCTTCGCGGGCCTGGCCCTGGACCGGGTCGCCCCGCTGGACTGCCTGGTCGACGCCCTCGGCGGGCGGATCGCGGCCCGGCCGGACAGGGGCGGGACGGTGGCCGAGGTGCCGACCTCCGCCGTGGCGGGGGCCCCTGTCTCCGTTCCCGTCCCTGTCCCTGCCCCCTCCCCGGTGGCGGACGGCGAGGAGCCCGACCTGTTCGAGATGGACCCGCTGGAGTTCGAGGAGCTGATCGCCGAACTGTTCCGCCGCCGGGGCCTGCGCACCAGCACCACCGCGCGCAGCGGCGACGAGGGCGTGGACGTGCTGGCCGAGGACCCGGACCCGATCACCGGCGGGAAGATCGTCATCCAGGCCAAGCGCTACCGGAAGACGGTGCCGCCGAGCGCCGTCCGCGACCTGGAGTCCACCATGCGGCGGCAGGGCGCCAACCGGGGCATCCTGGTCACCACGGCGGGCTTCGGGCCGGGCTCCCGCAAGCACGCCGAGGGGCAGCCGCTCACCCTGGTCGACGGACCGATGCTGCTCGCCCTGCTGCGCGAGCAGGGCCTGCCGGGGCGGCTCGGCCCTGCTCCTGCCCCGGCTCCTGCTCCTGCTCCTGCTCCTGCTCCGGTGATACCCGTGCAGCGGAGCGCCTCCGCCGTTGCCGTCGAACTGGTGCCGGGTCAGAACCTGGTGCTGCCGGGCGAGGAGGTGCGCGTCCGGTTCCGGTCGGACGGCGCGGAGGCCGACCTGACGCTGCTGCTGCTCGACGCGGACGGCCGGGTCCGCCGCGACGAGGACTTCGTCTTCTACCACCAGCCGACCGCGGAGGACGGCGCCGTCACCCTGCGCCCGGACGACCGCAGCGCGACCGTGCGCACCGGCCGACTCCCGGACGCGGTGCGGCGGGTGGCGATCTCGGTCAACCTGGACGCGGACGGCGACGGCACCTGCGCGGACCTGGTCGACCCGGCGGTGGAACTGACCTGCGGCAGCGGCCACTGGGTCTTCCGCCCGCCCGCCGACCCGGCGGTCTCCGCGATGCTGGTCGCCGAGGTCTACCGGCGCCCGGCGGACGGCTGGAAGCTCCGCGCAGTGGGCCAGGGCTGGTCCGACGGCCTCGCGGGCCTGGCCCGCGACCACGGCGTGGACGTCGCGTAGCCGCCTCGGGCGCAGCCCGCCCAGGGGCGCGGGGAACTGCGCGAGCGACCGGGCACCCACCGCACGATCGCGAGCGGACATCGACTCACCGCCCTCCCCGCGACCTCGCGGACGTTCACCTGCCGCCGCGCGCCGTTCCCCGCGCCCCTGGACGCACCGTCCCGCTCGTCAATCCCGCGCCCCGCGCGGCTATGCGTCGAGCGTCCGGGTGTGCTTCCACTCGGCGGCGCACTCGCGGTAGCCGAGCCAGGCGTTGATCGCGAGCATCGGGGCGTTGCCCGCGTCGTTCTGGGTGTACGCGGCGGTGAGGCCGCGGGCCTTGGCGCGGTGCAGGGAGTGGGCCTTGGCGAGTTTGGCCAGGCCGCGGCCGCGGTGGGTGGAGCGGGTCGCGGTGAAGGCGGACCAGTAGGTGCGGTGGCCGTCGGTCTGGGCGGCGGAGAACGCGACGGCCTCGCCGTCGACCAGGACGACCGCGGTGAGGGTGTGGTCCTGGTCGGGGCGCTGCCAGATCTCGGCGAGCCAGCCCTCGTACGGCTGGTCGTCGAGGACGAGGTCGCCGGGTTCGGCGCGGGTGCCGTCGATGTCGATCAGGTAGATCGGGTACGGGTCGTCCAGGAAGTCGGCGGCGGTGCGCAGTTCGACGCCTGGCGGGGTGGGCGGCAGCGGGGGCAGCGGGGCGGTGAGGTCGAGGCCGGAGAAGCGGCCGGCCCGGCCGCTCCTGCGGTAGCCGCGGGCGGCGGCGAAGGCGAGGGCCTCGGGGGTGTCGTCGACCCACCCGTGCGCGTCCCGGACGCCGAGGGCGGTGAGGTCCCGTTCGGCGGCGGTGAGCAGGGCGGTGCCGATGCCCGCGCCGCGGTGCTCGGGGAGCACGCTGACGGTGAGGAAGCCCTGGTGGGGGGTGGTGCTCTCGGGCACCGGACCGAACCGGGCGGTGCCGACGACCCGGCCGGCCCGCTCGGCGACCAGCAGGTGGTAGTGCGGCAACTCGGCCTGCCAGGCGACCACTTCGGGGGTGGTGACCAGGTGCGGGCGACCGGCCCGGTAGGCCTCGGCGGCCCCGGTGGCGTCAGCGGGTACGAACGGGCGGATGCGGTACGGCGTCGAAGTCATAGGCATGTCACGTTAGCCAGTCATTCGTCCGTGCGCTGCTGAATTTTCCCCCACCCGGACGGGAGTTCGTTCGGCGGGGGTGAAACCTCAAGTTCAGCTCTGAGTTTCCGGTGTCCCGCTTGGCATCGGCGCGCCGTGGATACACCCTCGGCTACGGGGGATCGGGGTGACCGGAAAACCCCGTGAAAGGGGGTGGAATATGTCTTCGTCCGATATTCCGCGATTGGGCACCGGGCTGGGCTGGCGCCCGGAGATCGACACCGCGGTGGAGCGGATGCCCGGCCTGGACTGGGTGGAGGTGGTCGCCGAGAACGTCTGCGCCGACCACCTGCCGCCCTCGCTGGTCGAGTTGCGGGCCCGCGGCGTCACCGTCGTCCCGCACGGCGTCTCGCTCGGCCTCGGGGACGCCACCGCCCCCGACCCGGCCCGGCTGGCCCGGCTGGCCGCCGTCACCGAGGCGCTCGGGGCGCCGCTGGTCAGCGAGCACCTGGCGTTCGTCCGGGCGGGCGGCCTGGAGGCCGGGCACCTGCTGCCGGTGCCGCGCACCCGGGAGGCGCTGCGGGTGGTGGCCGCCAACGTCCGGATCGCCCAGCGGGAGCTGCCCGTACCGCTGGCGCTGGAGAACATCGCCGCCCAACTCGCCTGGCCCGGAGATGAGTTGACCGAGGCGCAGTTCCTGGCCGAACTGGTCGAACGCACCGGCGTCCGCCTGCTGGTGGACGTCGCCAACCTGCACACCAACCACGTCAACCTGGGCGTCGACCCGGCCGCCGAACTCGACCGGCTGCCGCTGGAGGCCCTCGCCTACGTGCACGTCGCGGGCGGCGTCGAGCGGGACGGCGTCTGGCACGACACCCACACCCACCCCGTCACCGCGCCCGTGCTGGACGTGCTGGCCGCGCTCTGCGCCCGCGCCGACCCGCCCGGGGTGCTGCTGGAACGGGACGGCGCGTACCCGCCGCCCGCCGAACTGTCCGCCGAACTCGACGCCATCCGCCGCGTCCAGCACCTCCACCGCAGGGAGACCGCCCGTGTCTGAGCAGCACGAGTACCTGATCCGCGACCGCGATGACGCCGAACTCGTCCTCGCTCGCGTCCAGTTGGCCCACCGGCAGGAACAGCTGCTGGCCGCCCTGGTGGCGGGTGCTCCCGCCCCCGCGGGCTTCGACCCAGAGCAACTGCGCGGCCAGGCCGAGGGCCTGCTCGCCAAGCGGCGGGAGACCGTCGGCCACCTGCTGCCCGAACTCCCCGACCTGCTCGGCCCCGACTTCGCCCCGCTGTTCACCCGCTACGCCACCGGCCGACCGCTCACCGGCGGCCACCGCGCCGACGCCCGGGCCTTCGCCGCCTGGGCCCTCGACACCGCCCCCGACGCCCCCTGGTACCCCGCACTGCGCCGCCTGCTGCACCCCGCCCCCTCCCGCTGGAGCCGCCTGCTGCCGCGCCGGACGGCGAAGACGCACCCGTAACCACCCCACCGCGCGCGGCCACACTTCGCTCCGCACCGCACCGTCCCGGGCGGCCACACTTCGCTCCGCACCGCACCGTCCCGGGCCGCCACACTTCGCTCCACACCACACCATCCCGCACCACCACACTCCGCGCAGCGCCGCACCAACCCCGCGCCGCGCCGCCCACAGAAGGGATCCACGGGGGATGTGGAACTTCCGGTTCTTCCTGGCCTTCGCGCTCGTCGCGCTCTCACTCGCCGTCGCCGCCGTCTTCAACTGGCGCAGCCGCCGGGTCACCGACCCGAAGGGGCTGCCCGGGCGCGGCCTGCCGCTGTTGGACGTCGCCTTCCTGGCCGGCGGCCCGGCCCGGGTCGTCGAGACCGCGCTGGTCCGGATGGAGCGCGAGGGCCGGGTGGTGGTCTCCCGGGCCCATCGGGTCACCGTCACCTCCGAGGGGACGTCCGACCCGGTCGAGCGCGTCCTGGTCACCGCCGTCGGCGGCCGGGCCGGACGCGACCTGTCGGTGCTGCGCGCCTCCGTGACGGGCAGCCCCGAGGTGCAGCGGATCGGCGACGCGCTCGCCGCCCGCGGCCTGATGCGCCACCCCGCCGCGCTGAAGGCCGCCTGGCGGGCCCGCAAGCTGGTGGTGCTGGCCCTGCTCGTGACGGTGGTGCTCGGCGCCGTCTCCACCGTCCAGTGGCTGGACGACCCGGAGTGGGCCACCACCGCGCCCCCGTTCCTCCCGTACGGCGTGCTGGTGCTGTTCACGGTGGTCAGCCTGATCGCCAACCGCCCCGCGAGGAGCCGGATCACCCCGGCCGGGCGGCGCCAGTTGCTGCTCGTCCGCGGCAGCACCCCGTGGCGGCCGCGCGAGGTCGCCGCCGAGCACGCCGAGTTGGTCGGCGCGTTCGCCCTGGACGGCGTCCTCGCGCTCCGCGGCTCCGAGCACCGGGCGCTGCGCGAGGCGCTGGCCGGCCCTTACTCCTCCACCCGCCCGCCCCGCTCCTCCTGGCGCTCCGGCTCCCGGACGGACAGCGGCTCGGACTTCGCGGGCGGCGCGGGCGCCGGGACGGCGGCCTGGTGCGGGATGACCCCCGCCTCCTCCTGCGGTTCCTCGGGCGGCCACGGCTCCTCGCACCACTCCTGCGGCGGGTCGTCCTCCCACCACTCCTGCGGGTCGTCCTCGCACTCCTGCGGGTCCTCGTCGAGCTCCTGCGGGTCGTC
Source organism: Kitasatospora sp. NPDC001540 (assembly GCF_042894345.1). Lineage (NCBI taxonomy): Bacteria > Bacillati > Actinomycetota > Actinomycetes > Kitasatosporales > Streptomycetaceae > Kitasatospora > Kitasatospora sp. NPDC001540. The sequence goes on from NZ_JBIAVO010000005.1 coordinate 240,085, forward strand.
GAGTTCGTGCGGTTCGAGCTGCGGCGGTGGCGGCGGGTGCGGCGGTTCCTGAGCCCGCTCCGTGTCACAGTTCGGTATCGCGGCCCGGGTATGCGTTCCGTTCCCGGCGCGCACAGGACTAGAACAAAAAGCATGTGGGTGCTGCTGTTGATCCCGTCCTGTGCCGCCGCGGTGTACTCCTGCCTCCGCCTGGTACGGGTCGCCGCGATCGCCGACGCCCTGACCGGACGGTCCCCGCACCCCGCCCACCGGCTCTCCGGCGTGGGCCTCTACGAGACCGCGTACCTGGCCGGCGGGCCCGGCCGGGTGGTCGACCTGGCGCTGGTGCGGATGGCCGGGGTGGGCCGTCTGCACCTCGCCCACACCGGCTGGACCACCGTCGTCGACCCGCGGGGCCGCGGCCGCCTCGAACGGGCCCTGATCGGCGCGATCGGCCCCGAGGGCCAGTGCCGCACCGCCCAGCTCAAGGCCGCGCTGGCCGCGCACCCCACCGTCCGCGACATCGGCGACCGGCTCACCACGGCGGGGCTGGCGACCCCGGCCGTCGTCCGCGACCACGCGCTGCGGGCGGTCCGGCTGGTCCGCTACGCGCTGGTCGGCGCGGCCGCGATGCTGCTGCTGACCGTCCTGCTCACCGCCCCGGACGGGGACACCGCCCGCACCGCCGCCGCCTGGTACGCCCTGCCGCTGGTCCTGACCGGCGGCACCCTGCTGATGGCCCGGGTCGACGTCCACGCCTACACCGCGTGGGCCGCCCCGGCCGGCCAGACCCTGCTGCGGGCCCTCCCCTGCCGCCACACCCCCGTCACCGACGACGACCTCCTCACCGCCGTCGCCATCTCCGGCACCGCCGCCGTCCGGGACCCGCGCCTGCGCGCGGCGCTCGACTCCTAGACCGGCGGCCCCTGGAGCCCACCGGCGGCGCGCGGGGAGCCGACGCGGTGCAGGGTGCCGTCCGGGTCGACGTAGCCGAACTCGCGCAGCCCGTACGGGGTGTCGGCCGGTTCGGTCAGCCGTCCCGGCGGGTCCGCCGCCGCCCACTCGGCGTGCACCGCGTCGGCGTCCGACACGTACAGGTAGACCACCGCGCCGGTGCGCAGCGGGTCGTGTTCCGCCCACTCGGTCAGGTGGAGTTCCACCGCGTCGCGCGAGACGAAGCCGTACCGGGAGCCGTCCTCGTACGGTTCGGTGGTGAACCCGAGGCGGTCGTAGCGGGCCAGGGCGGCGGCCAGGTCGCGGACCGGGACGACCGGGGTGACCCGTTCGAACGCGACGGGGCCGGGTGGTGCGGACACGCGCTCCTCCGGGGGGCAGGCGGTGGGTGCGCCCGGACCGGACGCGTCCCGCGGGAGGGGCGTCCGGTCGGGCCCTGGTGCCGTTCGTCCTTCTCCGGTGCGGGCCCGGTACCGGCCCGGTAGCGGCCTAGTACAGGCCGGAGAGCAGCTCGGCGACCGGCTTGCGGCGGCCGGTGAAGAAGGGGACCTCCTCGCGGACGTGCAGGCGGGCGCGGGAGGGGCGCAGGTCGCGCATCAGGTCGACGATGCGGTGGAGTTCGTCGGCCTCGAAGGCCAGCAGCCACTCGTAGTCGCCGAGGGCGAAGGAGGCGACGGTGTTGGCGCGCACGTCCGGGTAGCCGCGGGCCATCATGCCGTGCTCGGCGAGCATCGCCCGGCGCTCCTCGTCGGGGAGCAGGTACCACTCGTAGGAGCGGACGAAGGGGTAGACGCAGACGTACTCGCGGGGCCGCTCGTCGGCGAGGAACGCCGGGATGTGCGACTTGTTGAACTCGGCGGGGCGGTGCAGCGCCATGTTGGACCAGACCGGCTCCAGGTGGCGGCCGAGCGCGGTGCGGCGGAAGCGGTTGTACGCCTCCTGCAGGTCGTCGGAGTCCTCGGCGTGCCACCAGACCAGGATGTCGGCGTCGGCGCGCAGGCCGGAGACGTCGTAGGTGCCGCGGACGACGACGTCCTTGGCGGCGAGCTGCTCGAAGAGGCCGTCGACCTCGGCGGCGAGGGCGGTGCGGTCCTCGGGGAGGGCGTCCTTGAGCTTGAACACCGACCACATGGTGTAGCGGATGACCTGGTTGAGGTCGCGGGCCTTCTTCTTCACGGGCTGCTCAGTGCTTTCGGTCATGAGCCCATTGTCCCTTCTGCGCGGGGGGTGCCGGTGCCGGGGGTGAGGAGCTCCGCGGCCCGCCGGGCCCCGGCGATGACGGCGGGGATGCCGACGCCGTCGTACGCGGCGCCGCAGACGGCGACCGCGCCGAGCGCGTCGAGGTGGGCGCGGATCCGGGCGACCCGGTCGAGGTGGCCGACGGGGTACTGCGGGAGTCCGGCCCGCCAGCGGGTGACGGCGTGGTCGTACGGGGTGGCGCGCAGGCCGACGGCGGCGTGCAGGTCGGCGAGGGAGCGGGCGACGAGTTCGGCGTCGTCCAGGTCGAGGGCGGCGTCCTCGCGGTGGCGGCCGAGCGAGGTGCGCAGCAGGAAGGCGTCGGGGGCGGAGCGTTCCAGCCAGCCCCACTTGTTGCTGGAGAAGGTGGAGGCCTTGATGCTGCGCCGGTCGACCGGGGGGACGAGGAAGCCGCTGCCGGTGAGCGGGCTGTCCGCGAGGTCGGCGCGGCGGAAGGCGAGGGTGACCAGGGCCATGGACGCGTACTCGACGGCGCGCAGTTCGGCGGCGGCGCCGGGGGCGTCGGCGGCGAGCAGTTCGGCGGCCTGCGGGGCGGGGACGGCCAGCACGACGGCGTCGGCGGCGAGTCGGCGTCCGCCGGTGGTGACCAGCCAGCCGTCGGGGGTGCGGCGCAGGGCGTCGACCCGGTGGCCGGTGAGCAGTTCGGCGCCGTGCGCGCGGTCGTGGGCGGCGACGGCCTCGGGGAGGGTGCCGAGTCCGCCGCGCAGGCCCTGGAAGACCGGCCCGGTGGCGGTGGCGCGGCTGGTGAGGTCGCGGATCGCGGTGGTCAAGGAGCCGCCCTGCTGGGCGAGTTGGAGAAGTTGCGGGACGGCGGCGCGGATCGAGATCTCGTCGGCGTGCCCGGCGTACACGCCGCCGAGCAGCGGTTCGACGAGCCGGTCGACGACCTCGCGGCCGAGCCGGTCGGCGACGTAGCGGCCGATCGGGGCGTCCTCGCCGATCTCGGCGGGCTGCTCGCGGGAGGCCCGCTCCAGGCCTTCGGGGGTGAGCACGCCGGAGGCCTTGAGTGCGTCCAAGTCTCCTGGTACGCCCATGAGTTGGCCGCCGGGTAGCGGGCGCAGGCCCTCCCTGGTCCAGATCGCGGCCTTGGCGGTGGTGGGCGGTTCGAGCAGTTCGCCGAGGCCGACCCGGCGGGCCAGGTCGACGGCCTCGGGGCGGCGGGCGAGCATCGACTCGGCGCCGAGGTCGACCCGGACGCCGCCGACCTCACCGCCGTGCAGCTTCCCGCCGAAGCGCGTCGACGCCTCCAGCACGGTCACCCGTACCGCTGCGTCTCCGAGGAAGGCGGCCGCGGCCAGGCCCGCGATGCCGCCACCGATCACCACGACGTGAGGTTTCGCCATGTCGATCAGTCTCCCAGCCCTTATCCGGATCGCCGGGATCGGCCCCGCGACCCTCCGAGACCGGGACGAGTCCGCGGCGTGATCGATCCGGTACCGCGGGGACGGGTCCGGTCCGGGGGCCGCCGCGTCACAGCTGCGTGGGGGTGGGCGACCGGCCCGCCCCGGACCACGGGGAGGATGCGACATGGACCTGCGGGTACGCAGAGCGGGCGCGGCGGGCGCGGCGGGGGCGGTGGCCGCGGTCCTGCTGCTGACCGGGTGCGGCGCGGACTCCGGCCGCTCGGAGTCGGCGGCGGTCCCGGCGGTGGCCCCGGCGGCCCAGCCGGAGGGCGGCCAGGCCCAGGACAAGGCCGCGGCGGCCCCCGGCAACGGTGACGGCGCCGTCGGCAGCGGGGCCGGGCCCGGCTCCGGGAGCAAGCCCGGCTCCGAGGGCGGCACGTCGAACGCCGCGGGCACCGCCGGCACCGCGCAGCTGACGGACCGCCAGATCGCCTACCAGGCCAAGCTGACGCTGCGGGTCGACGTCGTGGACGACGCCCGCGCCAAGGCCGTCGACCTGGTCACCCGGGCGGGCGGCTACGTCGCCGGGGAGAACCTGCGCGGCGGGAAGGGCGAGGGCACGCTGTCCACGCTGACCCTGAAGGTCCCGTCCGCCTCCTACCAGGCCACCCTGGACGGGCTGGGCGGGCTCGGCACCCGGCTCGCCCTCAGCAGCCAGGCCGACGACCTCACCCAGCAGATCGCCGACGTCGACAGCCGCCTGAAGTCGATGCGGGCCAGCGTGGACCGGGTGCGGGCGCTGATGGCCGACGCGAAGAGCCTGTCCGAGGTGGTGTCGCTGGAGAGCGAACTGACCCGCCGCGAGTCCGACCTGGAGTCGCTGCAGCGCCGGCAGCAGGAGCTGTCGGCCCGCACCTCGCTGTCGACCGTGACGCTGGAGCTGATGACCCCCTACCAGCCCGTCCACGACGAGCCGGAGGAGAAGGGGACCGGCTTCTGGGCCTCCGTCGGCCACGGCCTCTCGAACGGCTGGCACGCGCTGGTCGCCGTGGTCCGCGCCCTGCTGGTGGCCCTGGCCGCCGTGGCGCCCTTCCTCGTCCTGCTCGCCCCGCTCGCCTGGCTGTTCCGCCGCCGCCTGCGCGCCCGCCGCGCCGGGGCCCCCGCCGTCCCGCCCCGCCCGACGCACGCGCCGGGTGTCGACGCGGACGCGGACTCCGACGCGGGCGCCGGGGAAGGCGCCGACGGCAGGGCGTGACCCGGGGCGGCGGGCCGGTCAGCGGGGGATCGCGTCCGGCCCGGCCCCGTCGGGGTCAGCGGGATCGGCCGGAAGCCCGTCCGGGCCGGCCGGGGGCCCGTCCGGGTCGGCCGGGGGCCCGTCCGGGTCGGCCGGGGGCCCGGCGGGGGCCTCCTGCTCCGCCTCCGCCCGGCGCCGGTCGCGCTCCCGGGCCGCCGCGGCCTCCTGCTGGTGGCGGGCCTCGCTCCGGCCCACCTGGTCCGCGACGAACAGCACGAAGGTCGACAACGGGATGACCAGCCCGGCGAGCGACCAGTCGTCGCCGAAGACCCCCATGCCGAACATCCACAGGATGCCCGCCAGGCCGAGCAACCGCAGCAGACAGCTCATGGCCCCTCCCCGTAATGCACGGTAGTCGCCCGGAAGCTCCGCGTAAACAGGCCCGACGCCACCCCTGGTCGTCTAACTGGCTTCCACCGCACGGCCCTTGGTCGCCCGCAGGGCCGCCAGGGCCGCGCAGGGGACGGTGATCAGGGCGCAGAGCAGGGCGGTGCCGCCGAGGGCCGTCCAGGGGAGGGCGAGGGGGACGGGGGCGCCCGCGCGGTGGAGGGCGGCGCCCATGGTGGCGAGGGTGGTGAGGGTGGCGGCGGTGCCGAGCAGGGCGCCGACCGCCGTGACGAGGAGCGTCTCGGCGGCGACCAGCCGCAGGACGCGGCCGCGGGTGGTGCCGACCAGGCGGAGCTGGGCGAGTTCGCGGCGGCGGTCGGTGGTGGTGGTGAGCGCGGTGTGGGCGAGGGTGATCGCGACGTAGAGCAGGGCGAGGCCGAGGACGGCGGCGATCCGGCGGATCCGCTTCGGGTCGTCGGCGGGGTAGTGGGCGTCCAGCCAGGCCGCGCGGGTCTGCACGGTGGCCCCGTGCGCCCGGGCGGTGGCGGCCGCGTCCGCGGCGGCGTCGCGGACCTCGATCCGGTCGGTGCGGGCGCCGGGCGCGTTGCGCGGGGTGACGTACACCGGGTTGCCGCCGGTGCCCTCGCGCAGCACGGCGGCGACCCGCAGCTCCCGCCGGGTGCCGTCGGCGAGCACGACCGGGACGCGGTCGCCGACCTGCGGGTCCCCCCATTCTTCGGCGAGCACCACACTGTCGTCGTCGAGCGCCGCCGGGTCGCCCGCCAGGACGGGCAGCCGGGTGGTGGCGGTCAGCGCGGCCGGGTCGGCGACCGCCCGGCCCTCGGCGCGGACGGCCGTGCCGTCGGCCTCGACGACGGCGAGCGGCGTCGCGGCGCTGGGCGAGACGACGGCCCCGGGCAGCGCCCGCAGCGCGGCCGTCAGCGCGTCGGCCCCCTCGCCGCCGGGGGCGGGGGTGAGGACGAGGTCGGCGGCGGCCGTGCTGCGGGCTTCGGCGGCGCGGGCGGCGGCGACGGTGGCGGGGGCGCCGACCAGGGTGCCCGCGAGGGCGGTGGCGAGCAGGACGGGCGCGACGGTGGCGCCGGTGCGGCGCAGGCCGCCGAGCGCGGCGGCCCGGACCAGCCGGGGCGGCCGGGTGACGGGGCGGGTGAGCAGGCGCAGCAGCGGGCGGGCCAGGACGGGGGCGAGCAGGGCGGTGGCGGCGATCAGCAGCATCGGCTGGAGGGTGTAGGTCTTGCGGTGCAGCAGCTCGGCCGGGTCCCCGGCGAGCGCGGCGGCCACCACGGCGGCGTACGTGCCGAGCAGGGCGAGGCCGCCGAGCCAGCGGCCCGCGGTCATCACCTTCAGGTCGACGTCGGCCTCGCGGAGCGCTTCGAGCGGGCGGACCCGGCCGGCCCGCCGGGCGGCGACGGCGGTGCCCGCGAGGGCGACCAGCGGGCCGGTGCAGAACGCGGTGACCAGCGGCCAGCCGGGGGTGCCGATCCGGAAGCCCGCGGGGGCGAGGTCGGCGGCGGTCAGCGCGCGGGCCAGCAGCGGGGCGGCGGCGCGGCCGAGCGCGCTGCCGGTGGCGGCGGCCAGCAGGCCCAGCAGCAGGGCCTCCAGCAGGACGGTGCGGGTGAGTTGGCCGCGGGTGACGCCGGCCAGCCGCAGCAGTCCGAACTCGCGGCGGCGCCGGGCGACCGCGTAGGAGGAGGTGGCGGCGACCACGAACCCGGCGGTGAAGAGGCTGACGCCGCAGGTGGTGCCGAGTTGGGCGAGCAGCGCGGTGCGGTCCTCGCCGGGCGGCAGGGCGGTGCCCGCGGCGAGGCCGAGCAGGGTGGCGGCGATCAGCGCGACGCCCAGGGCGAGCGCGGTGAACGCCCCGAGCAGGGCGGTCCGTCCGGCGTTCAGGGAGCGCACGGCGATCCTGGTCAGTGGGGTGGTCATGGCTCCGAGTCAACCGGCGCCGGGCGGTTCGCACATGGACGCCCGCTCCACCGCGAAGAGTGGAGCCAGCTCTACCGACACCGGCCGGGGCGGCGGCCTAGGGTCTGTCCTGGTGAAAGGACCTGGTGAAAGGAGGTGCCCCGATGTCCGACTGCTGGCAGGCGCTGCGCCGGCCCGGGTTCCTGCGGACGGCCTGGCCGTGGCGCTCGGCGGCGTACCTGCTGGCGTGCGCGCTGGCGGGGGAGGTGCTGTGCGTGGTGCTGCTGCTGTGGGCCGCGGTCGGCGAGGCGCTGTCGGTGCTGCTGGTGGGGGTGCCGCTGCTGGCGGCGCTGCCGTTGGCGGGGCTGGCCTCCGGGGCGGGCGAGCGGCGGCTGCTGCGGCTGATGGGCGGGGCGCCGGTGCCCGATCCGCACCGGGTGCCGGACGGCCCGGGCCTGTGGGCCTGGCTGCGCGTCCGGTACGCCGAGGGGGCGACGTGGCGGGAGGCCGGCGGCGCGGCGCTGTCGGCGTTCCTGCTCTGGCCGTTGGAGCTGCTGGTGGTGGCGGGCGCGCTGCTGGTCCCGGCCTGGCTGGTGACGACGCCGCTCCAACTGGCCCTGGACGGCGAGCAGGTGAACGTGCTGAAGGTCTGGCAGGTGCACGCGCCGGGCCAGGCCTGGGCGGTGGCGGCGGGGGGCGCGGCGCTGCTGGCCCTGGCGGGCTACCCGCTGGCGGTGGCGGCGGGCGCCCGGGCGGCGCTGGCCCGGGCGCTGGCGGGCGGTCAGGAGCGGGTCGGCGAGCTGGTCCGCTCCCGGGCCCGCCTGGTGGACGCGTTCGAGGCCGAGCGCCGCCGGATCGAACGGGACCTGCACGACGGCGCGCAGCAGCGGCTGGTCGCCCTGTCGATGTCGCTGGGCCTGGCCCGGTTGGACGCGCCGCCGGGCGGCCCGCTCGCCCACCGCCTGGCCGCGGCGCACGCCGAGGCCGACGCGGCGCTGGCCGAGCTGCGCGAGCTGGTGCACGGCATCCACCCCCGGGTCCTCGCCGACCGCGGCCTGCCGGACGCCTGCGCGGACTTGGCGGACCGCTCGGTGCTGCCGGTCGTGGTGGACGTCTCCCTGCCGGGCCGGCTGCCCGCGGCCGTCGAGTCCGCGGGCTACTTCGCGGTCGCCGAGGCGTTGGCGAACGCGGCCAGGCACGCCGGGGCGTCCGCGGCCCGGGTGCACGGCCGCTGGTCCTCGGGCCGCCTGCGGCTGGACGTCTCGGACGACGGCACCGGCGGCGCCGACCCCGCCCGCGGCAGCGGACTGACGGGGCTGGCCGACCGGGTCGCGGTGGTCGACGGCAGACTGTCCGTCAGCAGCCCGCCGGGCGGCCCGACCCTGCTGCGTGTGGAGATCCCGTGCACCCCGACGACCGACCCCCGCTCCGCCTCGTCCTCGCCGAGGACTCCGTCCTCCTCCGCGAGGGCCTGATCAGCCTGCTGGAGCGCTTCGGCCACACCGTCGTGGCCGCCGTCGGCGACGCGGACGCCCTGCTCGCCGCCGTCGCCGAGCACCGCCCCGACCTGGTCCTGACCGACGTCCGGATGCCGCCGGGCCTCACCGACGAGGGCCTGCGCGCCGCCCTGCGCCTGCGCACCGAGCGGCCGGGCCTGCCGGTGCTGGTCCTCAGCCAGTACGTCCAGCGCTCGTACGCCGCCGACCTGCTGGCCGGCGGCGACGGCGCGGGCGTCGGCTACCTGCTCAAGGACCGGGTCGGCCACGTCGAGGAGTTCCTGGCCGCGGTGGACACCGTCGCCGCGGGCGGCACGGTGGTCGACCCGGAGGTGGTCCGCCGCCTGCTGGCCCGCCGCCGCGACCCGCTGGAGCGCCTGACGCCCCGCGAGCGCGAGGTCCTCGAGCTGATGGCCCGCGGCTGCTCGAACGCGGAGATCTGCCGCCGCCTGACGGTCTCCGAAGCGGCGACCGCCAAGCACATCGGCAACATCCTGCTCAAGCTCGACCTCCCCCCGGCCGAGGACACCCACCGCCGCGTCCTGGCCGTCCTCGCCTACCTCGGCGACGGGGAGGGCTGAGCGGGGCGCGGGACCGGGGCGCCTACCGGGCGCTGGCCTCGTGGACGAAGGCGACGAGGCGGGTGAGCGCGTCCGGGTCCATGGTGGGCATGACGCCGTGGCCGAGGTTGAAGATGTGGTGGCTGCCGCCGAGGGCCTGGGCGGCGTGCAGGACCTCGCGGGCCTTGGTCTCCACGACGTGGGTGGGGGCGTAGAGGACGGCGGGGTCGAGGTTGCCCTGCAGGCCCTTGCCGGGGCCGACCCGGTTCGCGGCCTCGTCGAGCGGGACGCGCCAGTCGACGCCGACGATGTCCGCGCCGGCCTGGCTCATCAGGCCGAGGAGTTCGCCGGTGTTGACGCCGAAGTGGATCCGCGGGACGCCGTAGGGCTCGACCGCGTCGAAGACCTTGGCGCTGGCGGGCATCACGGAGCGGCGGTACTCGTCGGGGGCGAGCGCGCCCGCCCAGGAGTCGAAGAGCTGGATCGCCGAGGCGCCGGCCTCGATCTGGATCTTCAGGAAGGCGGCGGTGATCTGCGCGAGCCGGTCGACGAGTTCGGCCCACACCTCGGGGGCGCCGTACATCATCGCCTTGGTGTTCTCGTACGACTTCGAGGGCCCGCCCTCGACCAGGTAACTGGCCAGGGTGAAGGGGGCCCCGGCGAAGCCGATCAGGGGGGTGGCGCCGAGTTCGGCGACCAGCAGGCCGACCGCCTCGGTGATGTAGGGCATGTCGTCGGGTTCGAGCGGGCGCAGCCGCTGGAGGTCGGCGGCGGTGCGGATCGGGTCGGCGATGACCGGGCCGACGCCGCCCTTGATCTCGACGTCGATGCCGACGGCCTTGAGCGGGACGACGATGTCGGAGAAGAAGATGGCCGCGTCGACCTTGTGGCGGCGCACCGGCTGGAGGGTGATCTCCTTGACCAGCTCGGGCTGCATGCAGGCGTCGAGCATGGGGACGCCCTCGCGCACCTTCAGGTACTCGGGCAGCGAGCGCCCGGCCTGCCGCATGAACCACACGGGGGTGTGCGGCACCGGCTCGTTGCGGGCGGCGCGCAGGAAGACGGAGTCGTACGCGGCGCCGCGGGGCCGCTGACCGGACTGGGCTGCGGGGGTCTCACTCACGGGTCACATCCTCGCACGGGGCCGGTGCGCTCCCGTCCGGGCGGGTGGCGTGGTCAGGCAAAACGGACACCTCGGGCGGTGGCCGTCGGGGCGGGGTCCACGGCCCGGTCGTTTTCCGGGTTTTCGGCACGCCGGAGGGACGAAAGTGCTCGGCTTGCGGGTCCGCGCCGCCTAGGCTTCCGGTCATGGCAGCGGTCGGCGGGCAATCCGCACAGGGTGGAGGAACGGGCAGGGAGTCGGCGCCGATCGAGTTCCGCGACGCGGTCGAGGCGCTGACCGGGGCGCGGTTGCGCCCCGAGGTACGGCTGTCCCCGCAGCCCGCCCCCCGCCGGCTGGCCCCGTACACCTTCGCGTTCTCCGCCTCGGTCGAGGTGGACGGCGAGGAGTTGGCGGACGGCACCCTGGTGCTGCTGCACGACCCGTCCGCGCCGGAGGCGTGGAACGGGGACTTCCGGGTGGTCACCATGACCCGGGCCGAGCTGGAGCCGGAGATGGCGGGCGACCCGCTGCTGTCCGAGGTCGGCTGGAGCTGGCTGCTGGACGCGCTGCAGGCGCAGGCCGCCGGGTACGCGGAGCCGTCCGGCACGGTGACCAGGTGCCACTCGCAGTACTTCGGCGCGCTGGCCGAGCGCGGTTCGTCCACCGAGATCGAGCTGCGGGCGTCCTGGACGCCGGCCGACCGCCGCTTCGAGCGGCACCTGGCCGCCTGGGCGGACCTGCTGTGCGTGTGCGCGGGGCTGCCGCCGTCCGCCCCGGCGCCGCTGCCCGCGGACGGGTCGGGCGGACTGGGCGGGGTGGTGCCGATGCCGGCCCGCCGCCGCCCGCGCAACTCGCACTGACGCCTCCGGCGCGCTCACCCGCCCCCGGCCGCCGAGCGGCCGTCAGGCGTTCCCGACACCTCAGGGGGACAACCCCGCGCTCCGGGTCCGGCGCCACCCGCAGGACTGACGGATTGTGACTTCACAGGCACTCTGGGTCAATTACCTGCACGTTCACGATCGACTCGGCATCGACAGTGATCGATTCTGTGCGATTTCCAGGCATGTCGTACCGGTCACCTGCACGATTTGTCCGTATTGTTACTCACTAGATCGTGATCACCCGCTAAAGCCGGGCACGGTTGATGCCGAAGGTGTCAGTGACCCTTTCCAGACGCGGAACACTCCGACCGCCCCCTCGGGGTTCGTCCGCCACTCCCCCCGGAGGCCTCAGGTGTCGGTCCTTCTCGAGCACCCCGCAAGCGTGGTCGCCTACCGTCCGACGAAGCCCACCGCCATGGTGGTCATCGCAGATCCCCGGGTCCGGAACACGGTCACCCGGCACCTATGGGCGCTCGGCGTCCGTGACGTCATCGAGGTCTCCTCGATCGCCGAGGCCCGTCCCCGGGTCTCCACCCCGCGCGACATCTGCATCGCCGACGTCCACCTGCCCGACGGTTCCGGCCTGACCGTCCTGGCCGAGACCCGCGCCGCGGGCTGGCCCAACGGCCTGGCGCTGTCCGCCGCCGACGACATCGGCGCGGTCCGCTCGGCGCTGGCCGGCGGCGTCAAGGGATACGTGGTGACCGGTACCCGCACCAACATGCCGATGCCCGGCCGCCCCGGCCTGCCGATCGGCGCCGGCCTGGCCGGGCGGATGCGCCGCCCCGGCATCCCCGGCCACTACCACCCCGGTGCGCCCGGCCACCACGGCGCCCCCGGCCAGCCCGGTGCCGTCCCCGGCGCGCCCGGTGCGCCCGGCGCGCAGCCCTCGGCGTACCGGGAGCTGTCCGGCCGCGAGGTGGAGGTGCTGCGGTTGGTCGCCGAGGGCCAGTCGAACAAGGCGATCGGCGTGGCGATGGGCCTGTCGGCGCTGACGGTGAAGAGCCACCTGGCGCGGATCGCCCGCAAGCTGGGCACCGGCGACCGGGCGGGCATGGTGGCGGTGGCGCTGCGCACCGGCATCATCCACTGATCCGCATCGTCCCTGGTGGCGGCCCGGAGGAACGTTTCCTCCGGGCCGCCGTCGCGCCCGCCCCCGGGCACTGGGCCCGCCGCCCATGACGGCCCGTCAGCCCGCCCGCGCGCTGCGCCTGGGCGGCGGCCGGACGCCGCGCCGACCCGGGCTGGCATATGTCCGAACATGGTCCGACCAGTCAGACAACACTCCCGGCGGCGACGCACGACGTACCCTTGGGGGGTGACCGACGCCGTAGCCTCCCTCCCCGAAGAGACCGCCCCGGTTCCGCTCCTCGAACCCAGGGACGGAATCCCACCGGTGGTGGCGGACGACGCGACCCTCGCCGCCGTCGTCGAGTCCTTCCGCGGCGGCACCGGGCCGGTCGCCGTCGACGCCGAACGCGCCTCCGGCTACCGCTACGGCCAGCGCGCCTACCTGATCCAGCTGCGCCGCCAGGGCGCGGGCACCGCGCTGATCGACCCGATCGCCTGCCCCGACCTGACCGGTCTGAACGCCGCGCTCGCCGACACCGAGTGGGTCGTGCACGCGGCCACCCAGGACCTGCCCTGCCTGTTCGAGGTCGGCATGCACCCGGGCGTGCTGTTCGACACCGAGCTGGCCGGGCGGCTCGCCGGGTTCGCCCGGGTCGGGCTCGGCCCGATGACCGAGAACGTGCTGGGCCTGTCGCTGGCCAAGGAGCACTCCGCGGTCGACTGGTCCACCCGCCCGCTGCCCGAGCCCTGGCTGCGCTACGCCGCGCTGGACGTCGAGGTGCTGGTCGACCTGCGGGACGCGCTGGAGGCCGAGCTCGACCGGCAGGGCAAACTCGACTGGGCGCACCAGGAGTTCGCGGCGCTGGCGGCCGCGCCGCCGCCCGCGCCGCGGGTCGACCCCTGGCGGCGCACCTCCCAGCTGCACAAGGTCCGCCGCCGCCGCCAGCTCGCCGCCGTCCGCGAGATGTGGCTCACCCGGGACCGGATCGCCCGCGAGCGGGACGTCTCCCCCGGCCGGGTGCTGGCCGACGCCGCGATCGTGAACGCCGCCCTCGCCATGCCGGCCAACGCGCCCGCGCTGATCGCGGTCCAGGGCTTCGGGCCGCGGGTGAACCGCCGCCAGTTGGAGCAGTGGCTGGCCGCGATCGAGCGCGCCCGGGAGATCCCGGAGGCCGCGCTGCCGCCCGCGACCGCCCCGCACGACGGCCCGCCGCCGCCGCGCGCCTGGGCCGAGAAGGACCCGGTCGCCGCGGCCCGGCTCAGCGGCGCCCGGGCCGCCGTCACCGCCCTCGCCGAGCGGCACCACCTGCCCGCCGAGAACCTGATCACCCCCGACCTGGTCCGCCGGGTCTCCTGGGAGCCCCCGGCCGACCCGGCCGCCGACGCCATCGCGGAGGCGCTGCGGGCGCTCGGGGCCCGGGCCTGGCAGACCGAGCTGGTCGCCCCGGCGCTGGAGCGGGCGTTCCGGGAGGCCGCGGCCTGAGCGGTGGCGCCCGGGCGTCGCCCGGGTCACTTCCGCAGCTCCTTGCCGGGCGTTGTTACTCGTGGGTAGATTGGTGGGCGTAGCGGCGCCGCTCGTGCGCGCGCTCATCGTCATGTCCCCCTGGGAGGAGAGCCCCCGTGCCTCGTACCGCGAGGGACGTCGTCTTCGTCGACGGCGTCCGCACCCCGTTCGGCAAGGCCGGCCCGAAGGGCATCTACCACGAGACGCGCGCCGACGACCTGGTCGTCAAGTGCATCCGTGAGCTCGTGCGCCGCAACCCGAGCCTGCCCGTCGAGCGGATCGACGAGGTCGCCGTCGCCGCGACCACCCAGATCGGCGACCAGGGCCTGACCATCGGCCGCACCGCCGCGCTGCTCTCCGGCCTGCCGAAGTCCGTCCCGGGCTACGCGATCGACCGGATGTGCGCCGGTGCGATGACGGCCGTCACCACCACCGCGGGCGGCATCGCCTTCGGCGCGTACGACGTCGTGGTGGCCGGTGGCGTCGAGCACATGGGGCGGCACCCGATGGGCGAGGGCGTGGACCCGAACCCGCGGTTCGTCTCGGAGAAGCTGGTCGACGAGTCCGCCCTGTTCATGGGCATGACCGCGGAGAACCTGCACGACCGCTTCCCGCACATCACCAAGGAGCGCTGCGACGCGTACGCGGTGCGCTCGCAGGAGAAGGCCGCCAAGGCCTACGCCAACGGCGACATCCAGCCGGACCTGGTGCCGATCGCGATCCGCAACACCAACCCCGAGGTCGGCGAGACCGGTTGGGGCCTGGCCACGGTCGACGAGCCGCTGCGCCCGGGCACCACGATGGAGTCGCTGGCGGGCCTGAAGACCCCGTTCCGCCCGCACGGCAACGTCACCGCGGGCAACGCGGCCGGTCTCAACGACGGCGCCACCGCCTCGCTGCTGGCCGCCGAGGACGTGGCCCGCGAGCTGGGCCTGCCGGTCAAGATGCGCCTGGTGAGCTACGCCTTCGCGGGCGTCGAGCCCGAGGTGATGGGCATCGGTCCCGTCCCGGCGACCGAGAAGGCGCTGGCCAAGGCCGGGCTGACCATCGAGGACATCGGCGCGTTCGAGGTCAACGAGGCCTTCGCCGTGCAGGTGCTGGCCTTCCTGGACCACTACGGCATCGCGGACGACGACGAGCGGGTCAACCCGTACGGCGGCGCGATCGCGTTCGGCCACCCGCTGGCCTCCTCGGGCGTGCGCCTGATGACCCAGCTGGCCCGCCGCTTCGAGCAGCGGCCGGACGTCCGCTACGGCATCACCACCATGTGCATCGGCTTCGGCATGGGCGGCACCGTCATCTGGGAGAACCCCCACTTCGAGGGTGGTAAGTGACCATGAGCACCACTGAACTGCTGCAGCGCGCCGCCGAACTGTTCCCCGGCGAGGTCGTCACCACCGCGCACGTGCGCCACCTGGACCTGCCGCTGCGGGCCGGCAAGCTGGCGCTGATCACCCTGGACAACGGCTTCGACCACACCAAGCCGACCACCTTCGGCCCGGGCTCGCTGGCCAAGCTCGCCGAGGCGCTGGACCGGGTCGAGGCGGAGGCGGCCGCGGGCGAGGTGGTCGCGGTCGCGATCACCGGCAAGCCGTTCATCTTCGCGGTCGGCGCCGACCTCAAGGGCGTCGAGCTGCTCAAGGAGCACTCCGACGCGCTGGCCATCGGCAAGGGCGGCCACGACGTCTTCAAGCGGATCGCCGCGCTGCCCGTCCCGTCCTTCGCGTTCTACAACGGCGCGGCGATGGGCGGCGGCGTCGAGGTCGGCCTGCACTGCACCTACCGCACCGTCAGCGCGGGCGTCCCGGCGTTCTCGCTGCCCGAGGTCTTCCTCGGCCTGGTGCCCGGCTGGGGCGGCTGCACCCTGCTGCCGAACCTGATCGGTCCCGCCAAGGCGGTCAAGGTCATCGTCGAGAACGCGATGGCGCAGAACAAGCAGCTCAAGGGCAAGGACGTCTTCGAGCTCGGCATCGCGGACGCGATCTTCGAGCCGGCCGACTTCCTGGAGCAGTCGCTGCTGTGGGCCGCCAAGGTCCTCACCGGCGAGGTCGCCGTCGAGCGCGAGGAGTTCGACCGCGGCAAGGCCTGGGACGACGCCGTGCTGTGGGGCCGCTGGGTCGCCGACGCCAAGGTGCACGGGGCCGCCCCGGCCGCGTACAAGGCGCTCGACATCATCCAGCAGGTCAAGGACGGCGACCTGCAGGCCGGTTTCGACGCGGAGGACGCCGCGCTCGCCGACCTGATCATGAGCGGCGAGCTGCGCGCCGGGCTGTACGCCTTCAACCTGGTGCAGCGCCGCGCCAAGCGGCCGTTCGGCGCGCCGGACAAGTCGCTGGCCCGCCCGGTGAGCAAGGTCGGCGTGGTCGGCGCCGGCCTGATGGCCTCCCAGCTGGCGCTGCTGTTCGCGCGCCGCCTGGAGGTGCCGGTGGTGCTCACCGACATCGACCAGGAGCGGATCGACAAGGGCGTCGGCTACGTCCACGCCGAGATCGACAAGCTGCTCGACAAGGGCCGGATCGGCAAGGACAAGGCCAACAAGCTCAAGGGCCTGGTCTCCGGCCACCTCGACAAGGCCGTCGCGTTCGGCGACGCCGACTTCGTGATCGAGGCCGTCTTCGAGGAGATGGGCGTCAAGCAGAAGGTGTTCGCGGAGCTGGAGGCGGTGGTCTCGCCGACCGCGATCCTGGCCACCAACACCTCCTCGCTGTCGGTCACCGAGATGGCCTCCAAGCTCCAGCACCCGGAGCGCGTGGTCGGCTTCCACTTCTTCAACCCGGTCGCGATCCTCCCGCTGCTGGAGATCGTCCGGGCCGAGAGGACCGACGACGCCTCGCTGGCCACCGCGTTCGGCGTGGCCAAGAAGCTGAAGAAGACCGCGGTGCTGGCCAAGGACGCCCCCGCGTTCGTGGTCAACCGGATCCTGACCCGCTTCATGGGCGAGATCCAGAGCATCATCGACGAGGGCACCCCGTTCGAGACCGTCGAGGCCGCGGTGAAGCCGCTCGGCCTGCCGATGTCCCCGATCGCCCTGCTCGAACTGGTCGGCCCGGCCATCGCCCTGCACGTCTCCGAGACCCTGCACGGCGCCTTCCCGGAGCGGTTCGCCGTCTCCGCGAACCTCGGCAAGGTCGTCGAGGCCGGCAAGCGCGGCTTCTACGTCTGGCAGGACGGCGCCCAGGTCCTCGACCCCGAGGTGCTGGCGCTGCTCAGCTTCGGCGACAGCGTCCTCACCGAGGAGCAGGTGCGCGCCCGCGCCCTGGAGGCCGTCGCCCAGGAGATCGGCCTGATGCTGGAGGAGGGCGTGGTCGGCGAGGCCCAGGACATCGACCTCTGCATGATCACCGGCGCCGGCTGGCCCTTCCACCTCGGCGGCATCACCCCGTACCTCGACCGCGAGGGCGTCTCCGAGCGCGTCAACGGCAAGAAGTTCCTGGCCCCCGGCCTGGCTTCGGTCCCCGCCTGACGCACCGCCTCCCGCACCGCCCGCCGGGCGGCGCCTCGTTCCTGACGGGACGGGGTGCCGCCCGGCGGCTTTTCTCTGTACGCTGCCGGTCTTTCGGGGCGTGCGGAGGAGCGGAGGGGCGCGTGCTGGTGCTGGTGCACGGCGGGCTGTGGGACGAACCGATGGACGCGGCCGCGTTCTGGGAGCGGCCCGGGGTGGTGGACGGCCTGCGGGCGGCCGGGGTCGCGGTGGCCGCGCCCGACCGGGCGATGCGGGCCGGGAGCTGGGCGGCGGAGGCGGCGCACCTGGCCGCGCGGCTGCCGGACGGGCCGCCGGTCGTCCTGGTCGGCGGCTCCAACGGCTGCTCGGCGGCGGTCCGGCTGGCCCTGGCGGTGCCGGAACGCGTCCGGGCCCTGGTCCTGGCCTGGCCCGCCACGGCGGGCGACGGGCGGCTGGACGGGCGGATCCGCGCGGCGCTGCCGGAGGCGGCCGGGCTGCTCGCCGGGGAGACGCTGCGGGGCGTCACCGACGCGGAACTCGCCGGGCTGCGGCTGCCGGTGGCGGTGCTGCCCGCGACCCCGGAGAACCCCGTCCACCAGCGCCGCACAGCCGACGCGCTGCTGGGCCTCGTCCCCGGCGCGGTGGAACTGCCGGGCTGCCCGGAACCGCCGCACCCGGCGTTCCGGGCGGAGCCGCTGGTCGCTGCGCTGGCCGGGTGGGCCGCCTAGGCGGCCGGGGGCACAACCAGGGGCCCGGGGAACGACGGGCCCGGGGCTGTCGGCGGTTCACTGCCGGTGCGTGCCGTGGCTTCGGGTTCTGTCACTACGGCCCGAAGCAGCACGGCCCTCCGGTGGGCTCCGGCCGTCAGCAGCTCGGACCCGCCGTTCCCCGGGCCCCTGACGGGGCCCTCGTGCAGGGGCGTTCGTGCAGGGGCGTTCGTGCAGGGGCGTTCGTGGCGGAGCCTATTTCTTCTTGAGGCGGTAGATGACCGTGTCCCCGGTGACGCCGACGACCTCGTAGTAGGTGTCGAGGAGGCTGGCGATGCGGGGGACCTTGTCGGGTTGGTAGGGGGCGGTGCCGGAGTCGTCGACGAAGACCTCGGGGAGGCCGTTGGTGGTGATCTCGTTGTCGAAGGTCTGCCAGGCGTCGGAGACCGAGTACTGTTCGCCGACCTTCTCGCCGCCCTTGCCGCCGCTGAAGTTGGTGAGGAAGCCGGCGGTGAGGTAGCGGCTGGCGGGGCGGCGGTCGGCGAGCCAGTAGAGCTCGGGGTGCATGCCCCAGACCAGGACGGTGTCCTTGGGGGTGGTCTGGGCGGCGACGGCGGTGGCGACCTCGGTGGTCTGGGTGAGGCGCTGGCCGGGCCAGAAGACCGCGAGGGCGAGGAAGACGGTGCTGGCGAGGGCGGAGTAGGCGGCGACGGGGCGCCAGGGGACGGCGGAGGTGGCGACGGCGCCGATGCCGAGCAGGACCAGCGGGGGCATCAGCTGGAGGTAGTAGTGGCCGAAGAAGTGGAAGCCGACCGAGACCGCGATGACCGAGGAGAGCAGCCACACCCACAGGTCGGCGGTGGAGCCGCGCTCGGGGCCGCGGGCGGGCACGGGGCGGTGGCGGTGGCGCAGCCACAGGCGGTGGGCGTAGGGCAGCAGGAAGGCCAGTCCGGCGCTCATCAGGATGGCCGAGTTGCCGAGGGCGCGGCCGAGCATCTGGGGCCAGTTGGAGCCGAGCCCGGCGTAGTCGCCGGAGCCGGTGACGACCCAGAAGAGGAAGCCCTTGGGCTTGGTGAGGATGGCGGCGACGAGCGCTATCGGGAGGGCGAAGCCGAAGCCGATCTTGGCGAGGGCCGAGGGCCAGGGGACGCCGCGGCGGCGGGTGTCCTGCAGGAGCATCCACAGGACGGGCAGCATGACGGCGCCGCCGGTCTGCTTGGTGAGGGAGCAGAGGGCGACGGCGATGCCGGCGGCCAGCCAGCGGCGGCGTTCCGCGTAGCGGAAGGCGAGCACCATGGCGGGCAGCATGAAGACCTCGAAGGTCGCGGCCTGGGTGTCCTCCGGGGAGAGGCCGATGGAGACCAGGAGGTAGAAGACGCCCGCGTAGCGTCCGGCCCGGTCGCCCCAGCGGCCGCGGGCGATGGAGGCGAGCAGGACGGCGGTGGTGAGGTGGGCGCCGATCGCGAGGGCGCGCAGCGGCCAGAGCGAGACGGAGCCGAACAGCGCGAAGCAGGCCTCGTACAGCCAGGGCAGCAGCGGGGGCTTGCGGTCGACGACGGTGTCGTAGAGGACGCCGCCGTCGGCGAGCATCCGGGCCTGGGTGGCGAGGTAGCCCTCGTCGGGGCTCCACACGGGGCGCAGGAAGGAGGGGAAGTGGGTGACGGTGGCCAGCACCGCGAGCAGCGGGACCAGTCTGGTCCAGTACCCGGCGCGGACGTGCCCGTGGAGGCGGTCGGCGAGGGCACGTGGGCGGCTCGTGGTGGTGATGGGCACGGGTGACAACCTACCGGGCGCGAACGGGCGGAGGGGTGCCGGTCCGGGAATGGGTGTGACGGTCCGACAGTGGGCGCACCGTCCGGGAGCCGTCGTGCGGTTCCCGGACGGTGCGCCCACGGAGGTTCCGGAGGGTCAGCTCCGGGCGAAGGAACGGGCGCTGATCAGCGCTTCGATCTTCTGGGCGATCGCCGGTCCGGTCAACCCGATCTCCGCCATGATCTCGGCGCGCGAGGCGTGGTCGAGGAACTCCTGCGGGATGCCGAAGTCGCGCAGCGGGACGTCCACGTCGGCGTCGCGCAGCGCCTGGGCGATCGCGGAGCCGACGCCGCCGGCCCGGCCGTTGTCCTCGACGGTGACCACCAGGCGGTGCTGGGCGGCCAGGCCGGGCAGCGCGGCGTCCACCGGCTTGACCCAGCGCGGGTCGACGACGGTGCTGGTGACGCCCCGTTCGGCGAGCAGTTCGGCGGCCTCCAGGCAGATCGGGGCCATTGCGCCGACCGAGACGATCAGCACGTCGGCGGCCTCGTCCGCGGAGCCGCCCTCGCTGCGGCGGAGCACGTCCATGCCGCCGACCTGGCCGACGGCGGGCACCGCCGGGCCGACGTTGCCCTTGGAGTAGCGGACCACGGTGGGGGCGTCGGCCACCTCGACGGCCTCGCGCAGCTGCAGGCGGACCTGCTCGGCGTCGCGCGGGGCGGCCAGTCGCAGGCCGGGGACGACCTGCAGGATCGACATGTCCCACATGCCGTTGTGCGAGGCGCCGTCGGTGCCGGTGACGCCGGCCCGGTCGAGCACGAAGGTGACGCCGAGCTTGTGCAGCGCCACGTCCATCAGGACCTGGTCGAAGGCCCGGTTCAGGAAGGTCGCGTAGACCGCGACGACCGGGTGCAGGCCGTTGGTGGCCAGGCCGGCCGCGCAGACCGCGGCGTGCTGCTCGGCGATGCCGACGTCGAAGGTCCGCTCGGGGTAGGCCTTGGCGAACGGGGCCAGGCCGACGGGGTGCAGCATCGCGGCGGTGATCGCGACCAGGTCGCGGCGCTCGCGGCCGAGCGCGACCATCTCCTCGCCGAACACGGACGTCCAGTCCTTGCCGGCGGTCTTCACCGGCAGGCCGGTGTCGGGGTGGATCACCCCGACCGCGTGGAAGCGGTCCTCGTCGTTGTTCTCGGCGGCGTGGTAGCCGCGGCCCTTCTCGGTGATGCAGTGCACGATGACCGGGCCGCCGAAGCCGCGCGCCTTGGTGAAGGCGGACTCCAGGGCCTGCAGGTCGTGGCCGTCGATCGGGCCGATGTACTTGAGGCCGAGGTCCTCGAACATGCCCTGCGGGGCGATGAAGTCCTTCAGGCCCTTCTTGGCGCCGTGCAGGGTGTCGAACATCGCCTGGCCGACCACGGGGGTGCGCTGCAGCGCCTCCTTGCCCCAGGACAGGAAGCGCTCGTAGCCCTGGGTGGTGCGCAGGGTGGAGAGGTGGTTGGCGAGGCCGCCGATGGTCGGCGAGTAGGAGCGCTCGTTGTCGTTGACGACGATGACGATCGGCAGGTCGCGGCTGTCGGCGATGTTGTTGAGCGCCTCCCAGGCCATGCCGCCGGTGAGCGCGCCGTCGCCGATCACCGCGACCACGGGGCGGTCCTTGTGGCCCTGGATCTTGTTGGCCTTGGCCAGGCCGTCCGCGTAGCCGAGGACGGTGGAGGCGTGCGAGTTCTCGATCACGTCGTGCTCGGACTCGGCGCGCGAGGGGTAGCCGGACAGGCCGCCCTTCATCTTGAGCCGGGAGAAGTCCTGGCGGCCGGTCAGCAGCTTGTGGACGTAGCTCTGGTGTCCGGTGTCGAAGAGGATGCGGTCGCGCGGCGAGTCGAAGACCCGGTGCATCGCGAGCGTCAGCTCGACCACGCCGAGGTTGGGGCCGAGGTGGCCGCCGGTCTTCGAGACCTCCTCCACCAGGAAGCCGCGGATCTCCTCGGCGAGCGCCGACAGCTGCGCGGGCGTGAGTCGATCGAGATCGCGCGGTCCCCGAATGCGGGTCAGCAGGGCCACCCGTTCCTCCTCGTCCAAGTTCTCGCGCCCGCATGGGCCCGGAGGGCGTACGCCCCGCTTGAGTCTAATGTCCATTACCGGTCCGTAGTGCGGCGGGCAACCCGTCCAGCTCTTCGGGTGGCCGTGGGCCGAACGCGCCGAACCGCGCGACCGGCCCCTGGTATGGGGCGCGGCTCGCGCGGTTCGGGGTCGGGCAGGGGGTCAGCCGCGGCCGTGGGACTTCTGGGTGCGGCGGGAGACCGAGTCCAGGACCACCGCGGCCAGCAGCACCGCGCCGGTGATCATGTACTGGATGGCCTGCTGCGCGTGGACCATGTCCAGGCCGGTGGTGATGGACTGGATGACCAGCGCGCCGAGCAGCGCCGACCAGGTCTTGCCGCGGCCGCCGAAGAGGCTGGTGCCGCCGATGACGGCGGCGGCGATGGCGCTCATCAGCACGTTGCCGCTGCCCAGCGCCTTGTCCGCGGAGCCCTGCTGGGAGGCGATGAACAGGCCGCCGAAGCCGGCCAGGCCGGCCGAGATCATGTAGACCGAGATCCGGACCCAGGCGACGTTGATGCCCGCGCGGCGGGCCGCCTCGATGCCGCCGCCGACCGCGAAGATCTGCCGGCCGTAGCCGGTGCGGCGCAGCACGAAGTCGCCGAGCGCGACGACGCTGACCAGGATCACCAGGGGCAGCGGCAGGCCGCTGTCCTGGTTGAGCATGTAGGCGGCGACCAGCAGCACGACGCCGATGACGCCGGTGCGCAGCGCGATCTCGCTGAGCGGGCGGGAGGGCAGGCCGGCCGCGGAGCGGCGGCGGGAGTCGAGCAGCTGGCCGCCGGCGAACAGCACGATGGCGAGGATCGCGAACAGCCAGGCCCAGACGATGTCGCCGTCGCCCAGGAAGTAGGTGTCCAGGTTGGCGACCACGCCGTCCATCGGGTTGTTGACGGTGCCGAGCTCGCCCAGGACGAGCATCTGCAGGCCGTTCCAGGCCAGCATGCCGGCCAGGGTGACGACGAACGCGGGGACGCCGATCTTGGCGAAGAAGTAGCCGTGCAGGGCGCCGATGGCGATCGCGGAGGCGATGGCCAGCACGATGGCGAGCCACTCGTTCAGTCCCTGGCGCACCGACAGCACCGAGGTGATGGCGGCGGTGGCGCCCGCCACCGAGCCGAGCGAGAGGTCGATCTCGCCCAGCAGCAGCACGAACACCACGCCGACCGCGATCAGGCCGGGGCCCGCGATCCACTTGGTGATGTTGGTGAGGTTGTTGGCGTTGAGGAAGGTGCCGGTCTTGAACTGGAAGATCGCGGCGATGATGATCAGGCCGACGACCACCGGCAGCGAACCGAGCTCACCGCTGCGGATCTTGCGGGTGAACTCGTCGAAGTAGCCGGCCAGGCCCTCCTTGCGGACCAGCAGGCGCGGGTCCACCGCGGGGGCGGGAGTGGTGGGGGTCTCGGTGCTCACTTGGCTTCCTCCGCGATTCGGGCCTGACGACGTGTCACCGCGTTGTCGGTGGCGCCGGTGATGGCGGAGATGATCTCCTCGTGCGAGGTGCTGGCCACCTCGAAGCTGCCGTTGTTGCGGCCCAGGCGGAGCACCGCGACGGTGTCCGCGACGGCCTTGACGTCGGCCATGTTGTGGCTGATCAGGATCACGCCGAGGCCGCGCTGGCGGAGCCGCTCGACCAGGTCCAGGACCTGGGCGGTCTGCTCGACGCCGAGGGCCGCGGTGGGCTCGTCCAGGATGACGATCTTGGGGTCGCCGACCAGGGCGCGGGCGATCGCGACCACCTGGCGCTGACCGCCGGAGAGGCCCGCGATCGGGATGCGGACGCTGGGGATGCGGATCGACAGGGTGTCGAGGAGCTCGCGGGCGCGCTTCTCCATCGCGACCTCGTCCAGGGTGCCGAAGCGCTTGAGCTCGCGGCCGAGGAAGAGGTTGCCGACCACGTCGAGGTTGTCGCAGAGCGCGAGGTCCTGGTAGACGGTGGCGACGCCGAGCTGCTGGGCGTCCTGCGGGCGGTTGATGTTGACCGCCTTGCCCTCCCACTCGATGACGCCCTCGTCGATCGGGTGGACGCCCGCGATGGTCTTCACCAGGGTGGACTTGCCGGCACCGTTGTCGCCGACCAGGGCGACGACCTCGCCCGCGTGGACCTCCAAGTGCACGTCGGTGAGCGCCTGAACGGCACCGAAGCGCTTGGAGACCCCGCGCAACGCCAGTACGGGTGCGCCTGTCACGTGAACCAACTCCTTGAGTCCCGTACCGGACCTGACGTTTCCGGCACGGCCGTCCCGCGTGCCGGGCCGGGCACGCGGGGTAGTGCGTAGTGCGTGGTGCTGGGGGGGTGGAGCAGGTGCGGGCGGGGGCTCCCGGGTGGTCAGGGAGCCCCCGCCCGGCGGCTGCTACTGCAGGCCGGCCGCGGTGCAGGCAGCGGCGTAGTCGGCGGTGCAGATGTCCGCGACCTTGTAGAGGCCGTCGGCGACCACGGTGTCCTTGATGTTCGCCTTGGTGACGACCTTCGGGTCCAGCAGCTTGGCCGGGATGTTCTTGTCGGTGTCGCTGTCGATGGTCGACGAGGCCACGGACTTGATGTCCTTGCCCTGCAGCAGGTCGACGGCGAGCTCGGCGGCCGAGTCGGCCAGCGGCTTGTAGGCCTTGTAGATGGTGTAGGCCTGGTCGCCGGAGACGAGGCGCTGGATGGCGTCGAGGCCCGCGTCCTGGCCGCCGACCGGGACGTTGATGCCCTGGGACTTCAGCTGGGTGATGATCGCGGCGGCCATGCCGTCGTTGGCGGAGTAGACGGCCTGGAAGCCGTCCTTGCCGAGCTGCGAGATCGCGGCGCCGACCTTCTGGCCCGCGACGGTGGGCTTCCACTCGCCGCTCTGCTCGTAGACGATCTTCTTGACCTTGCCGTCCAGGACCTTGTGCGCACCGGCCTTGAACTTGCCGGCGTTCGGGTCGGCGTCGTCACCGTTGATCATCACGACGTTGGCGTCGGCGGCCTTGGCGCCCAGCGCGTCGACCAGGGCCTGGCCCTGCAGCTCGCCGACCTTCTCGTTGTCGAAGGAGACGTAGGAGGAGACCGGGCCGGTGGCCAGGCGGTCGTACGCGATGACCTTGACGCCCTTCTTCGCCGCGTCGGCCACCCAGGCCTGGGTGGACTTGGCGTCGAACGCGTCGAGGATGATCACCTTGACGCCCTGGGCGATCAGGGTGTCGAACTGCTGCTTCTGCTTGGCCGCGGAGCCCTCGGCGTTGTTGTACTCGACCTTGCAGTCGGCGCACAGCTCCTTGACCTTGGCCTCGATGAACGGCTTGTCGAAGGACTCGTAGCGGGTCGAGGACGCGTTCTCCGGCAGGAGCAGGCCGATCGACTTGTTGTTGCTCGAACCTGCGTCGCTGCTCTTCTTGTCGTCGCCGGCCTTGCCGCAGGCGGCCATGGTCAGAGCCATCGAAACAGCGACAGTGCCGACGGCGACGCGACGCATCATTGCGTTCATGGTGGGGGGAGCCTCCCTGACAGAGCCGCGAACTGTTGCGGCGAGGTGGGCAGGAGTCAACCCCGTTAACAAGCTTGACGTCAATAAGTAAAACCGGGAGGCCCCGGATCCAAACCCTTTCGTTATCTTCCTGAAGGCTCACTCGATACCGAGCGAGCCTTCCGACCGGTCGGCGGGTGACTCAGAGCACCCCCGTCTCCCCCATCTCGCTCATCACCAGGGCCAGCGCGCCGAGCACCTCGGCCCGGCCGCCCAGCGTCCCCGGGACGACCGACAACTGCCGGGCCGCGCTGGGGATCGCGTACCGCGCCACCGAGTCCCGGATCGGGGAAAGCACCAGGTCACCGGCCTCGGCGAGGTCGCCGCCGAGGATCACCCGGCGGGGATTGAGCAGGTTGCACAGGGTCGCCACGCCCATGCCGATCTGCCGTCCCGCGTCGGCGATCACCCGGCGGCAGCCCAGGTCGCCCCGCTGGGCCAGCTGCACCACCTTGCTCAGGCTCAGCTCGCCCGGGTGGTTGGCGTTCAAGAGGTTGAGCAGGTAGCGGGAGCCCACGAAGGTCTCCAGGCAGCCGCGGTTGCCGCAGCGGCACACCGGCCCCGCCTCGTCCAGCACGATGTGCCCGATCTCGCCCGCGGTGCCCCCCGGGCCCCGGTAGATCTGGCTGTTGATGACCAGGCCGGCGCCCACGCCGCTGGCCACCTTGATGTACGCCAGGTCGCCCAGGCCCCGCCCGGCGCCCCAGACCAGCTCGCCCAGCGCGCCCAGGTTGGCGTCGTTGTCCACGTGCACCGGCATGCCCAGCCGGACGGACAGCTCCTGGCCCGGCATCACGCCCGTCCAGCCCGGCAGGATCGCGGTCGAACCCAGCGCCCCGGTCTCCACGTCGATCGGGCCCGGCACGCCCAGGCCCACCCCGATCACCTTGTCCGCCGGGAAGCCGGCCTGGGCCAGCAGCCGCTCCACCATCCGCTCGGCCCGGTCGAAGCCCTGCTGGGCGGAGACGTCCACGTCCAGCGGCTCGCTCTCCTCGGCCAGCACCCGGTGCGCCAGGTTGCCCACCGCCACCCGCAGGTGGGTGTGCCCGAAGTCCACGCCGACCACGATCCCGGCGTCCCCGCTCAGCGACACGCTGCGCGCCCGCCGCCCGCCCGAGGAGGTGTCGGCCACCACCACGGTGCCGGACTCCTTGAGCTCGCGGACGATGTTGGACACCGTCGCGGCCGACAGCCCCGTGCCCCGGGCGATCTCCGCCTGGGTCAGCGAACCGGCCATCCGCACCGCTCGCAGCACCCGTTCGAGATTCGCCCGGTGCAGCGAGGACTGCGATCCCGGTGTGTCCGTCGACATGTTCCACCCTCCAGGGCGCGCTTGCTGTTCGTGAGAAGTTCAGCTTCAACTTCTGAACTCTATGCTCCGGCACTGCTCGCAGGGGGAGTCAAGCCCGAACACGGATCGTTACTCGCATGGGAGGATTCCCGGTAACCCGAGCCCTGACGAAGGAGTCCTGCGAGTGCCTGGCACCAACTTGACCCGTGAGGAGGCCCGCACCCGGGCCGCACTCCTGGCCGTGGACGCGTACGAGATCGAGCTCGACCTGAGCTCCGCGCGCGCGGGCGGCACCTTCCGGTCCACCACCGTGGTCCGGTTCACCGCCGCCGAACCCGGCGCCTCCACCTTCATCGACCTGGTCGCCCCCGCCGTGACCGAGATCGTCCTCAACGGCCGCGCCCTGCCGCTGGAGAACTTCTCCGACAGCCGCATCGCGCTGCCCGACCTGGCCGCCGAGAACGAGCTGCGGGTCGTCGCCGACTGCGCCTACACCAACACCGGCGAGGGCCTGCACCGCTTCGTCGACCCCGCCGACGGCGAGACCTACCTCTACACCCAGTTCGAGGTGCCCGACGCCCGCCGCGTCTTCGCCAGCTTCGAGCAGCCCGACCTCAAGGCCACCTTCGCCTTCACCGTCACCGCCCCCGCCGGGTGGGTCGTGGTCTCCAACTCCCCCACCCCCGAGCCCGTCGGCGACGGCGACACCCGGGTGTGGACCTTCGAGCCCACCCCCCGGATGTCCACCTACATCACCGCGCTGGTCGCCGGACCGTACGTCGGCGTCTTCGACAGCTACGACAACGGCGCCCAGCACGTGCCCCTCGGCGTGTACTGCCGTCCCTCGCTGCGCGAGCACCTGGACGCCGACGCGATCTTCGCGGTGACCCGGCAGGGCTTCGACTACTTCCAGGAGAAGTTCGACTTCCCCTACCCGTTCGCCAAGTACGACCAGCTGTTCGTCCCGGAGTTCAACGCGGGCGCGATGGAGAACGCGGGCGCCGTCACCTTCCGCGACCAGTACGTCTTCCGCTCCAAGGTCACCGACGCCTCCTACGAGGCCCGCGCCGCGACCATCCTGCACGAGCTCGCCCACATGTGGTTCGGCGACCTCGTCACCATGGAGTGGTGGAACGACCTGTGGCTGAACGAGTCCTTCGCCACCTTCGCCGAGGTCGTCTGCCAGGCCGAGGCCCCCGGCTCCAAGTGGCCGCACTCCTGGACCACCTTCGCCAACCAGATGAAGACCTGGGCGTACCGGCAGGACCAACTGCCCTCCACCCACCCGATCATGGCGGAGATCAACGACCTGGAGGACGTCCAGGTCAACTTCGACGGCATCACCTACGCCAAGGGCGCCTCGGTGCTCAAGCAGCTGGTCGCCTACGTCGGCCAGGACGCCTTCTTCCAGGGCGTGCGCGCCTACTTCAAGCGCCACGCCTGGGGCAACACCCGCCTCGCCGACCTGCTCGGCGCCCTGGAGGAGGCCAGCGGCCGCGACCTGCGGACCTGGTCCAAGGCCTGGCTGGAGACCGCGGGCATCAACGTGCTGCGGCCCGAGCTGTCGGTCGCCGCGGACGGTACCGTCGAGTCCTTCGCCGTCCTGCAGGAGGCCCCCGCGCTGCCCGCCGGCGCCCGCGGCGAGGCCGTACTGCGCCCGCACCGGATCGCGGTCGGCCTGTACGAGCTGGTCGACGGCAACCTGGTGCGCACCGACCGGATCGAGCTCGACGTCGACGGCGAGCGCACCGCCGTCCCGCAGTTGACCGGCCGCAAGCGGCCCGCCGTGCTGCTGCTCAACGACGACGACCTCTCCTACGCGAAGGTCCGGCTCGACGCCGACTCGCTCGCCGTCGTCACCGCGCACCTCGGCGACTTCGCCGACTCGCTGCCGCGCGCCCTGTGCTGGGCCTCCGCCTGGGACATGACCCGCGACGGCGAACTCGCCACCCGCGACTACCTCGCGCTCGCCCTCTCCGGCCTGCAGCGCGAGAGCGACATCGGCGTGGTCCAGTCCGTGCAGCGCCAGGTCAAGCTCGCCCTGGAGCTGTACGCCGACCCCGCCTGGCGCGAGACCGGCCTGCAGCGCTGGGCCGCCGCCGCGGAGAGCGCCCTGCGCGCCGCCCCCGCGGGCAGCGACCACCAGCTCGCCTGGGCCCGCACGCTGGCCGGCGCCGCCCGCACCGACGAGCAACTCGCCCTGCTGGCCGGGCTGCTGGACGGCAGCGTGGAGATCGACGGCCTGGCCGTCGACACCGAACTGCGCTGGAGCCTGCTCGGCCGGCTGGTCGCCACCGGGCGCGCCGACGAGGCGGCGATCGAGGCCGAACTCGCCCGCGACAACACCTCCTCCGGGCAGGAGCACGCCGCGACCTGCCGCGCGGCCCGGCCCACCGCCGAGGCCAAGGCCGAGGCCTGGGAGTCGGTGGTCGACTCCGACACCCTGACCAACTACGTCCAGGAGGCCGTGATCGCGGGCTTCCAGCAGCCCGACCAGCGGGAGCTGCTGGCCCCCTACACCGAGAAGTACTTCGCCTCGGTCAAGCAGGTGTGGGAGACCCGCAGCCACGAGATCTCCCAGCAGATCATCGGCGGGCTCTACCCCTCCTACGCGGTCTCGCAGGCCACCCTGGACGCCACCGACGCGTGGCTCGCCTCCGCGGACCCGGCTCCGGCGCTGCGCCGCCAGGTCGTCGAGGCCCGGGCGGGCGTGGAGCGGGCGCTGAAGGCGCAGGCCGCGGACCGCTGAGGAACCAGGGGCCCGGGGAACGGCGGGCCCGGGGCTGCCGGCGGTCCACCGCCGGGGCGTGCGGTTGCTCCGGGTTCTGTCACCACGGCCCGGAGCAGCACGGACCCCCGGTGGGCTCCGGCCGCCGGCAGCTCGGACTCGCCGTTCCCCGAGCCCCTGTTGTGCGCGCTCGTCCGCCGAAGAGTTCCCCGAGCCCCTACGTGTTTCCCAGTGTCACCGTGAAGGTGGTGCGGCCCGGGGTGCTGTCGAGGGTGACGGTGCCGCGGTGGGCGTGGACGACGGCCTGGACGATGGCGAGGCCGAGGCCGGTGGAGCCGGTGCGGCGGGAGCGGGCGC
This sequence comes from Kitasatospora sp. NPDC001540, assembly GCF_042894345.1. Classification (NCBI taxonomy): domain Bacteria; kingdom Bacillati; phylum Actinomycetota; class Actinomycetes; order Kitasatosporales; family Streptomycetaceae; genus Kitasatospora; species Kitasatospora sp. NPDC001540. The sequence goes on from NZ_JBIAVO010000005.1 coordinate 269,644, forward strand.
GGTCGCCGCGGGTGAAGCGCTCGAAGACGTGGGGGGCGAGTTCGGGCGGGATGCCGGGGCCGTCGTCGGTGACGGTGAGCCGGCCGGCGGGGTCGAGGCGGAGGGTGACGGTGGTGCCGTCGGGGGTGTGGGTGCGGGCGTTGGCCAGCAGGTTGGTGACGACCTGGGCGAGGCGGTGCGGGTCGCCGGGGACGGTGACGGGTTCGGCGGGCAGTTCGAGCAGCCAGCGGTGGCCGGGGGCGGCGGCCCGCGCGTCGGCGGTGCAGTCGAGGGCGATCCGGGTGAGGTCGGTGTCCTGGACGGCGAGCGGGCGTCCGGCGTCCAGGCGGGCGAGCAGCAGCAGGTCCTCGACGATGGTGCCCATCCGGCGGGACTCGGCGCTGATGCGTTCCAGCGAGTGCCGGACGGGCGCGGGGACGGGGCCGGGGTGCCGGAGGGCGAGTTCGGCGTGGCCGCGGACGGTGGCGACCGGGTTGCGCAGTTCGTGGCTGGCGTCGGCGGCGAACGCGCGCAGCCGCTCCTCGACGTTCTGACGGCGGGTCAGGGCGTCCTCGACGTGGCCGAGCAGGCGGTTGAGGGCGGTGCCGACCCGGCCGACCTCGGTGCGCGGGTCGTCGTCGGGGACGCGTTCGGCCAGGTCGACCACGCCGTTGGCGAGCGGGCGGGCGGAGACCCGTTCGGCGGTGGCGACGACCCGGTCCAGGGGGCGCAGGGCGATCCGGACGGCGAGGGTCCCGGCGGCCGCGGCGGCGGCGAGGGCGGCGGCGAAGACCACGAGTTCGATCCGCAGCAGGTGCCGGACGGTCTCGTCGACGGGGTGCAGCGGCAGGCCGGTGACCAGGGTGTCGTGGTCGTCCCCGGCGACGGCGGCGACCCGGTAGGGGCCGAGGCGGGAGAGCCGGAGGTCGCGGGGGCGGCCGTCGACGGGCAGGGCGCGCAGGGCGCCCAGGTCGGCGGCGGCGAGCGGGACGGCGGCGTCGGCCTCCCCGGTGCTCTCGGTGTCGTCGGCGTGGTCGTCCTCGTCCCCGGCCATCGCGCCGCAGACCACCGAGGCGTGGGTGACGCCGCCGTCGACCAGGCGGGCGCCGAAGGTGCCGGGGGCCTGGCCGCGGGTGTCGTGGCCGTCCTGGCCGGGGTGTTCGAGGCTGGCGGCGTAGCGGCCCCCGGCGGCGGAGAGCTGCTGGTCGAGGCGGACGACCAGGAAGTGCCGGAGCGCCTCGCACGTGGCCACGCCGATGCCCGCGCAGATCAGGGCGAGCAGGACGAGCAGGCCCGCCACCATCCGGGAGCGCAGCGTGCGGGGGCGGAGCCGGCGCCCTCGCCGGGCGGGGCGGGCGGCGGTGGCGGAGGCGGTGGTGTCGGGGGCGGCGGGGCGGGGGGCGGCGGGGCGGTTCATCCGGCGGCCGCCCGCAGGACGTACCCGGCGCCGCGGACGGTGTGGATCATCGGGGTCCGGCCGGCGTCGATCTTGCGGCGCAGGTAGCTGATGTACAGCTCGACCACGTGGGCCTGGCCGCCGAAGTCGTAGGACCAGACGGCGTCCAGGATCTGCGCCTTGCTGAGCACCTGACGGGGGTGCTCCATCAGGTAGCGCAGCAGGGCGTACTCGGTGGGGCTGAGGTCGACGGGGTCGTCGCCGCGGCTGACCTCCCGGCTGGCGGGGTCCAGGCGCAGGTCGCCGACGGCGAGGGTGCCGGGGGTGGTGGGGCCGGGGGGCGCGGCGCGGCGGAGCAGGCCGCGCAGGCGGACCACGACCTCCTCCAGGCTGAACGGCTTGGTGACGTAGTCGTCGCCGCCCGCGCTGATCCCGGCGATCCGGTCCTCGACGGCGTCGCGGGCGGTGAGGAACAGGACGCGGACCTCGGGGGCGGTGGTGTGGATGCGGCGCAGCACTTCGAGCCCGTCGAAGTCGGGGAGCATCACGTCGAGCACCACGGCGTGCGGCTGCCAGTCGGCGGCGGTGGCGACGGCGTCCAGGCCGCCGGTGACGCCACGGGCCTGCCAGCCCTCGTAGCGCAGGGCGCCGCAGAGGACCTCGACCAGGTCGGGTTCGTCGTCGACCACCAGGACCCGCCAGGGGGTGTCCGCGTGCTGCATGGGGCCATTCTGCCGTTCCGGGATGAGAAAGCGGTGAGATCATCGGACCGCCCCGAGCCCTGGTAGCAGGCCTCCGAGCTGCGCGGACACCCTTCGCAGACCATCGATCGGACGATCTGTTCATAGGGAACTGAGAACTTCCGGTGCGACCGTGACCCGGTACCACCGAAGGAGGGCCCGTTGACCGCACTTCCCACCCCCGCCCGGGCCGCCCGGCACCGCACGCCGCACCCGGACACCGTCCGCCTCGGTGCGGTCGTCCTGGTCGCGCTCGGTGCGCTCGGCGTCCTCGCGCTCTGGTGGGCCGACACCCCGCGGGTGGCGGGCGCCGCCGACTGGCTCACCGGCGCGGGCCGGATCACCGGGCTGCTCGCCGGGTACGCCGCGCCCGTCCTGCTGCTGATGATGGCCCGGATCCCGCTGCTGGAGCGCGAGGTCGGCGCCGACCGGCTGGCCCGCTGGCACGCGTACGGCGGCCGCTACCTGGTCTCGCTGGTCACCGCGCACGTGCTCACCGTCGTCTGGGGCTACGCGCTGACCGACGGGCGGGGCCTGTGGGGCCAGACCGTGGAGATCGTGTTCCACTTCCCCGACATGCTGAAGGCCACCGCCGCGACCCTGCTGCTGCTCGGCACCGGCGCGGTCTCCGCCCGGGCCGCCCGCCGCCGGCTCAGCTACGAGGCCTGGTACTACCTGCACCTGGCCACCTACCTGGCCGTCGCGCTCGGCTTCGCCCACCAGCTCACCACCGGCGCTGACCTGGTCGACGGCCCCGCGAAGGCCGGCTGGTACCTGCTGTACTTCGGCACCGCCGCCGTCCTGGCCCGGTACCGGCTGCTGGGCCCGTACCTGCGCGACCGGCGGCACCGGCTGGAGGTCGCCGAGGTCCGGGCCGAGGGCCCCGGCGTGGTCTCGGTGTTCCTGACCGGGCGGCGCCTGGAGGAGCTGCGGGCCGAACCCGGGCAGTTCTTCCGGCTCCAGTTCCTCACCCCGCAACTGCGCTGGGCCGCCAACCCGTACTCGCTCTCCGCTCCCCCGCACCCGCGCTTCCTGCGCTTCACCGTCAAGGGCCTGGGCGGCCACAGCGCGGCGCTCGCCGCGCTCGCCCCCGGCACCAGGGTCCGCGCCGAGGGCCCGTACGGGGCGTTCACCGCGCGGCGGCACCGCGGCGGGCCGGTGCTGCTGCTGGGCGCGGGCGTCGGCGTCACGCCGCTGCGGGCGCTGGCCGAGACCCTGCCCGGGCCGCTCACCCTCGTCCAGCGCGCCCGCCGCCCCGAGGACGTGCTGTTCCGCCGCGAGCTGGCCGCCGTCGCCGCGCAGCGCGGCGTCCGCGTGCACGAACTGCTCGGCGGCCGGGCCGAGGTCGGCGACCTCGGCGCGGCCCTGCGCCGGCTCGTCCCCGGTCTCGCCCGGCACGAGGTCTACCTGTGCGGCCCCGAGGAGTTCACCGCCGACGCCGTCCGCGCCCTGCGCGCCGCCGGGGTCCGGGCCGACCGCATCCACCACGAGTCCTTCGCCCTCTAGGAGTCCCCCACCATGCGACGCGCCGTCATCACCGCCTCCGCGACCGCCGCCGGGGTCGTCCTGCTGCTCTCCCTCAAGCCCCACGACCCCGCCGCCACCCACGCCATCTCCTCCGCGAACGCGAACGCGAACTCCGGCGCCGGGGGCGGCGGCGGGAGCAGCACCGCGGACACCGCGCAGGGCACCGACGCGTCCACCCGGACCGTCACCGGCAGCGCGGTCGACACCCGGTACGGGCCGGTGCAGGTCAAGGTCACCCTGACCGGCGGGCGGATCAGCACGATCGACGTGGTCCAGTACCCCACCCGCGACCGCCGCGACCGGGAGATCAACGAGTACGCCGTCCCCGTCCTGAACCAGGAGGCGATCGCCGCGCAGAGCGCGGACATCGACGTCGTCTCCGGCGCGACGTACACCAGCGAGGGCTACACCCGCTCGCTGCAGAGCGCCCTCGACCAGGTGAAGCAGTGACGGGCCGGACGGCCGCGAAGCACGTCGAGCACGTCATGGGGACGGTCTTCTCCTTCACCGTCCGCGATCCCGGGCCGGGGACCGGCCCCGCGCTCCGGCGTGCCGTGCAGCGGCTGCACCGGATCGACGCGCTGTTCTCGACGTACCGGCCGGAGAGCGAGATCAGCCGGCTCGACTGCGGGGAACTCACCCTCGCCGAGGCCGACCCCGAGGTGCGGTGGGTGCTGGAACGCTGCGCGGAACTCGGCGCCGAGACCGGCGGCTACTTCACCGCCCGGCCCGGCGGACGGCTCGACCCCAGCGGCTACGTCAAGGGCTGGGCCGTCAAGGAGGCCGCCCGGACGCTGCGCGGGTCCGGCTCCGCGCAGCACTGCGTCAGCGGCGGCGGGGACGTCCAGACCGCGGGCGGGCCCTGGCGGATCGGCATCGCCGACCCGCACCGCGAGGGGGCGCTCGCCCGCGTCGTCACCGGCCACGACCTGGCCGTCGCCACCTCCGGCACCGCCGAGCGCGGTCCGCACGTCATCGACCCGCACACCGGCCTGCCCTCCGCGTCCTTCGCCTCCCTCAGCCTGGTCGGCCCGCACCTCACCCGCCTGGACGCGCTCGCCACCGCCGCGTTCGCGATGGGCGCGCCGCGGGCCCTGCCGTGGCTGGCCGCGAAGGGCGTCCGGGCCCTGGCGATCCACCCGGACGGGCGGCAGGAGACGACGGAGGGGTGGAGCTGAGGCCGGGCTCCCGGAGGGGCCCTTCAGGGGCTCGGGGAACGGCGGGCCCGGGGCTGCTGCGGGTGCACTACCGGTGCGTGCCATTGGCTTCGGGTTCTGTCACTACGGCCCGAAGCAGCACGGACTCGCCGTTCCCCGAGCCCCTGATGGCGCATCCCGCCGTTCTCCCCGAGCCCCTGGCGGGGCCCTCCGGACACGCGAAGGCGACCGCCGGGTCTCCGAACCGGGTCGGGATCCGGCGGTCGCCGTCGTCCGGCTGCGGGGCCGGTTACTTCTTCTTGCTGCCGGGGATCATGCAGAGGCCCGCGATCACCGCGAAGGCGAGGATCGGGAGGCCGACGAACAGGCCCAGGGTCTGACCGACGCTCAGGCCGGTACCCGGGTCGTCGCCGTCGTCGCGCACGAAGGCCATGGCGGGCGACGACATCAGCATCATCAGCGTGGCCGCCGCGGTGACCGCACCGGCGCGCATTGCGTTCCTCTTGTCCACGTTTCCCAAGGTACCGGCCCCCTACACGGTCGCGCCCGGCGGGGTGCGCCTGTCGGCGTGTCCCGGTGGCGGCGCGGTGAGCGGGGCGAGGGTGGCGGCGATGCCCGCGGTGCCGGGGGCGGTGGCGAGGGCGTCCAGGGTGCGGGGGGTGCCGGTGGCGTCGGCGATCGGCAGGCGCCAGTTGGGGTACTGGTCCCAGGTGCCGGGGAGGTTCTGCGGGCGGGGGTCGCCGACGGTGTCGGGGAGCCAGACGCCGACCAGCTTGGCCGGGGTGGCGAGCAGGTAGGCGTACAGCGCCTCGGGGGTGGTGGGTTCGCCCTCGGCGAGCAGTCCGATCCGGACCAGTTCGCGCTGCCAGTCGGCGAGTTCCCCGGCCGCGGCGTCCTGTTCCTCGCTCAGCGGGCGGGCCAGCAGGCCGAGGCGGTGGCGGAGTTCGACGTGCTCGCCGGTGAGCCGGGCGGCGGTGGAGGGCAGGTCGTGGGTGGTGAGGGTGGCCAGGCAGCCGGGGCGCCAGCGTTCGGGGGGCAGCACGGCGCCGCCCGCCCGCCAGTCGCGTTCGAACCAGAGCACGGAGGTGCCCAGCACGCCGTGGTCGGCGAGGCGTTCGCGCACGCCGGGCTCGACGGTGCCGAGGTCCTCGCCGATCACGGCGGTGCCGGCCCGGTGGGCCTCCAGGGCGAGGACGGCGAGCATCGCCTCCGCGTCGTAGCGGACGTAGGTGCCCTCGGTGGGGCGGGCCCCCTCGGGGACCCACCAGAGCCGGAACAGGCCCATCACGTGGTCGATCCGGATCGCCCCGGCGTGCCGGGCGGAGGCCCGGATCAGTTCGGCGAACGGGGCGTACCCGGCCTCGGCGAGGGCGTCGGGCCTCCAGGGCGGCAGGCCCCAGTCCTGGCCGTGGGCGTTGAAGGCGTCCGGCGGGGCGCCGGTGGAGATGCCGGGGGCCAGCACGTCCTGCAGGGCCCAGGCGTCGGCGCCGTCGGGGTGGACGCCGACCGCGAGGTCGTGGATCAGGCCGAGCGGCATGCCCGCGTCGGTCGCGGCCCGCTGGGCGGCGCCCAGTTGTTCGTCGACCAGCCAGGCGAGCCAGCGGTGGAACTCGATCCGGTCCTTCAACTCGGCCTTGGCCGCGGCCACGTGCGGGTCGGCGGGGTGGCGCAGGCCCTTCGGCCAGGAGTGCCAGCCGCCGCCGTGCACCTCGGCCAGCGCGTTCCACACCGCGTACCGCTCCAGCCACTCGCCCTCGCGCCGGACGAACGCCCGGTACGCGGCCTCCCGGCCGACGCCGCGGGGCACGGTGTGCAGCAGTTCCAGGGCCTGGCGCTTGAGCGACCAGACCGAGTCGCGGTCGATCAGGGCGTCGTGCTCCAGCACCTCCTCGCGCAGCAGCCGGGCCCGGCGGGAGAGGTCGCGGACCTCCTCGTGCCGGGCGTACTCGGGGATCGCCTCGATCCGCAGGTGCACCGGGTCGGCGAAGCGGCGCGAGGACGGGCGGTACGGGGACGGGTCGGAGGGGGCGCCGGGCATGCCCGCGTGCAGCGGGTTGATCTGCAGGAAGCCCGCGCCGAGTTCGGCGCCGGCCCACTGGGCGAGCTCGGCGAGGTCGGCCAGGTCGCCCATGCCCCAGGACCGTTCGCTCAGCACCGAGTACAGCTGGGCGAGGAAGCCCCAGCTGCGCCGCTGCGGCTCGGGGATCCGCAGGGGGGCGACGACCAGGGTGGCGCGGCCGGTGCGGCCGTCCGCGCGGACGGCCAGGACGTGTCGCCCGAGCGGCAGGTCGGCGGGCAGCCAGTGGGCGTGCTCGCCGGTCAACTCCCAGTCCTCGCCGCCCTGTTCGAGCTCGATCCGGACCTCCGCCCCGGCGGGCAGGTCGAGTGCGGTGCGCCGCCCCCGCCAGGCCACCACGGTCGGCGGCAGCAGACGCTGCGCGCTCTGCGCGCGGTGCCGCTCCAGGGCCCGGGCGGCCAGCTCCGGCGTCCCGGCGTCGACGCCGAGCGCGGCCAGCACCGAGGTCAGCGTCCGCGCCCCGACCTGGACCGGGCCGGACCCGGCGTCGTAGCTGCTGTCCACCCCGTGCGCGTGCGCCAGGGCCACCAACTCCGGTGGGGCGGGCGGGTTGTCCTCCGCCGGGACCTGCTCGAAACCCGCCTGCTCGCGGTCAAGGTATGCGGCCACCCAGCGCACTCCGTCCTCGCTGCTCCCGAACGCCATCAGGCACAGTCCTACCCGCGCCGCCCGCCCCCGACCCCGACCGACACGACCCGTGCCCCGCACCGGTCGGGTGAACGTTCCGCCGCCCGGTTGCCGCGACGGTCGACCTCCGGCCTTTTCGGGTGATAACGGACATAGCCGCCAAGGGCGTTGACAGGGACGCGGGGAGCTGGTGGGGTGGGCCGGGCCGGACGGCCGCGGGGGGTCGGGTCCGGTCGGCGGGGGGCCGTTGAGCTGGGCGTTTCGGGCGAGGAGGCTCCGGTGCAGGCGCGGGTGTCGGTGGCGGCCGGGCGTCGGCTGCGGCAGGGTCTGGAGCGGAGTGCGGCCCTGCGCGAGGTGCTGTACCACCCGGCGGCGCTGGCGGCCCGCCGGACGGCGGCCCGGACGGCGCGGCAGGTGGCGCCGCGGGCCGCGGACCGCTTCATCGCGGACGTCAAGGGCACCGAGCCGCTGCTGGCCTCGGTGCGGGCCGAGCGCCGCACCGGTCGGCGGGCCCGGACGCTGCGGGCCGCGGCGACGCTGTCGGCGGCGGCGGTGGTCGGCGGGCTGCTGCTGCCGACGCCGGGCTTCGCCGCGGAGGCGGCCGTCCGCCACGACCCGGTCGCCTCCGCGCCGGACACCGCGGAGCCCGCGGCCGCCGCCGAGGCCCCGCTGCCGCTGGGCTCGCTGACGGATCCTCAGGTGTTCCCGCGCCCGCAGGAGTTGCGGACGGGCGGTAGGCCGGTGGCGGTGCCCCGGCAGGTGACGCTGGTGCTGGCGGACTCCGCGGACGGCCCGGCGGTGGACGCGGTGCGGGCGCTGCTGGCCAGGGCGGGCGCGACCCAGGTGGTGGCCGCGGCGCAGGCGCCCGAACAGCCCGCCCCCGGTTCGCTGGTGGTCCACGTGGGCGGCCCGTACGAGGGCGCGGGCGGGACGGTCGACCGGGCGCTGCGGCTGCTGGCGGCGGCGAACGGGCGCAAGGACACCGAGGTGCCGCAGCTGGCGGGCCTGCCCTCGGGCGGCTACCTGCTGGCCTCCGGCCAACTGCCCACCCCGGGCGGCTCGTACGGCGCGGTGGTGCTGGCGGGCGTGGACGGCGCGGGCACCTTCTACGCGGCGCAGAGCCTGGCGCAGCTGCTGTCGCCGGTCGGCCCGGGCCAGGGGCAGGGCGGCGAGGGCGACCGGGGCTTCCCGGGGGTGCTGCTGCGCGACTGGCCCTCGGGCGCGGCGCGGCGCGGCACCGCGGAGTCGTTCTACGGGGCGCCGTGGAGCAGCGCGCAGCGGCTGGCGGTGGTGGACTTCCTGGGCCGCACCAAGCAGGACTACTTCCTGTACGCGCCGGGCGGCGACCCGTACCGCTCGCAGCGCTGGCGGGAGGCCTACCCGGCGCGGCAGGCGGCCGAGCTGGCCGAGCTGACGGCCCGGGCGCGGGCCAACCACGTGACGGTGGGGTACTCGATCGCGCCGGGGCAGTCGTTCTGCTTCTCCTCCGGCAAGGACGTGGACGCGCTGGTCGCCAAGCTCGACGGGCTGCGCCAACTGGGCGTGCAGGCCTTCCAGTTGGACTTCCTGGACGTCTCGTACGACGAGTGGCACTGCGGGGCTGACCGGCGCAGGTTCGGCACCGGGCCGGTGGCCGCGGCGAGGGCGCAGGCCGCGCTGACCGCGGCGGTGCAGCAGAAGCTGGCGGCGAAGCGCCCCGGGGCGGTGCCGCTGTCGGTGGTGCCCACCGAGTACCTGAAGCAGGGCACCTCCCCGTACCGGGCAGCGCTGGCGGCCGGGCTGCCGGACGGGGTGCGGGTGGTGTGGAGCGGCGGCGCGGCGATCCCGGAGCGGGTGACGGGCGAGCAGATCGACGCCACCGCGGGCCTGTTCGGGCGTCCACTGGTCACGCTGGACAACTACCCGGTGAACGACTCGGCGCCGGACCGGCTGTTCCTGGGCGGCTACGCCGGGCGGGACGCCGAGGTGGCGCGGCGCTCGGCGGTGCTGCTGACCGCGGCGATGAGCCAGCCGGTGGCGTCCCGGATCCCGCTGGCGACCGCCGCGGACTTCGGCTGGCAGCCGGACGGCTACCGGCCCGAGCAGTCGCTGGCCGCCGCGCTGCGGCTGCTGACCGCGGGGCCCGCGCAGCAGGCCGCGGCGGCGGCGCTGGCGGGCAACAGCGCGTCCTCGCCGCTGGGCGGCGAGGAGTCGGCGTACCTGGTGCCGCTGGTGGAGGCGTTCTGGGCGGCGGCCGAGCCGGCCTCCGGCGCGCCGGCCGACCCGGCGCAGCTGCGGGCGGCCGCGCAGCCGCTGCGCGAGGCGTTCACGGTGATGGCGGACGCGCCGCGGACCCTGGCCGGGGACCCGCTGGCGGCGGACGCCGCGCCCTGGCTGGCCCGGCTGTCGGCGTACGGCGCGGCGGGCCGGGCGGCGGTGGACATGCTGCTGGCGCAGCAGGGCGGCGACGGCACCGCGGCCTGGCAGGCCCGGCTGGAGCTGGGCCGGCAGCGCGGGGTGCTGGAGCAGAACCCGGTGACGGTCGGCAGGGGCGTGCTGGACGCGTTCCTGGACCGGGCGGTGAAGTCCGCGGACACCTGGTCGGGCATCACCGCGGGCGCGTCCCCGACGACCACCCTGGGCACCGCGCACGACCACGGCCCGGCGCTGATGGCGGACGGCTCCGCGGAGACCTTCTACTGGTCGTCGGCGCAGCCGCAGGTCGGCGACAGCTTCGGCCTGGACCTGGGCACCCCGAAGCCGCTGGGCTCGGTGACGGTGCTGATGGGCGGCTCGGGCGACGACCCGGACTCCCGCTCGGCGGCCGACGACTACCTGCACGACGGGGTGCTGGAGTACTGGACCGGCTCGGGCGGCTGGCACCGGCTGGCGACGGTGCACGGGCAGCGGACGGTCCGGGCGAGCGCCCCGGCGGGCACGGTCGCCAAGGCGGTCCGGCTGCGCGCCACCGGCGGGCAGCAGACCGCCGTGGCGGTGCGGGAGTTCACCGCCGCCGCGCCGGACGCGGTGGACGCCGCGGTCTCCGGCCCCCCGGCCGCGCCGGGCTCCTCGCCGGAGGCGGTGCTCTCCGGCGACCCGGACTCCGCCTTCCGGGCGGCCGCGCCGCCCACCGCGGGCGACGCCCCGCTGACGGTGGAGCTGGGCGCGGCCCGGCCGCTGGACCGGCTGACCGTGCTGACCGACCCGACGGTGCGGGCCGAGGCGACCGCGCAGGTGCGCCGCCCGGACGGCAGCTGGGCGGACCTGGGCCCGGTGCGGCCCGGCTACAACGAGCTGCGGGCCGACGGCGGGCCGGTGGAGGCGCTGCGGCTGGTGTGGCGGCCGGGCGGCGAGGCCCCGGTGGTCAACCAGGTGATCCCGTGGTGGGCGGACGTCCCGGCGGCCCGGCTGACGCTGGCCCAGCCGACCTTGGACGTGGTGGCGGGCGCGAGCGCCCCGGCCACCGCCCGGGTCACCGTGGAGTCGGGGCGGCCGGACGCGCTGACCGGCGCGCTGAAGGCCGAGGTCCCGGCCGTGGCGAAGGGCCTGGTGGTGGCCCCGGCCCCGGCGGTGACGGTGCCGCGCGGCGGCCGGGCGGGCGCGCCGCTGCAGGTCACGGCGGCCGCGGACACCCCGTCGGGCACCTACCGGGTGCCGGTGGTGTTCACCGCGGGCGCGCTGAGCGTCCGCCAGGAGCTGCTGGTGCACGTCGTGCCGCCGGTCGGCGGGCCGGACCTGGCGCCGACCGCGACCGCGTCCGCCTCGGGCCAGGACAGTGCGAGGACCCCGGCGGCGGCGGTGGCCGACGGCGACCCGAAGACCTCCTGGAGCGCCCCCGCCGAGGACGACGCCTGGGTGCAGCTGCGCCTGCCGCAGCCCGTCCGGCTGGGTTCGGCGGTGCTGCACTGGGGCGGCGCGTACGCCTCCGCGTACCGGCTGGAGGCCTCCGCCGACGGCGTGGTGTGGACCACGGTGGCGGAGGTGGACAACGGGCAGGGCGGCACCGAGACGGTCCGCTTCGACGCGCCGGGCGCGCAGTACCTGCGGGTGCAGGGCGTGACCCGGGCCACCCGCTACGGGTACGCGCTGTCCGGGATCGAGCTGTACGGCGTGCAGGCGCCCTAGGGGCCCTAGGCGCACGGCGGGCCGCCGACGCTCCCGTTGCGGGGGCGGCGGCGGCCCATGAGGCGTACCGGTTGTCGTGTCGGGCAGGCCCTTGTCTGTTCAGGCGGAGAGCGGGGCGTGCTGCTCGCCGCGGCGGATCGGACGGGTGCGGACCGGGGCGGGCAGGACCGCCTCGGGATGGTCGTGGTGCTCGAAGTCGCGGAACTGGTCGAGGCCGCCGTACGGCTCCAGGTAGGGCCGCCAGCGCGGGTCCTTGATCCCGGTGCCGATGACCCGCCAGGCCAGGCCGCTGGGCGCGGCCGGGGGGCGCTTCATCCGCCAGCCGAGGTCGGCGAGGTGCCGGTCGGCCTTGGTGTGGTTGCAGCGGCGGCAGGCCGCCACCACGTTGTCCCACCGGTGCTGGCCGCCCCGGCTGCGCGGGATGACGTGGTCGACACTGGTGGCGGCGGCCCCGCAGTACACGCACCGGCCGTGGTCGCGGGCGAACAGCGCCCGCCTGGTCAGTGGCACGGGGCCTCGGTAGGGGACCCGCACGAAACGGGTCAGTTTGACGACGGACGGTGCCTGGACGGCACCGGTGGCGCTGTGCAGTGTGGTGCCCGCGTCCTCCAGGGCGATCGCCTTGTGGTTGAGGACGAGGATGAGGGCGCGTCGCATCGAGACGACACCGAGCGGCTCGTACGACGCGTTGAGGACAAGGACATGCGGCACGGGGCCTCCTTGGACGCCTGCGGCGCGTGGCTCGCGCCGAGTCGAGCGGGTGACCGCGCCCCGCGCGGGGCGTGATCTCCCTCAGTGTCGCCTTACGCCGTCGTACGACGCCACCATTTCTCCGTGAACGGGCCGCGCGCGTGCGGTGAGCCCCCGCACGACCCGCCATGGTCGGTATGCCCAGCTCGGGCCCCTCCTGCACGTACCGTGCGAGGGGCGGTGCGGTGCGTGTCCGGAACCGGACGGGTGCCCTGACGGGCCCTCCGAGCGGGTGAACGGGGAGGTGGGAGGGCTCGCTACAGTGGGGCGATGCTCGCCGATTCCGCCGCCGACGGCACCACGCCGACGTTCTCCATCCCCACCACCGCCGCCGATGTGACGGACACCACCCGGCAGGCGGCCGGGTGGCTGGACGAGAACTGGCAGGGCTGGGTGATCAGCGGTCTGCGGATCGTGCTGGTCCTGGCGCTGGCGCTGGTGCTGCGGGCCGTGGTGCGCAAGGTGATCGACAAGCTGGTGGCCCGGATGGGGCGGCCCGCGGAGTCCGACAACGACCACGGGGTGCTCGGCGGCCTGCTCGCCAACAGCGGCGTGGTGAACACCGAGCGCCGCCAGCAGCGGTCCGAGGCGATCGGCTCGGTGCTGCGCTCGGTGGCCTCCTTCACCATCCTCGGCACCGCCTCGCTGATGGCCCTGTCGGTGCTCGGCGTCGACCTGGCGCCGCTGCTGGCCTCGGCCGGTGTGGCCGGCGTGGCGATCGGCTTCGGCGCCCGCAACCTGGTCACCGACTTCCTCTCCGGCGTCTTCATGATCATGGAGGACCAGTACGGCGTCGGCGACGAGATCGACACCGGCGTGGCCAGCGGGACCGTGCTGGAGGTCGGCCTGCGGGTCACCAAGCTGCGCGGCTCCTCCGGCGAGATCTGGTACATCCGCAACGGCGAGGTCAAGCGGATCGCCAACATGAGCCAGGGCTGGGGCACCGCCACCGTCGACGTCCAGGTCGGCTACAAGGAGGACCTGGAGCGGATCGAGCTGCTGGTCACCGAGACCGCCGAGCAGCTCGCCAAGGAGAGCCCGTACGACGAGCTGATCTGGGGCCGGGTCAAGGTGCTGGGCGTCGAGTCGGTGTCCGTCGACTCCGTCCAGCTGCGGATCGAGGCCCGCTGCACGCCCGGGAAGTCCGCGCAGGTCGCCCGCGCCCTGCGGGTGCGGCTGAAGGCCGCCTTCGACCTGGCCGGCGTCAAGCTCAAGGAGGAGGCCGCCGCGAGCGTCCCGGCCCAGCCCGCCGCCCCCGAGATCCTCCCGCCCTCCGCCCTGGCCGACCCCAACTCGGCCCGCTCGCTGGCCGCCAAGCCGATACCGACCCAGAACTGAGCCGGGGGCGGCCGCCGGGGGCCGCCGAACGGAGCGGGACCGTCGAGGGGCGCGGGGGAACTCCCCCCGCGCCCCTGCTGCTGCCCGGCGCGCACCCACTGGTCTCCACCAACGAAGTGGTCACGTACCGTTGACATCTGCGGCTCGCGATTGGAAACTTTCCTAACAGTTGGCCGCAGCGGCGTACGCAGAGGAGGATCGGGCCGTGACCACCACCCGAAAGACGCCCCGCTCCCCGCTGGCCGGTACGCCGAGCCTGCTGCGGGCCATCAACGACCGCGCCGCGCTGGAGCTGCTGCTCGCGAACGGCCCGCTCTCCCGCACCCAGATCGGGAGCCTGACCGGGCTCTCGAAGCCGACCGCCTCGCAGTTGCTGGCCCGGCTGGAGGCGGTCGGGCTGGTGGTGCCGGTCGGGACGACGGCCGGGGGGCCGGGGCCCAACGCCCAGCTGTACCAGGTGAACCCGGCGGCGGGCCACGTCGCGGGCGTGGACGTGACGAGCACCGCGGTGCGGGTCGCGGTCGCGGACATCACCGGGACGACGCTGGCGGAGCACCGGGTGCCGACCAAGGGGTGGCCGGCCGCGGAGACGGTGGCGCGGGTCGCGGAGGCGGTCGCGGAGGCGGTGCGGCGGGCGGAGCTCGCGCCGGGGTGCCTGCGCGAGGTGGTGATCGGGATCGGCGGCGCGCCGGACCCGGTGACCGGCAAGCTGCGGTACGCCTCGCACCTGCCGGGCTGGCACTCGCCGCGGCTGGTGGAGGAGCTGGAGGCGGCCCTGGGCGCGCCGGTGTCGATCGAGAACGACGTGAACCTGGCCGCGGTGGCGGAGCAGGCCGGCGGGGCGGCGGCGGGGTGCGAGGACTTCGTGCTGCTGTGGGCCGAGGAGGGCATCGGCGCGGCGATCGTGATCGCCGGCCGGTTGCACCGGGGTTTCACCGGGGGCGCGGGCGAGGTCGGCTACATGCCGGTGCCGGACGCCCCGGTGTCGTTGAGCTCCCGCCGGAAGGTGTCCGGCGGGTTCCAGGACCTGGCCGGCGAGCCCGCGGTACTGGCGCTGGCCCGTCGGCACGGGCTGCGCGGCACCGACGCGGCGCAGGTGGTGGCCGGGGCCCTGGGCGCGGCCGGGGGCGAGGCCTTCCTGACCGAGCTGGCCGAACGGCTGGCGGTCGGGCTGGCGGTGATCGCCTCCGTGGTGGACCCGGAGCTGGTGGTGCTCTCCGGGGGGACGCCGACCGCGGGCGGGGAACGCCTGCGGGAGCTGGTCCAGGAGGCCCTGGGCCGGATGTCCATCCCGCGGCCGGAGGTGCGGCTGTCGGCCGTACCGGGGTCGCCCGTCCTGACCGGCGCGCTGCAGCGCGCGCTGGCGAGCACCCGGGACGTCCTGTTCAGCACGCACTGACGCAACCGACGCACGTTCGCACGCACGCCCCCGCCCCCACGGGCCGCCGGGCCATGCCGCCCTGCCCCCGTCCCTCCAGAGGAGCGCCCTTCCGTGGACAAGACCCGTAGATCCCCGCTCGCCCGCCGCCCGCTGGCCGCACTCACCGCGGCCGTCTGCACGACCCTGCTGGCGGCCGCCTGCACCGGCACCAACTCCGGTGGCGGGCAGGACGGTTCGGCCTCCGGCCAGGACGTGACGATCACCTTCTGGCACGGCTGGAGCCAGGACAACGAGGTGAAGGCGATCAACGACAACGTCGCCGCCTTCGAGAAGCTGCACCCCAACATCCACGTCAAGGTGGTCGGCAACATCGCCGACGACAAGGCCGAGCAGGCGTTGCGCGCGGGCGGCCCGGACGCGCCGGACGTGGTCTCCTCGTTCTCCACCGACAACGTGGGCAAGTTCTGCTCCTCGCACGTGTGGGCGGACCTCGGGCCGATGCTGCGCAAGGACGGCGTCGACCCGGCGAAGACCTTCCCGAGCGCGATGCTGAAGTACAGCCAGTACCAGGGCAACCAGTGCGCGCTGCCGCTGCTCGGCGACGCGTACGGCCTGTACTACAACAAGACCGCGTTCGCGGCGGCCGGGATCACCGCGCCGCCGAAGACCTTCGGCGAGTTCGCCGAGGACGCCGCCAAGCTGACCGTCCCCGACGGCGACTCGTACAAGCAGCTGGGCTTCATGCCGAACTACCACGGCTACGAGACGGCGATCGCGCACTACCTCGGCCAGTACGGCAGCACGTACTTCGGCCCGGACGGCAGGTCGAACGTGGCCACCGACCCGACCGTGGCGGCGGCGCTGACCTGGCAGAAGCAACTGGTCGACAGGCTCGGCGGGTTCGAGAAGCTGGAGAAGTACCGGACGACGTTCGGCGACGAGTTCAGCTCCAAGAACCCGTTCACCACCGGGCAGGTCGCGATGAGCCTGGACGGCGAGTGGCGGACCGCCTCGCTGGCCGAGGACAAGCCGGACTTCGAGTGGGCGACCGCGCCGTTCCCGGTGCCGGACGACCAGGCGGCCACCTACGGGCGCGGCTACCAGACCGGCACCATCATCGGCGTCGCCAACGGCTCGAAGAAGCAGACCGCGGCCTGGACCTTCGTCAAGTACCTGACCACCGACACCGACGCGGTGGTCTCCTTCGCCAACGCGATCCACAACGTGCCGAGCACGCTGGCCGCGCTGGACTCGCCGAAGCTGGACGCGGACGCGAACTTCCGCACCTTCGTCGACATCGCGAAGAACCCGAACTCCTCGACCACCCCGGCGAGCGTCAACGGCGGCGCCTACCAGGTGTCGCTGCAGAACCTCAGCTTCGAGGTGGAGTCCGGGAAGCAGACCGACCTCGGGGCGGGCCTGAGGGCCACCGCCAAGGAGATCGACGCCGCCGTCGACCAGGCGAAGTGACATGGCGCTCGTGAACTCCACCGTCCCGCCGGCGCTGCGCCGCAAGCGTCGGCGGGAGCGGGCCAGGACCCTGGCCTTCCTCTCCCCCTGGCTGGTCGGGTTCGGGTTCTTCTTCCTGTACCCGCTGGTCTCGACGGTCTACTTCTCGTTCATGCACTACGACGGGTTCACCGCGCCGACCTTCGCCGGCCTGCAGAACTGGACCTACGTCCTCACCGACTACCCCTCCTTCTGGAAGGGCATGGGCAACACGCTCTGGTTGGTCGTGGTGATGGTCAGCCTGCGGGTGGTGTTCGGCCTCGGCGTCGGCATGCTGATCATCAAGGTGAAGTCCGGCGCCGGGTTCTTCCGCACCGCCTTCTACCTGCCGTACCTGGCGCCGCCGGTGGCCGCGACGATGGCGTTCGCGTTCCTGCTGAACCCGGGCACCGGGCCGGTCAACCACCTGCTGGGCGAGCTGGGCCTGCCGCAGCCGGGCTGGTTCACCGACCCGTCCTGGTCCAAGCCCGCCCTGACGCTGCTGGCGATGTGGGGCATCGGCGACCTGATGGTGATCTTCATGGCCGCGCTGCTGGACGTGCCGACCGAGCAGTACGAGGCCGCCGAGCTCGACGGCGCCGGGGGCTTCCAGCGCTTCCGGTACGTCACCCTGCCGAACATCTCGCCGATCGTGGTGTTCGCCGTGGTCACCGGCGTGATCCAGACCATGCAGTACTACACCCAGGCGATCGTCGCCGGGAAGGTCGCCTCCGGCGTGATCGGCGGCTCCGGGCAGCAGTTCGAACCCGGCTACCCGCACGGCTCCACCTGGACGCTGCCGCAGATGGTCTACAACCTCGGCTTCCAGCGCTTCGACACCGGCTCGGCCTGCGTCGTCGCCGTCATCCTGTTCGCCCTCTCGATGGCGTTCACCTCGATCCTGCTGCGGCGCAAGTCCGGCTTCACGAATGAGGACTGAGGCCCCGTGACCCTCGTCTCCGCTCTCCCCCGCAAGCGCACCGCCCCCGCCTCGGCGGCCGCCCGCGCCGCCCGCCGCCGCGCCGCCCTGCAGTGGGTCGCCGTGCACTCGGTGGCGATCGCCGCCGCGCTGTTCTTCCTGCTGCCGTTCGTGTTCGTCTTCCTGACCTCGGTGATGACCGACCGCCAGGCGCTCACCTCCGACCTGTGGCCGCACCAGTGGCAGTGGTCGAACTACGCGAAGGTCTGGCACACCCCCGGCTTCCTCACCTGGTGGCGCAACACCCTGCTCTACGCGGGCCTCGGCACCCTGCTGACGGTGGTCTCCAGCCTCCCGGTGGCGTACGCGCTCGCCAAGTTCCGCTTCCGCGGCCGGGGCCTCGCCCTGACGGCGGTGGTGGCGATGATGATGCTGCCGCCGCAGGTCACCGTCATCCCGATGTACCTGTTCTGGGCCAAGCAACTGCACCTGACCGGCTCGCTGTGGCCGCTGATCGTCCCGATGGCGTTCGGCGACGCGTTCACGATCTTCCTGCTGCGCCAGTTCCTGCTGACCATCCCCAAGGAGTACGCGGAGGCCGCCCGGATCGACGGCTGCGGCGAACTGCGCACCCTGCTGCGGGTGGTGCTGCCGATGGCGAAGCCCGCGATCGCCGCCGTCGCGCTCTTCCAGTTCTTCTCCTGCTGGAACGACTACTTCGGACCGCAGATCTACGCCTCCGAGAACCCGGACGCCTGGACGCTCAGCTACGGACTGGAGTCCTTCAAGGGCGCCCACCACACCAACTGGAACCTCACCATGGCGGCGACGCTGCTGGTGCTGGCCCCGGTGATCGTTCTGTTCTTCTTCGCACAACGCGCCTTCGTCGAAGGCGTCACACTGACAGGGGTCAAGGGCTGATGTCCGCACTGAAGTTGGCAATCGTCGGCGGTGGTTCCACCTACACGCCGGAGCTGATCGACGGGTTCGCGCGGCTGCGCGACACCCTGCCGATCGGCGAGCTGGTGCTGATCGACCCGGCGGCCGACCGCCTGGAGCTGATCGCCGCCCTGGCCCGCCGGATCTTCGCCAAGCAGGGCCACGGCGCCACCGTCACCACCGCCACCGACGTCACCGCGGGCGTGCGGGACGCCGACGCGGTGCTGCTGCAGCTGCGGGTCGGCGGCCAGGCCGCCCGCGACAAGGACGAGACCTGGCCGCTGGAGTGCGGCTGCGTCGGCCAGGAGACCACCGGCGCGGGCGGCCTCGCCAAGGCGCTGCGCACCGTCCCGGTGGTGCTGGACATCGCCGAGCAGGTCCGCCGCACCAACCCGGACGCCTGGATCGTCGACTTCACCAACCCGGTCGGCATCGTCACCCGCGCCCTGCAGACCGCCGGGCACCGGGCCGTCGGCCTGTGCAACGTCGCGATCGGCTTCCAGCGCAAGTTCGCGGCCCACCTGGGCGTCGACCCGGAGCTGGTGCGCCTGGACCACGTCGGCCTGAACCACCTGACCTGGGAGCGCGGCGTCACCCTGCTCGACTCCCCCGGTTCGACGGGCGGCCGCGAGGTGCTGCCGCAGCTGCTCGCCGAGCACGGCGAGGCGATCGCCGCCGACCTGCACCTGCCGCTGCCGGTGTTCCGCCGGCTCGGCGTCGTCCCCTCGTACTACCTGCGGTACTTCTACCAGCACGACGCCGTGGTGGAGGAGCTGAAGGTCAAGGGCTCCCGGGCCGCCGAGGTCGCCGCGATCGAGCGGCAGCTGCTGGAGATGTACGCCGACCCGGCCCTGGACACCAAGCCCGAGCTGCTCGGCAAGCGCGGCGGCGCGTTCTACTCCGAGGCCGCGGTGCAGCTGATCGCCTCGCTGCTGGGCACCGACGGCCGCACCACCGTCCAGGTGGTCAACACCCGCAACGACGGCGTGCTGCCGTTCCTGCCCGACGACGCGGTGATCGAGGTCCCGGCCGAGGTCGACGCCACCGGCGTCCGCCCGCTGCCGCAGCGCCCCGTCGAACCGCTGTACGCGGGCCTGATCGCCCATGTCACCGCGTACGAGCACCTGGCGCTGGACGCCGCGCTGCACGGCGGCCGGGACCGGGTCTTCGACGCGCTGCTCGCCCACCCGCTGGTCGGGCAGATCGAGCTCGCCGACCAGCTCACCGACCGGCTGCTGGCCCACAACCGCGACCACCTGAGCTGGGCGTGACCGGCACCATGACCGTGCACCGCCCCACCAGCACCCGGCACCACCACGGGGGGACCGGCCGATGAGCCACTCCGCACTCCTGCCCGGCGTCCTCGCCATCGACGCCGGGAACAGCAAGACCGACCTGGCCCTGGTCGGCGCCGACGGCACCGTCCTGGCCTCCGCCCGCGGCGGCGGCTTCCAGCCGCAGCACACCGGCCCGGCCGCGGCCGTCGCCGCGCTGGCCCCGCTGGTCGACGACCTGGCCCGGCAGGCCGGGGTCGACCGGCGGCCCGGCGGGCGGCCGCTGACCGACCACGTCAGCGCCTGCCTGGCCAACGCCGACCTGCCGGTCGAGGAGCAGCAGTTGCACGAGGCGATCGCCGGGTACGGCTGGGCGCCGTCCGTGCACGTCGCCAACGACACCTTCGGCCTGCTGCGGGCCGGGACCGACGGGCCGCTGGGCGTCGCGGTGGTCTGCGGCGCGGGCATCAACTGCGTCGGCCTGCGACCCGACGGGCGCACCGCCCGCTGGCCCGCGCTCGGCCGCCTCACCGGCGACTGGGGCGGCGGCGGCGGACTCGCCGAGGAGGCGATGTGGCACGCGGCCCGCGCCGAGGACGGCCGCGGCCCCGCGACCCTGCTCTCCCCGATGATCGGCGCCCACTTCGGCCTGGCGGGCGCCAACGCGGTCGCCGAGGCGATGCACCTGGGGCGGCTCGACCGGGCCCGGCTGCACGAGGTCTCCCGGGTGCTGTTCGCGGCGGGCGGGGCGGGCGACCCGACCGCGCTCGACCTGATCGACCGGCAGGCCGACGAGGTGGCCCGGCTCGCGGTGGTCGCGCTCACCCGGCTCGACCTGCTGGAACAGCCGGTGCCGGTGGTGCTCGGCGGCGGGGTGCTGGCCTCCCGGCAACCGCTGCTGCTGGACAACCTGACCGCCCGGCTGGCCGCCGACGCGCCGCTCGCCGAACCGCGGGTGGTCGTCGCCCCGCCCGTGCTGGGCGCGGCCCTGCTCGGCCTGGACCACCTGGGCGCCGCCCCCGCGGCGCACCGCCGCCTGCGCGAGGCGTACCCGACGGCCCGCCCGATAGCGGCCTGACGGCCCGTCCCGCGACTCCCCCGGAACGCCGCCGCCGACGGGGCGGCCGAGGCACTGCACCTGCCTCGGCCGCCCCGTCGGCGGTTCCGCGTCCCCCGGGCGTCAGCTCCGTCGGCCGCGGGAGCGCCGGGCCGCGAGCAGCACGCCGCCGCCGACCAGCAGCAGCACCGCGACCGCGCCCGCGGCGGCGGCCGACGCGCCGGTGCCCGGCAGCTCGGGGCCGTGGTGCGGGTACGGGTGCGGGGGCCGGGTGGGCTCGGGCGACGGGGTCGGTTCCGGTGACGGCGTCGGGCCCGGCGTCGGGCTCGGGCTCGGTGACGGGCCGTCGACGGTGACGGTGGCGCTCGCGCTGTTGTCGGACGGGTCGGTGTCGGTCTGGTCGAGCTCGCCCAGGTCCGCGGTGTTGGTGCGGGTGCCGGGCTCGGCGGCCCGGACGGTCAGCAGCAGCCGGGCCCGGTCGCCGACGGCGAGGTTCCCGATCGTCCACACCCCGGTGGCGGCCGCGTAGCTGCCGGTGCTCGGTACGGCAGAGACCAGTTCCAGCCCGGCGGGCAGCGGGTCGTCGACGGTCAGCCCGGTGGCGGGCGCCGGACCGTTGTTGGTGGCGGTCACGGTGAACACGCTCTGCCCGCCGACCTGCTGGTGCGCGGTGTCGACGCTCTTGCCGATCGCGATGTCGGTCTCGTCGAGCGGCCGGACGGTGGCGCTCGCCGTGTTGTTCTCCTTCACCGGGTCGTACTGGTCGGCGGAGGTGACGGCGGCGCTGTCGGTGGCGGGCGCGGCGGTGTCCAGCCGGACCAGCAGGGTGAGCTGCACGGATCCGCCGGGGGCCAGCGCGGGCACCGTCCAGGTGCCGGTCGCCGGGTCGTACGAGGTGCCGGGGGCGGGCGTCGCGGTGAGCAGCGTCGTCCCGGCGGGCACCGGGTTGGCGACGACCGCGTTGGTCGACCCGTGCGGACCGTAGTTGTGCAGGGTGACGGTGAAGGTGGTGGTGGAGCCCACCGGCAGCACCGTCGGGTCGGCGGTGACGGTGACGCCGAGGTTGGCGAAGTCGTCGGCGGAGACCACCGGGATGGTCGCGACCGCCGGACCGGCCGTGACGCTCTGCCCGATCGGGGTGACGGCGTCGACGGTGGCGGTGTTGGTGAACGAGCCGGCCGCCAGGTCGGCTTCGGTGACGGTGTGGCTGCCGGTGCACACCACCGCCTCACCCGGGTCCAGCACCGAGTCGGGGCAGGCCAGGTCGGTGACCTGCGGGTCGTGGACGGCGACGGTGGAGAGGACGGAGCCGCCGGTGTTGGTGGCGGTGACGGTGTACTCGACCACCTGGCCGACGGTGTGCGGGGCGGGCGTGACGGCCTGCTTGTCGAGCGTCAGCGAGGAGGTCAGCGGCACCGTGACGGTGGACGGCCCGGCGGTCACCGGGTCGCCGATGTCCGGGGTCGCGGTGGCGTTGGCGGTGTTGACCACCTGCCCGGCGGCGACGTCCGCGGCGGTGACGGTGTGGCTGCCGGTGCACACCACGGTCGAGCCGGGCGCGGGCGCGGGCGGCAGGGTGGTGGCCGGGCAGCTCACCGGCGCCAGCCGGTCGTCCGCGACGGACAGCGAACTGACCGGCACCACACCGGCGTTGGTGACCACGTACTGGTACGGGATGACCGTCCCCTCGGTGATCACGGCGGGCAGCGGGGGGCCGTTCCGGTCGACCTGCTTGACCAGGTCGAGGTCGCCCAGCGGCAGGATCGAGGAGGCGTTGACGTTCCGGATCAGGTGGACGTCGGTGGAGCCGCCGGTGGAGGCGCTGAACCCGAACTTGTAGGTGGACGGCAGCCCGTCCGGGGCCGGCTGGTCGAGCACCTGGTGCCAGCCGGTGCCGTCCTGGAAGTCCACCTGGACGATCACCCGGGGTGCGGGCGCGGGCGTGATCTGCACGTTGACGGTGCGCTCGGCGACCGCCGGGTCGACCGTGCCGAACGGCGCGCCCAGGCTTCCGGGCAGCGTGCTCGCCGCCCGGGGCGGGTCACCGGCCGGCGGCTCGGTGGTGGAGGCCAGGTAGCAGTAGCCGGAGATGCCCGCGCCCGGCCCGCGCAGGGTGACCACGTTGGGCGCGACCGCGCCGTCCACCCTGACCGGCGACTGCTGGCCGGTCGGGCAGTCCGCGCCGCGCAGCTCGCCGTCGTTGTAGAAGTTGCCGTACATGTCCAGGCCCACGCCCAGGTACCCGCCGACCACGCCGGGGGTGAGGTTGCGCTGCGCGTAGCCGAGGCTGCCGCCGTCCGCGCCCTTCGAGTCCAGCGGGGTCGAGCCGTCCACCAGGTAGAACCCGATGCCGTCGCCGGGCTGCGCGTTGCCGCCGTACTGGTACTGCTCGAAGGTCACCGACAGACCCGCCGAGGCGGGCACCGGGCGGCGGTACAGCAGCGAGCCGCCGACGAACCCGGCCGAGTCGTTCAGCTGGAGGTAACCGGGCGTGACGCCGGGCACCGGCGCGGCCGGGGTGCCGCCGGTCGGACAGGACGGGATCGGCGCGGCGCCGGGCGCGGGCGTGCCGCCGGGCGGTGCGCCGGTCAGGCAGGTGTCGCCGAGCGGTTCCCAGGACGGGTCGGACACCGAGGAACCCTCGAAGGTCTCGTCGACGATCACCGTCCCGCCGGACGCCGGGCCCGGCCCCACCCGTACCGCGGCCGGTGCCGGGCCCGCCACCGCCTGCGGCACCGCGAGCACCGGCCCCGCCGCCAGCAGGAGTGCCACCGCCGCTCGCGCCGCCCTGCGCATCCGTCCCGTCATCCGCTCTCCCGTTGCACGCGCCGTCGCCCGGTCCGGGCGGGGCGAGCGTAGGCGCGGCGGACGCGCCCGACCGGGCAGTGCGCCGACCGTGGGCGTGGCAGGCGCGGCGGGCGCGGCGGGGGTCAGGCGTCCGGGTGGAGGCACTCGATCAGGTGGTCGCCGGTGTCGGGGTCGGTGACCACGCCGTGGGCCTCGCTGCCGAAGCCGGGGAAGGTCCGGTCGAAGGACTCCAGGGCGGTCAGGTAGCGCAGCAGCGGGCCGTCCGGGGCGCCGAGGGACTCGCCGGGCATCAGCACCGGGATGCCCGGCGGGGTGACGGTGACCATCGCGGCGGCCGTCCGGTGCGCGGCGTCGGCGAGGCGGACGCGTTCGGTGCCGCCGCGCACCAGCCGCTGGTAGCAGTACCGGGGCGGGTGGACGGGCCGCGGCGGGTGCCGGAACGCCTCGTCGAGGGCCTGGACGAACGCGCCGTCGGTGAGGTGCCGGTGCATCTGGGCGCACAGCTCGCGCAGGCTGGTGTCCCGGTAGCGGCGCGGGTGCCCCTCGACCAGGGCGGGCAGCACCCGGGCGAGCGGCGCGTCCTCGTCGTACAGGGCCTTGAAGTCCATCAGGGCGTCCATCAGGGTGCCCCACTTGCCCTTGGTGATGCCCATCGAGAACAGCACCAGGGTGCTGTAGCTGTCGGTCTTCTCCACCACGATGCCGCGGGTGGCGAGGTAGGCGGTCAGCAACCGGGCCGGGATGCCCCACGGCTCGGTGCGGCCGTCGGCGGTGACGCCGGGGCAGGTGAGGGTGACCTTGACCGGGTCGAGCAGGCAGTGGCCCTCGCTCAGGCCGTCGAAGCCGTGCCAGGCGGCGCCGGGTTCGAGCCGCCAGCAGGACGCCTCGCCCGCGAGCAGAGCGACCGGGGCGTCCGCGAAGGCGGTCCGGGCGCCGGTGGCGGGGTCGGTGACCGTCTCGGGCTGCCAGACGCCGAAGAACCAGTCCGGGCGGTCCCCGGCGGCGGTGATCCGGCGGGCGGTGCGCACCACGGCCTGCCGGAAGCGGACGGCCTCGGTGACGGCCTCGTCGATCAGCCAGCGGCCCTGCGGCCCGTCCATCATGGCGGCCGCCACGTCGAGGGAGGCGATCGCCGGGTAGAACGCCGAGGTGGTGCCGTGCATCATGAACGTCTCGTTGAAGCGGTCGTGCTCCACCGGCGCCCGGGGTGCGGGGCGCACGTGCACCATGGCGCTCTGCGAGAGGGCAGCGAGCAGCTTGTGGGTGGAGTGGGTGGCGAACACGGTGGGCCGCTCGGGGCCCGGCAGGGTGTCCGGGCCGACCGCCATGCCGTAGCGGCCCTCGTACAGCGGGTGGAAGCGGGCGTAGGCGAACCAGGCCTCGTCGAAGTGCAGGCGCGGGGTGCTGGGCGCGAGCGCCCGGGCCACCGCGACCGTGTCGTAACAGAGGCCGTCGTAGGTGGAGTTGGTGACGACGGCGTACTGCGCCGCCGGGGAGAGCGCGTCGGCGGTGAGCGGGTTGGCGGCGATCCGGGCCGCGACGGCCGCCGGGTCGAGGGCGGCGGGCGGCAGCGGGCCGGCCAGCCCGTAGCCGTTGCGGGTCGGCACCAGGTAGACCGGGCGGGCGCCGGAGACCACCAGGCCGTGCAGGACGGACTTGTGGCAGTTGCGGTCGACCAGGGCGATCTCGTCGGCGGTGACGCTGTAGTGGCCGACCATCCGGTTGCAGGTGGAGTCGCCGTGCAGGACGAAGTAGGTGCGCTCGGCGCCGAACACCCGGGCCGCGTTGCGCTCGGCCGCGCCGATCGGGCCGCTGTGCTCGTACAGCGAACCGAGTTCGCCGACCGAGATCGACAGGTCGGTGCGGAACAGCCGCTCGCCGTAGTAGTCGAAGAAGGCGCGCCCGGCCGCCGACTTCAGGAAGGCCACGCCGCCGGAGTGGGCGGGGGTGTGCCAGGAGTACTCGTGGGCGTCGTCGAAGCGCCGCAGGGCGCGGAAGAACGGCGGCAGCACCTCGCTGCGGTAGGTGGCGGCGGCGGACGCGACCCGGCCCGCGATGAACGCGGGGGTGTCCTCCAGCGGCCAGACGTAGCCGACGACGGCCTCGGAGACCCACAGCGGCAGGTGCTCCAGGTCGTGGTCCGAGCCGTCCGCCATCAGCAGGAAGACCGGCAGGTCCTTGAAGCGGCGCCGGACCCGCTCCAGCACCTCGGCCCCGCCGCCGTCGCCCGGGGCGCCGCCCGGCAGGTCCCAGGCGACCACCGCGGCCGCCAGGCCCGCCTCGACCTGGAGCGTCGCCACCGCGTCCCGGGCGTCGCGGGCCCAGCGCAGCTCCAGGCCGCGGCCCTGCAACTCCTTGCCGATCCGGCGCAGTTGCTCGGCGCTCACCCCACCGCCCAGCGGATCGTTGCGCACTGCCAGCAGTACCGTGCCGTTCGCCATGGGTCCGCCTGCCCTCGGTCGCGTCCGGTGCCGCGCGGGGCACCGGGACGTGGGTGGGTGCGCGCCGCGGGCCCGCGGGCCGGGGCACAGCGCCATTGTGGTCTCCGTGCACGACCGATCGGGCGGGCCGTGGCCGGTTCCCACCCGGACGAGTGGCGCGCCGCCGGTGAGTTGACGACCCGCCAGAGGGTGACCAGCCCGGCCGCGCGTACGGGCCGACGGCCGGCGGGACGTCCGAGGGGCGGCCCCGCGAGGTAACGGTACGTCACCTTGCGGACAAGTTCCCCGGTCGGGTATCAATTCAGTGAAAATCTGGCAAGGTTGCCCGGGATGCCCGCTCTGTCCGTTGAACGCGCCGGATCCGGTTGTTAGTGTCGCGCGCTCACAGCGCGTCCGACGGGGGCGTGCGGCCGCAACCGCCGGGAGCAGCGCCAGATGGCGATCGTCAAGTCCACGATTCAGCAGCAGGTCGCCGACGCGATCGCCGCGATCGAGCCCAACGACCGTCCGGTCGCCACCATCCAGACCATCACGGGACCGAGCCCCTGGCTGACCAACGGCGTGCTCGGCCTCATCGGTCAGCTGATGGTCAAGTACTACTTCGTCACGCTGACCCACCGGGTGGTCGTCATCCACCGCACCTCCCGGATCAGCAACCGCCCGCAGGAAGTCCTGTACGTGATCCCGCTGGACCAGGCCCGCGCCTCGATCAGCGACGTGCGGCGCAACACCCTGTGGAGCTCGCTGCGCTTCCAGCTCCCGAACGAGCCGAAGCCGACCCGGATGAACATCCACCGCATGTGGCGGGCCGAGATGGACACCTTCGTCGGCGCCCTGCTCGGCGGCGCCCCGGGCATTCCCGGCCAGTACCCGGCGGTCCAGGCCCCGGCGCCGGGCCAGTACCCGCAGGCCCAGGCCCCCGTCCCCGGCCAGTACCCGGCGGCCCCGCCCGCGGCCCCGTACCCGCCGCAGCAGCCCGCCGGCCAGTACCCGCAGGCCCCGCAGGCCCCGGGCCAGTACCCGGCGCCGGGAGCCAACCCGTACCAGAGCTGACCCGCACCAGGGTTGAGCGTTCCGCCGGAGCGCCCGTCCGACCGCCGAACAGGGGCGGCCGGGCGGGCGCTCCGGCGTTCCCGGGGCCCACGGAGGGCGGGTGGTTCAGCTGAGGTGGGTGCGGGCCCAGTCGGCGAGCAGCCGGGCGCAGGCGTCGACGGACTCCTGCCAACTGCGCACCGCGCCCTCGCCCGCCTCGTCGCTGACGTGCTTGACCAGCCGGACGGGGAGCTGGGCGCGGCGGGCGACGGTGGCGATCGCGTAGCCCTCCATGTCGACCAGGTCGGCGGTGCGGGCCAGCAGTTCGCGGTCGGCGTCGGCGGAGACGAAGCGGTCGCCGGTGGCGAGCACCGGACCGGTCGGGCCGAGGTCGATCGGGCCGTCCATCGGGCGGCCGGTGAGCTGCCCGAGCAGTTCGACGTCGAGGTCGTGCTGGAGCACCCGGCCGATCTCGTGGGTGCCGCCGAGACCGGGCCGCAGCGCACCCGCGGTCCCCAGGTTGACGATCCCGGCGGGCCGCTCGCCCCCCGCCAGCACGGCGGCCAGCGCGGCGGCCGCGTTGAGCTTGCCCATGCCGGTGAGCAGCACCGGCAGGCCGCCGTCGAAGTGCGCGGCCTCCTCGGGCAGGGCGACGACGAGCAGCGGGCGGTCGGGGGTGACGGTTCCGGTCAGACGCATGACGCCCAGCTTACGAGGGCGCCGGAGGGCGTTCGGGGCGCGGCCCGGGCGGCGCCCGGTGGACGGGGCGCGGCCCGCAGGGCTACCAGTGGACGGGACACCACCGACGGGCGGCCGGGCCAGGTCCCGGACGGCCCTCGACGCCCGGGACCTGGCCCGGAGGGCACTCGGAGCACAGCCCGGAGGACGCCCGGCGCCCGGGGCACGGCCCGGGTGGCCCCCATGCCCGGAGCCCGGCCCGGAGAGCGCCCAGGCCCCGGCCCGGAGGGCGTCCGGTGGACGGGGCGCGGCCGGTCGGGGTCGGGTCGGTGACCGCTGGGCGAACACCCGGACAACTGCGGCCGATCCGCCGTCGCGCGTGGCGATACTGCCCGGAGACGTGGCCGGTGGAGCCGAGGGGGGAACGGTGGCCGCACAGACCCAGGGGGGCGTCCGCGCGCCGTCCCCCGCCCGCGCGCCGGAGCCGGATCCCGGCGGGCCGGTGCCGGTACCCGGCGGGCGGCCGCTCGCCGGGCGGCTGTCCGGCCCGCTGGCGCGCCTGCGGGCGGCCTCCCGCACCCCGCCGGGGCGGCTGCGCACGGCGCTGGCGGTGCTGGTGGCGCTGACGGTGCTGTTCGGCGTCACGGCGGCCTGGCAGTCCGCGGAACGGTCCGTGGCGGCCCGGCAGTTGGCGTCCCGCAGCGAACCGCTCAGCCAGGACGCGGCCGAGATCTACCGCTCGCTGGCGGACGCCGACGCCACCGCCGCCGCGGGCTTCCTGATGGCCTCCGCCGAGCCGCCCGAGGTCCGCAAGCGCTACCAGGACGACCTGGCGACCGCGGCCCGGCTGATCCCGCAGGCCGCCGCGCGCAGCGGCGCGTCCGCCGAGGCGCAGCGGCAGTTGGCCGTGCTGGGCGAGCAACTGCCGCGCTATGCGGGCCTGGTGGAGACCGCCCGGGCGATCAACCGGGAGGGCCTGCCGCTCGGCGGGGCGTACCTGCGGTACGCCTCGAACTACCTGCAGACCGCCGTGCTGCCGAATGCCCAGCGGATCGCCGACGGCGAGGCCGCCGCCCTGGACGGGGACCACGACGCGGCGGCCGCGGTGCCGTGGGCGGCGCTGGCGCTGGGCGTGCTGCTGCTGGGGGCGCTGGGCCGCTACCAGGTGCTGCTGTTCCGGCGCACCAACCGGGTGTTCAACCCGGGCCTGCTGACCGCCTCGGCCGCGGTGCTGGCCGCGCTGGCCTGGACGGCCGCCGGCACCGTCTCGGCCGGCACCGACCTGCACCGGGCCCGCACCCAGGGCATCGACCCGCTGCGCGACCTGAACCGGGTCCGGGTGGAGGCGCTGCAGGCGCACACCGCCGAGAACCTCGACCTGGTCTCGCGCGGCGCCACCGAGGCGTTCAAGGAGCGCTGGGACGCGCTGGCGAAGACCCTGACCGCCTCCCCCCGCGACCCCGGTTCGGTGGCCGGCCTGCTGGCCGCCCCGCCGGACCGGGCCCGGCAGCAACTGGCCGACGCCCGGCGGTGGTTCGACGAGTGGCAGCAGCGGCACGCGGAGGCCGCCCGGCTGGACGCCGACGGCCGCTACGAGGAGGCGCTGGGCAAGACCCTGGCCCCGGGCCGGGACGACACCGCCGAAGCCGCGTTCAACGCCGCCGGGCAGCAGTGGGCGCAGGCCGGACGGTCCGAGCAGGCCGCGTTCGACGCGGCCGCGGGCGGCGTCGACGGGACGCTGGCCGTCCAGGCCGCGGCGACGGCGCTGCTGGCCGCGCTGGCGGTCGGCGGCACGGTGCGCGGCCTCGGCCGCCGACTGGCCGAGTACCGGTGACGGGGGGACGAGGGATGCGCAGGCGCAGGGCGAGGACCGGGACGCTGCTCGCGGCCGCGGCACTGCTGGCGGGCCTGCTCGGCACCGGCGGCTCGGCCGCCGGGGCGGGCGGCGTCCGCGGGGAGGCGCTCGTGCACGCCGCGGGCGCCGCGCCGCAGAACGCGGTGCAGAACGCGGTGCAGGGGGAGAACTGCGACACCGGGACGTCGCTGCCGCCCAAGCAGCAGGTCGGGGCCCGGATCCAGGAAATCCGCAAGCGCGGCTACCTGATCGTCGGCGTCGACCAGAGCGCCTACAACTGGGGCTACCGGGACTCCCAGACCGGCCGGATCGAGGGCTTCGACATCGACCTGGCGCGCGCCGTCGCCCAGTCGGTCCTCGGCGACCCGGACAAGGTGCGGCTCAAGACCGTCGCCACCGCCGACCGGGTCAAGCTGCTCCAGGCGCAGCCCCAGCCGATCGACCTGATCGCCCGGGCGATGACCATCACCTGCGACCGGCTGGCGCAGATCTCCTTCTCCGCGCCGTACTTCAAGGTCTCCCAGCGGGTGGTGGCGCCGAAGGCCGCGCACGCCCGCAGCGTGGCCGAGGCGCTCGGCGGCAAGCGGGTCTGCGCGGCGCTGAACTCCTCCTCGCACAACGAGCTGAAGGCGAACCCGCACGGCGCCGCCTCGGTCGTCACGCCCGACAACCAGCTGGACTGCCTGGTGCTGATGGAGCTCGGCGAGGCGGACGCCACCCTGTCGGACAGTTCGCTGGCCGCCGCGATGGTCGCCCAGGACCAGACCATGGAGCTGGCCGGGGAGTCCTTCCTGCCCACGTACATGGGCGTGGGCATGAACAAGAACGACACCGACCTGGTCGCGTGGGTCAACCAGGTGCTGGTCGATTGGCGCAACAGCGGCGGCTGGCAGGCCAGTTACGACAGGTGGCTGCGGCCCGGCATGGGGGATCCGGGCCCGTACCGGCCGTGGTGAGGGCGGGGGCGCGGGCCGCGGTGGCGGCGGGAGCGGTGGGCGGCGGAACGGCGGCGGGAGCGGTGGGCGCGGCGGGCGGAGCGCGGTCCGGGACGGGGAATCCGGGGGACCGCCGTCCGCGCGGTGCCGGGCGTCGGGGAGACTGGCGGCCCACGGGCCGTCGCTCCGACCGCCCCAGGACCGACGCCCCGTCACCACGACCGTGGCCGAGAGGAGGAACCGCGTTGGCCGGAACGACCCGCCCGGTGATGAACCGTGAGGAGGTCGACCGCGCGCTGACCCGGCTGGGAGCCGAGCGCGACGCGGTCGAGGCGGCGCTGCTGGCGCTCCAGGACCACCCGGGACTGCGTCTGCTGACCGGCGCCGAACTGACCGGACGCACCCGGGAGCGCTGGGCCGTCGCCGAGGGCGGAGTCGCCCTGCTGTGGGCGCTGTTCGACCGGTACGCGGAGGCGCTGGCCTCCGCCCGCGCGGTCCGCTCCCGGCGCGCCCGTCCCACCAACGCCGAACTCACCGAGCTCGGCGAACTGCTCACCGGCCGCTCGGTCACCGTCTCCGGCGGCCGGCTCCCCCACCCGTCGGGCCGACTCCCGGCCCCGGCACGGCTGGTCGAGCAGGTCACGCTCGGCGAACTGCTGGAGCGGATGAACGGCTGGTACGCGGTGGTGGTCGAGGTGGTGAGCGCCGTCGACGCGGTCTGGTCGGCGCTGCCCGCCCGGATCGACCTGCTGCTGACCGAACTCGGCCGGGTCCGGATGCTCGCCGGATCGGTCGGCGTCCGCCCCGGCGCGCACCCGCTGGCCGACGACCTCGACGAACTGGCCCGGCAGTTGACCGCGCTGCGGGCCCTGGTGGTGTCCGACCCGCTCGCGCTGTGGCGGCCCAGCCGGGTGCCCGCGCAGCGCGGCCGGGCCGCCGAGGACACCGCCTGGGCCGCGCCCACCGGCGCCGTGGACACCACCGGGTTCGACCGGATGGGCCGCCGGCTCGACGACGTGCGCGTCGAACTGGAGGGCCTGCTGCGGCTGCGCGACGAGTCCCACGAGCGCCTCCAGCAGGTCGCCGACCTGCTCCAGCGCGCCGAACTGACCCTCGCCGAGGCCCGCCGGGCCCGCGGCGAGGTGCTGGCCAAGATCGCCGCGACCGAGGTGCCCGCCGTGCCCGGCCCGCCCTCCGCGCTGCGCGAGGCGATCGGCCAGGCCGTCGACTACCAGCAGACCGGCCAGTGGCACCGGCTCGGCCCGCTGCTGGACGCGCTGGAGGACGCCGCCGCCAAGGAGCTCGGCCGGGCCCGGCAGTCGCTCACCGAGGTCGCCCAGCCGCTCGCCGTCCGGGCCGAACTGCGCGGCCGGCTGGAGGCGTACAAGGCGATGGCCGCCCGGTTCGGCCTGGCCGAGGACCCCGAGGTGGTCGAGCGCTTCGAGAAGGCCCGCTGGCTGCTCTGGAGCGCCCCGTGCGACCTGCGGGCCGCCGCCGAGGCCGTCGGCCGCTTCCAGCAGGCCCTGCGCGCGCCCGAACGGCAGCCGCCGCGACCGCCGCAGCGGGAGCAACCGGAGGCCCGGGACGGCCGGCCGCCGGAACAGAGCGACCAGGGGGAGGACAGCGATGGCTGAGGCATGCGCCCGCACGGGCTGCACCGGGGAGATCGACGCCGACGGCTACTGCGACGCGTGCGGGCTCGCCCCCGACCGCACCCCGGCCCCCGCCGCGGCCGCCGCGGCCGCCGCACGGGCGCCCGGCGGCCCGTGCGGGCGCGGCGGCTGCGACGGCGCCGTCGACCCGGACGGCTACTGCGACACCTGCGGCCTCGCCGCCGCACCCGCGGCCTCCGCACCCGCGGTCTCCGCACCCGTCTCCGCCGCCGCCGTCCCGCTGCCCGCCCCGCGGGCCTCCTCGGCCGGTTCCCGGTCGGGCCGTTCCCGTTCCGGCGGCTCGGTGTCGGTGCGCAGTTCGCGCGGCAGCACCGGCAGCGCCAGGCGCGGCAACCTGGGCGCGGGCCTGGTGGCGATCGCCCCGGTGCCGACCGCGGACCCGGCGCGGGCGGTGCTGGCGAACCCGGAGGTGCCGGAGCACAAGCGGTTCTGCTCGCGCTGCGACCAGCCGGTGGGCCGGGAGAAGGACGGCCGCCCGGGCCGCCCGGAGGGGTTCTGCACCAAGTGCGGCACCGCGTACTCGTTCACCCCGAAGCTGGCGCGCGGCGACCTGGTCGGCGGCCAGTACGAGGTGATGGGCTGCCTGGCGCACGGCGGCCTGGGCTGGATCTACCTGGCGGTGGACCGCCGGGTGAACGACCGGTGGGTGGTGCTCAAGGGCCTGCTCGACACCGGCGACGAGGACGCGCTGGCGGTGGCGATCGCCGAACGGCGGTTCCTGGCCGAGGTCGACCACCCGAACATCGTCCGGATCATCAACTTCGTCGAGCACCCGGACGCCCGGACCGGCGTCGCCGACGGCTACATCGTGATGGAGTACGTCGGCGGCAAGTCGCTGAAGGACATCGCCAACGAGCGCCGCGCCCCGGACGGGCGGCGCGAGCCGCTGCCGGTCGAGCAGGCGCTGGCGTACGCGCTGGCGGCGCTGCCCGCGCTGGGCTACCTGCACGCCCGCGGGCTGGTGTACTGCGACTTCAAGCTGGACAACGTGATCCAGTCGGACGACATGCTCAAGATCATCGACATGGGCGCGGTCCGGCGGCACGACGACGACGGCCCGATCTACGGCACCGTCGGCTACCAGGCCCCGGAGATCGCCACCGTCGGCCCCTCCCCCGCCTCCGACCTGTACACGGTGGCCCGCACGCTGGCCGTGATGACCTTCGACTTCCGCGGCTACACCGACCGCTGGCGGTACGAGCTCCCGGGCCCGGACGAGGTCGAGGTGTTCGCCCGGTACGAGTCCTTCCACCGGCTGCTGGTGCGCGCCACCGACCCGGACCCGGCCCGCCGCTTCGCCTCCGCCGAGGAGATGGCCGCGCAGCTGACCGGCGTGCTGCGCGAGGTGCTGAGCCTGCAGGACGGGCGGCCCAGGCCCGCGTCCTCCGCGCTGTTCGGGCCGGAACTGCGGGTCGTCGACACCGAGTTGGCCGAGCGGACGCCGGACGCCCGGGCGGCCGCGCTGGCCCTGCCCGCCCCGCTGGCCGACCCGGCCGACCCGCACGCGGGCCTGCTCGCCACCCTGCCCACCGGCTCCCCCGCCGAGGCGCTGGCCGCGCTCCGGGCCTCCGGCGCCGACTCTCCGGAGCTGCGGCTGCGGGCGCTGCGCACCCACCTGGAGCTCGGCGACACCGCGGCCGCCACCGCGGCGCTGGCCGCGCTGGAGGCCGAGCACCCCGACGACTGGCGGGTGGTGTGGCACCGCGGCCTGACCGCGCTGGCCGCGGACCGGGCCGCGGAGGCCCGCGACTCCTTCGAGGCGCTGTACGACGCGTTCCCCGGCGAGGGCGCGCCCAAGCTGGCGCTCGCGGTCTGCGCCGAACTGCTCGGCGACACCGCGGCCGCGGCCCGGTACTACGCCCAGGTCAACCTGGTCGACCGGTCCTTCGTCGGGGCCGCGTTCGGCCTGGCCCGGGTCCGGCTCGCGGACGGCGACCGGGACGGCGCGGTCGCCGCGCTGGAGGCCGTCCCGGAGGGCTCCGCGCACTGGACCGCCGCCCGGATCGGCGCGGTCCGCGCCCGGCTGCGCGGCCGGGCCGCCACCGAGCCGCTGGCCG
Source organism: Kitasatospora sp. NPDC001540 (assembly GCF_042894345.1). NCBI lineage: Bacteria > Bacillati > Actinomycetota > Actinomycetes > Kitasatosporales > Streptomycetaceae > Kitasatospora > Kitasatospora sp. NPDC001540. The sequence continues at coordinate 303,876 of NZ_JBIAVO010000005.1, forward strand.
CCGAACTCGCCGACAGCTCCGAGCGGCTGGCGGCGCTGACCCTGGACGCCCGGCGGCGCGAGGAACTGACCGTCGAGGTGCTGGACTCGGCGCTGAACTGGGTCCTGGCGGGGGCCGCCGGGAGGCCCGCCACGCTGACCGTGCTGGGACATCCCGCCGCGGAACGGGAACTGAGGCTCGCCCTGGAACACTCCTACCGAATGTTGGCCCGGTTGTCCGACCGGACCGAGACGAGGATCGAGTGGGTGGAACGGGCCAACCGGGCCCGCCCCAGGACATGGGTGTGAGCATGCCGCAGCAGACCGAGTGCCCGAACTGTGCCGAACCGCTGGGTTCGCAGGACGCGTTCTGCGGGGCCTGCGGCACCGCCCTGACCGGGCCGCCGACCCTGCGCGACCTGCCCGTCGTGCCCAGCTGCCCGCACTGCGGCTCCGCCGAGCTCGCGGACGGCTGGTGCCAGCACTGCGGGCAGGCCCAGCCGCGCGAACGCGACCACCAGGAGCTGGAGCTGACCGGCGTCGCGGCGGTCTCCGACCGCGGCCTGCGGCACCACCGCAACGAGGACGCGTTCACCGTCGCCACCGCCGAGGGCCCCGGCGGCGCGCCCGTGGTGCTCGCCGTGGTCTGCGACGGCGTCTCCTCCTCGGCCCGCCCCGACGAGGCCTCCGCCACCGCCGTCACCGCCGCCGCCGACTCGCTGGTCGCCGCGCTGGCCGCCGGGCGCGAGCCCGGCCAGGCGATGCGCGAGGCGATCGGCGCCGCCAACCGGGCCGTCACCGCGCTCGCCCACGACGGCACCGCCCCCGACGGCCGCCACCACAACGCCCCCGCCTGCACCTACGTCAGCGCGATCAGCTCCGGCGGCCTGGTCACCATCGGCTGGGTCGGCGACACCCGCGCCTACTGGATCCCGGACGACCGCGAGGCCGCCGAACCGTACCGGCTCACCGAGGACGACTCCTGGGCGGCCCGGATGGTCGCCGCCGAGCTGATGGCCGAGGCCGAGGCGTACGCCGACCCGCGCGCCCACGCCATCACCGGCTGGCTCGGCGCCGACGCCGAGGACCTCGACCCGCACACCGTCAGCTTCACCCCGCACGTCCCCGGCGTGCTGCTGATCTGCACCGACGGGCTGTGGAACTACGCCGAGGCCGCCACCGACCTGGCGTTCTTCGTCCGCACCGATGCCCGGACCGAACCGCTGGCCGCCGCGCAGGAGTTGGTGCGGTTCGCGGTCGAGCGCGGCGGGCACGACAACATCACCGTCGCGGTCCTGCCGATCGACCCGCCGACGGCGCCGACCGTCCACGACGCCACCCTGCTCGACGTGCCGCTGCCGCGCGCCGCCGACCCGGACGCCACCGTGCCGCTGCGCCCGGCCGCGCCGCCCGCGCCGCCCGTGCCCCCGGCCCCGGCCGCACCTCCGGCCGTGCCTCCCGCCCCGGCCGCGCCGCCCGCCCCGGTGCCGACCGCCGCCGAGCCCGCGCCGCCCGCCGCGGACTGACCTCCGCCGCTCGCACCACCGACACCGCCGCCGCCACCGATTCCTCCGACAGGAGCTCTCCGCATGGCCTCGTTGTCCAAGCCCGACGCGCCCCGGTTCGACGTCGACGTCTTCCAGAACGAGTACCTCGCCCAGGGGTCCCGGGAGGTCAACGCCATCGTCACGGTCACCGCGACCGGCGGCGGCACCTCCGGCGGCCGGCCGATCGGCGCCGCCGGGGCGGAGGCCGCCGTGGTGCTGGTGATCGACTGCTCGGGCTCCATGGAGTACCCGAGCAGCAAGATGCGGGACGCCCGCGAGGCCACCGCCGCCGCCGTCGACGAACTGCGCGACGGCGTCGCCTTCGCCGTGGTGGCTGGCACCCACCAGGCGGAGGACGTCTTCCCGGGCAACGGCCGCCTCGCGGTCGCCGACCCCGCCACCCGCGAGCAGGCCAAGCTCGCGCTGCGCCGCCTGACCCCGTCCGGCGGGACGGCGATCGGCACCTGGATAGCCAAGGCGCAGCAGTTGTTCGCCTCCCGCCCCCAGGCGTCGATCCGGCACGCCGTCCTGCTCACCGACGGCCGCAACGAGCACGAGGAGCCCGCCGACCTGCAGCGCGCCCTGGACGCCGCCACCGGGTACTTCACCGCCGACTGCCGCGGCGTCGGCACCGACTGGGAGGTCGCCGAGCTGCGGAAGGTCTCCTCCGCGCTGCTCGGCACCGTCGACATCGTCGCCGAGTCCTCCGGCCTGGCCGAGGACTTCCGGGCCATGATGTCCGCCGCGATGGGCAAGCAGGTCGCCGACGTCTTCCTGCGGGTGTGGACGCCGGTGGGGGCCCGGGTGAGGTTCGTCAAGCAGGCCGCCCCGGCCGTCGAGGACCTCACCGGGCGCCGCACGGAGACCGGCCCGCGGGCCGGGGACTACCCGACCGGGTCCTGGGGCGACGAGTCCCGGGACTACCACGTGTGCGTGGAGGTCCCGGCGGCGGCGGTCGGCAGCGAGATGCTGGCGGCCCGGATCAGCCTGGTCCTGCCGCACCCCGACGGCACCGCCGAGGTGCTCGGCCAGGGCCTGGTGCGCGCCGTGTGGACGGACGACCTGGCCTCCTCGACCCGGATCAACCCGCAGGTCGCCCACTACACCGGGCAGGCCGAGCTGGCCGATTCGATCCGGGTCGGCCTGGAGGCCCACCGGGCGGGCGACTTGGCGCTCGCGAGCGCCAAACTGGGCGCCGCGGTCAGGCTGGCGTACACCAGCGGCAACGAGGGCACCCTCAAGCTGCTGCGGAAGGTGGTGGACGTGGTCGACGAACGGGAGGGTACCGTTCGGTTCCGTAAGAACGTGAGCGAGGCCGACTCGATGACCCTCGAGACCCGGTCGACCAAGACCGTGCGCGTGAAGAAGTGAGCCGGACACCCGCCGGACCCGAACCTGCTGGAGTGGGGACCTGATGCCGATCTGCCCTAGGGGACACGAGTCACAGGCCGAGGACTGGTGCGACTACTGCGGCTTCCCGATGACGCCGCCGCCCGGCCTGGCGATCCCCGGCTTCCCGAACGGCCCGGCCCAGCCCGGTGCCCAGGGGCAGCCGGGCGGCCCCGCCGCGCCGCCGCCGGGACCGCCCGGGCCGCCCCCGTACACCTCTTCCGGCTACCCGCCGGTCGGACCGGGCAGCACCCCGCCGTCCGGCACCCCCGCGGGCGGGAACGGCGGCTACTTCGAGCCGCGCCGCACCCCGACCCCGCCCGCCGGCACCCCCACCGGGCCCGCCGCGGGCGCGCCCGGTGGCCCCGGCGCGCCCGGCCCGTACGGTGCCCCGCCGCCGCCCCCGCCCACCACCGGCCTGGTGAACTGCCCGATCTGCCGCAGCCCGCAGACCGGCCGGTACTGCGAGGAGTGCGGCTACGACTTCAACCTGGCCACCACGGCCCGCCCGCCGGGCGCCGCGCCCGGCCCGCTCGGCCACCAGCCGCCGCCCGCGCCGCCGCAGGGCCAGCGGCCCGCGCAGCAGGGCTACGGCTTCCCGCCGCCCGCCGCCGCGCCCGCGTTCGAGCCCCCGGCCCCGCCGCCGTACGAGCAGCGCCCGCCGCAGCAGCCGCCGTACGAGCAGCAGCGCGCCCCGTACGAGCAGCCCCAGCAGCCGTCCGCCCCGCAGTCCCACGCCCCGCAGTCCCCGTACGAGCAGCGGCCGCCGCAGCCGCCGCAGTCGCAGTCGCCGTACGAGCAGCAGCGGCCCGGCTTCCCGGCCGCGCAGGCCGCGCAGGGCGGGGCGGCCCCGGCCGCGCCGTTCGAGCCGCCCGCGGCGGCGGGGTTCCCGGACATCGACTACGAGCGCACCGGCCCGGTGTACCCCGAGCCGTCCGGTCCCCAGTCGGGCCACCAGCCGCAGCAGGGGGGCGACTCCGGGACGTCGTTCCGGCTCAGCCCGCCCGGGCGGCAGCCCGGCGGCGCGCCGCAGCAGCGCGCCACCTGGTACGCCGTGGTGGCGCCCGACCACGAGTACTTCACCGACATGATGACCCGCAGCGGCCCGGAGGCGGCCGGCCTGTACTTCCCGCAGTACACCTCGGAGCGGCGGGTCCCGCTGACCGGCCGCGGCCAGCTGCGGATCGGCCGGCGCAGCCAGCAGCGCGGCACCGTGCCGGAGATCGACCTGTCGGTCGCCCCGGAGGACCCGGGCGCCTCGCACCAGCACGCCCTGCTGGCCGAGCAGCCGGACGGCAGCTGGGTGGTGGTCGACCAGGACTCCACCAACGGCACCACCATGAACGGCAGCCCGGAGACCCTGCCGCCGCACACCGCGGTCCCGCTGAACGACGGCGACCGGATCCACGTCGGCGCCTGGACCACCATCACGGTGCGCCTGGCCTGACGAGACGTCAGGTCACCGCCCGCTGACACCGCGTCACCACCGGCCCGCGGCCGGGGAGTCCGCTCTCCGGCCGCGGGCCGACCCGTCACCTTCCTGACGCAGAACGCTCAAGATTCGCACAAAAGTGCCCGTGGGCAGGAGCGCAGCCCCTACGCTTCGCCCATGAGTGAAGCAATAACCGCGGACGGGATCCGGAAGCGGTACGGGGATGTCCAGGCCGTCGACGGGGTGTCACTCTCCGTCGCGACTGGCGAGTTCTACGGTCTGCTCGGGCCGAACGGGGCCGGCAAGACGACCACCTTGGAGATCCTGGAGGGCATCCGGGAGGCCGACGAGGGGCGGGTCGAGCTGCTCGGACTGTCGCCGTGGCCGCGCAACCCGAAGCTGCTGCCGCGGATCGGCGTGCAGTTCCAGGCCTCCGCGTTCTTCAACAAGCTGAGCGCGCGCGAGACCATCCGCACCTTCGCCTCCTTCTACGGCATCGGCCCGCGGGCGGCCGACGCGATGCTGGAGCGGGTCGGCCTGACCGAGTCCGCGAACGTGCTGACCGACAAGATGTCCGGCGGCCAGGCCCAGCGCCTGTCCATCGCCTGCGCCCTGGTGCACGACCCGGAGCTGGTGTTCCTGGACGAGCCGACCACCGGCCTCGACCCGCAGGCCCGCCGCAACCTGTGGGACCTGCTGCGCGACATCAACGCCGAGGGCCGCACCGTGGTCCTCACCACGCACTACCTGGACGAGGCGGAGGTGCTCTGCGACCGCGTCTCGGTGATGGACCACGGCAAGGTGCTGAAGACCGGCGCGCCCGCCGCGCTGGTCCGCGAGATCGACGACACCGTGCGGGTCCGGATCGAGTCCGGGCTGCTGAGCGTCGACCGGGCCCGCGAACTGCTCACCGCCGCGGGCGCCGTGCACAGCAACCTGGAGGACGACGGCGTCACCCTGGCGCTGTCCACCGCCGAGCCCGGCCCGGTGCTGTCCGTGCTGGCCGAGCAGAACGCGCTGCGCGGCCTGGAGGTCCGCGGCGCCACCCTGGAGGACGTCTTCCTCCAGCTGACCGGACGGGAGTACCGGGCATGACCGCCACCGAACGGCCCCCGGCCCCCGCCCCGGCCGCCGCCGCCGAGGGCAAGGAGAAGGCCAACGCCTTCGTCGGCCTGTCCCGGGTGATGCTGCTGGGCTTCCTGCGCGACAAGGGCACCCTGTTCTTCACCCTCGCGCTGCCGCTGATGTTCCTGCTGCTGTTCGGCGTCCTCTACAAGGGCGGCGGCACCTCGCACGTCAAGGTCGCCGAGGTCGGCCAGGTCAAGATCCTGGACGAGGCCCGCGCCCACGCCGAGGGCGCGCTGGACGCCCTGGAGATCACCACCGGCCTGTCCGAGGCCGACGCCCTCGCCAAGGTCAGGAAGGGTGACCTGGACGGCCTGGTCACGGAGGGCCCGAACGGCACCCTGGTGCTCCGCTTCAGCCAGGCCGACCAGGTCAAGTCGGCCACCGTGCAGGGTATCGTCAACTCGCTGGTGGACGGCGCCAACCAGGCCGCCTCGAACGCCCCCGCGAAGTACACCCTGGACGCCTCCAAGGTCGAGGACGACTCCACCAAGCCGATCCAGTACCTGACCCCGGGCCTGCTCGCCTACGCCGTCGCCATGGGCGCGGTCTACGGCGCCTCCTTCACCCTGGTCACCTGGCGCAAGAAGCGGGTGCTGCGCCGCCTGCGGCTGGCGCCCATCTCGGCGGGCACCATCGTCGGCGCCCGGGTGCTGGTCAGCGTGCTGGTCGCGCTCGCCCAGACCGGGCTGTTCCTGATGGTCGCGCAGATCGACTACTTCGGCCTCAAGCTCACCGGCGACTGGTGGCTGGTGCTGCCGCTGGTGGTCTGCGCCACCCTGGCGTTCATGTCGATCGGCCTGGTCACCGGCTCCCTGGCGAAGACCGAGGAGTCGGCGAACGGCATGAACCAGCTGATCATCCTGCCGATGTCCTTCCTCGGCGGCGCGTTCATCCCGCTGGACTTCGCCCCGGGCTGGCTGCAGGACATCTCCCGGGCGCTCCCGCTGCGCTACCTGATCGTCCCCGCCAAGTCGGTGCTCAGCCAGGGCGGCGGCCTCGCCGAGGCGCTGCCCGCGATGGGCATCCTGCTGGGCTTCACCGCGGTGCTGTGCGCCGTCGCCTGGCGCTTCTTCAACTGGGACGACGCGTAACCGCCCCCGCCCCGGACGGGGGTCGTACGCCGGAAGTCCCGGTGTACGACCCCCGTCGGCGTCTGCGACCATGGACGGGTGACTGACACCGGGCGCGAGACCACCACCGCAGAGGAGACCTTCTACGACCAGGTCGGCGGCGAGGCGACCTTCCGCAGGCTGGTCCACCTCTTCTACCGCGGTGTCGCCCAGGACGAACTGCTGCGCCCGATGTACCCGGAGGAGGACCTCGGCCCCGCCGAGGAGCGCTTCGCGCTGTTCCTCATGCAGTACTGGGGCGGCCCGCGCACCTACAGCGAGCGCCGCGGCCACCCGCGGCTGCGGATGCGGCACGCCCCGTTCCGGGTCGACCGGGCCGCGCACGACGCCTGGCTGAAGCACATGCGCGCCGCCCTGGACGAGCTGGCGCTGCCCGCCGAGGCCGACCGCGAGCTGTGGAACTACATGACGTACGCCGCCGCCTCGATGATCAACACCGCGGGCTGAACCGACCACGGGCCGGGCCGACCACGGGCCGCGCCGACCGCCGACGGGGCGGCTCAGCGCAGCGGACTGAGCCCCAGGCCGGCCCCGGGCGCGGCCGCGGTGCGCAGCGCGACGGACCCGGCGGGCGCGTCCAGCCGCAGCCAGGCCCCGGCCCGGTACGCGGCGAGCGGGCCGCCGGCCCGCAGGAACCCGATCGTGTGGGCGGCGTGCGCGGCCCGCAGCGGCAGGCCCTCGACGACGGCCAGCGGCCGGGACCAGATCTCGTCGGCGACCGCGTCGACCGCCTGCCGGGTGCGGTGGTGGTCCGGCATCCCGGCCACCCGCTGCTTGAACTCGGCGACGGCCCCGCGCACCTCGTCCGCCACCCGGTCGACCGGGGGCCGCCCGAGCAGCTGCCAGCCGGAGCGCGGCGGGAGCAGCCCGGCCCAGGACGGGCCGGTGACCGGCGCGGGCAGCCCGAGCGCGGCGCCCGGCTCGTCCACCGACTCCAGCAGTTGACCGGCGGAGACGGTCAGGTCGGCCGCCGCGTCGAGCCCGGCCAGCCGCACGGTGCGCACCGCGAGGACCGCGGCCCCGCCGAGCGGCAGCCGCCCGAACACCGCCAGCACCCCGCCCTCCGGGCCGGGCACCGCCTGCAGGCGGACGGCCGCGGCCCGGTCGAAGCGCAGCAGCCGTCCGAGGAAGGCGGCCAGGTCGGTGCCCTCCCGCTGGTCGGCGAGGTCGAGTCGGGTCTGCACGGTCACCGGGGTTCAGCTCGTTTCGTCGGCGCGGAGGCGGTGGCGGCCCATCGGTCCGCGGCAGGGCCCCCAGGGGCCCGGGGCTCGCGGTGGACGCCCGCGGCGGGGCCCGCGGGGCTGGTCAGGCGGCGCAGTCGGCCGGCTGCTCGTCCATGAACCGGCTCAGGAACTCCCGCTCGACGGGGCTGATCCGGCGCGGCCGGCCTTCGGCGAGGTTGTAGGGGACGACCACGGTGGAGGCGGTGACGTACACCGTCTCGCGGCCGTCCTCGGCGACGTCCTTGATCTCGTAGGAGACGGTCAGCGAGGCGCCGCCGATCCGCGTCACCCAGGTCTCGATGGTGACCGGCTCGGGCCGGTGCACCAGCGGCCGCTTGTAGTCGATCTCGTGGCGGGCCACCACCGAGCCGCCCGCGAACTCCCCGGCCCCGGCCTCGGCGGCCTGGGTGAACATGAAGTCGATCCGGGCCTCCTCGAGGTAGCGCAGGAAGACCACGTTGTTCACGTGGCCGAAGGCGTCCATGTCGGACCACCTCAGGGGGCAGGCGTAGATGTGGCGGGCCACGGTGTTCTCCTCAGACTTCTCCGTACCCGTAGGTACCTGCGGGCAGCCTACGGGCCGCGGTCCGGCAGCCCGCCCGCGGGGGCAGTCTGCCGGACCGGTGTTGCACCCGGGTGTCAGTCGCGGGTCAGCTTCTTGTAGCTGGCGCGGTGCGGGCGGGCGGCGTCGGCGCCGAGGCGCTCGATCTTGTTCTTCTCGTAGGACTCGAAGTTGCCCTCGAACCAGAACCACTTGCTCTCGCCCTCGTAGGCGAGGATGTGGGTGGCCACCCGGTCCAGGAACCAGCGGTCGTGGGAGATGACCACGGCGCAGCCGGGGAACTCCAGCAGCGCGTTCTCCAGCGAGGACAGGGTCTCGACGTCGAGGTCGTTGGTCGGCTCGTCGAGGAGCAGCAGGTTGCCGCCCTGCTTGAGGGTCAGCGCCAGGTTGAGGCGGTTGCGCTCACCGCCGGAGAGCACCCCGGCCGGCTTCTGCTGGTCCGGGCCCTTGAAGCCGAACGCGGACACGTAGGCCCGGGACGGCATCTCGACCTGGCCGACGTTGATCCAGTCGAGGCCGTCGGAGACGACCTCCCACAGGGTCTTCTTCGGGTCGATGTTGGAGCGGGTCTGGTCGACGTAGCTGATCTTGACGGTCTCGCCGACCTTGACCGTGCCGCCGTCCGGGGTCTCCAGGTCCTGGAGCATCTTGAACAGGGTGGTCTTGCCCGCGCCGTTGGGGCCGATCACGCCGACGATGCCGTTGCGCGGCAGGGTGAAGCTGAGGCCGTCGATCAGGACCTTGTCGCCGAAGGCCTTCTGGAGGTTCTCGACCTCGATGACGACGTTGCCCAGGCGCGGGCCCGGCGGGATCTGGATCTCCTCGAAGTCCAGCTTCCGCATCTTGTCGGCCTCGGCCGCCATCTCCTCGTAGCGGGCGAGGCGGGCCTTGGACTTGGCCTGGCGGCCCTTGGCGTTGGAGCGGACCCACTCCAGCTCTTCCTTGAGCCGCTTGGCGCGCTTGGCGTCCTTCTGGCCCTCGACCTTGAGACGGGTCTGCTTGGTCTCCAGGTAGGTGGAGTAGTTGCCCTCGTACGGGTAGGCGCGGCCGCGGTCCAGTTCGAGGATCCACTCGGCGACGTTGTCCAGGAAGTACCGGTCGTGGGTGACGGCGACGACGGTGCCGGGGTACTTCTCCAGGTGCTGCTCCAGCCAGTTCACCGACTCGGCGTCCAGGTGGTTGGTGGGCTCGTCGAGCAGCAGCAGGTCGGGCTGCTCCAGCAGCAGCTTGCACAGCGCGACGCGGCGGCGCTCACCACCGGACAGCTTGGTGACCGGCCAGTCGCCGGGCGGGCAGCCCAGCGCGTCCATGGCCTGCTCCAGCTGGACGTCGAGGTCCCAGGCGTTGGCGTGGTCCAGGTCCTCCTGGAGGGTGCCCATCTCGGCGAGCAGCTCGTCGGAGTAGTCGGTCGCCATCAGCTCGGCGATCTCGTTGAACCGGTCGAGCTTGCCCTTGATCTCCTTGACGCCGTCCTGGACGTTCTCCAGGACCGTCTTGGACTCGTCGAGCGGGGGCTCCTGCTGGAGCATGCCGACGGTGAAGCCCGGCGAGAGGAAGGCGTCGCCGTTGGAGGGCTGGTCGAGGCCCGCCATCATCCGCAGCACGGTCGACTTACCGGCGCCGTTGGGGCCGACGACGCCGATCTTCGCCCCGGGGAGGAAGCTGAGCGTCACGTCGTCAAGGATGACCTTGTCGCCGTGTGCCTTGCGCACCTTGCGCATGGTGTAGATGTATTCCGCCACGTTGAGATCGCTCCGGCGTCGTCGTGAGTAATCGGCTTGCAGCCTTCCATTGTGCCGTAAGGCCGGGGCCGCCCCGAACGCCCTTCGGGGCGGCCCCGCGGCCCCCCGGGCCGCCGGCTGCGGGCGCCCGGTCAAGCGAACGGCCCCGCCTCCCTGCTCCGGGAGGCGGGGCCGTTCCCGTCCCGCCCGGCGCGCGGCCGGGCGGGCGGGTTCAGCTCGTTGTTCAGGAGGCGCGGCTGTGGCGGCCGCGGCGGCGCAGGCCGTAGACCGCGGCACCGCCCGCGACGACCAGCGCACCGGCCATGGCGGCGGTCAGGCCGGTGCCCATGCCGCCACCGGTGGAGGCCAGCTGGGGACCGGTCGGGCTGGCCGAGGGGGCCGGGGCGGAGGCGGGGGCCGACGGCGCCGGGGACTGGGTGGAGCTGTCGGTCTTGCAGTTCAGCAGGCCGGTGAAGGTCTTGGAGAAGTTGTCCGGGCCGGTGACGGTGACGGTGTACTTCTCGTCCTCCTTGGCGGGGACGCTCACGGCCTGGGTACCGCCCGGCTTGACGGTGTAGTCCTTGCCGCCGACCTTGAAGACCGCGTCCTTGTCGCCCTTGTTGCCGAGGGTGACCACCACGGCGCCCTTGGCGCAGTCGACCGCGACGTCGGCGGTCGGGACGGCGCCCAGCCCCCAGCTGAGGGCCGCGCTGGCCGCGACCGGGACGGTGCCGTGACCGGCCAGGATCAGGGTCTGGCTGCGCTCGTTCTTGTCGTTGTGGCCGACGAAGGCGCGGCCGACGGAGGTCTTGGCGGTGCCCGTCGCGGTGATGGAGGCGGTGCCCGCGGGGGTGTCGGCCGGAACCTTGGCGTAGATCTTGTCGCCGGACTTCACGTTCTTGACCGCTGCGCCCTTGTCGTCGACCAGGGTGACCTTGGCAGCGGTGCCCTTGTCGTCCAGGGCGACGCTGACCGCCGCCGCTCCACCGCCCGCCGTGACGGTGATCGGGCCCAGCGTGGTGCCCGACTTCCCGCCGACGGAGGCCGGGACGAGGCTCAGGGTCGGCTTGGGCTCCTCGGCCTTGCCGTTCTGGTTCGCCTGGTCGATCAGCCAGGTGGTGAGCCGCTGGGCCAGCGGGTGCTCCTTCTGCGTGATCTTGACGTTGGGGTCGGAGAAGGACCAGATCGCCACCTGGGTCGCGGCGGCGGCATCCTCCTCGCTCAGGCCCTGGATCTTCGAGGCGGCGGCCAGCTGGTCGGCGCTGACGGCCGGGTAGGAGTGCTGGAGGATCCAGAGGACCTTGGGCCCGGCACCGGGGTTGTCCTGGAGCGAGCTGGAGTTCCAGTCGGTCTCCTGGTACTCGGCGCCGTCCTTGGTCTCGTTGAGCAGGTCGATGCAGTAGACGGGGAGCTTCTCGTCGCTGTCGCCGATGGAGATGTAGAACGGGCCGGCGTGGACGTTCACGTCCCCCTGGGTGGCCGGGTCGAAGCGCTGGACGTTCTCCCAGACGTCCCCCCACTTGGTGATCTTCGCGGTGACCGGCTTCGTGTCGGCCGCAGCCGCCGCACCGGCCGCGAACAGGCCCGAGCCGACCGTCAGGCCGGACGCGAGCATGACAGCAACGATGCGGGAAACAGCCCGCCCCTGCTTGTGGAACATGTGGATCCCTCCGGGCGGCGACGTGCCACTGGCAACCCGCCCCCTGCAAAGCGGCACCCCCTGTGGCGCCGCTGCACGTGTGTGGACCAGACGCATCCTATTGACGCGATCCGGCCACTCCAGGGCCGTAGCGAATCAGGACGATATCGTGGCTGTTCTGTTATCAAGGAGCCGACCGTCCGCACGAGTTGATGAGTCGACATAAAGCCACGGGGCGCCACCGCGGCAATCAGGATTGCACTCACCGGCTCAAGAAGTGCCCCGTTTCCGTCAGTTCAGAACCTCCTGGGCCACATCCGCCCCTCCCTCCCCCGCCGCACCGCCGGGGCCGCCACCGGCCTCGCCCGCCTCCTCCGCCCGGCGCCGGGCCGCCACCGCCGCCACGATCCACTCCGGCACCGCCTCCTCCACCAGCCGCACCGCCCGCGGCCCGCTCCCGGCGGACGCCCGCCCGTCCGCCCCCGAACCACCGCCCGGGCCGACCGCGTCGCCCGCCCCCGAACGACCCGGCGGCGGCGCCGACTTGGTCTCCAGCCCGCGCCGGAACGCGGACGTCCCGCGGGCGAGGTCGTGGCCGACCGCGCGGGCGTCGATCTCCACCTCCACCCTCCGGTTGCCCTCCTGTTCCCACTCGCGGACCCGCAGTCGGCCGCTCACCAGCAGCGGGTCGCCCTTGTTCACCGAACTGACCACGTTGACCGCGAGCCGCCGCCAGGCCACCACCGTCACCCAGGTCGTCTCGCCGTCCGCCCAGTCGCCGCGCTCCCGGTCGTAGCGCCGCTCCCGCGCGGCGAGCCGGAAGTTCGCCACCGACACCCCGCCGGGCGTCTCCCGGTACGTCACGCTCGACGCGGCGTTCCCGACCATCGTCACCAGGGCCTCGTCCATTGCGGATCCTCCGTTCCCGGCCGTGCCGACCGGCGCTCCTTTCGCGGCGGAATCTCCGCCGCGAGAAGATCCTCCGTTTTCCGGGAAATCCGCACCAGTCCCTTCCGTGCCCCTGTGGAAAAACCCGGCCTGTGGAAAAACCACTCCCCTCTCCCGGGTGAATTCCCGGCCCTTTCCGGTCCGAAATCGACCATTTCGACGCCGCGCCCACGACAACGCCCCGGACTCCGCCCGTCGGAAGGGCCGTTCGGACACCCCGTCCGGTGACCGCCCGCACACCCGCCCGCACACCCGGCGTCCACCCCCGGTCCACCCCGAAACCACGAACGGGTGGCCGTCGACTCGACCCGTCCATGTCATCCGACCGGTGGAAACCCCTAAACGCGCCCCCACCGCGGGCCGCTCCGGGCGATTGCCCCCGCCGAATCCATAACGGGTGAGGTCGCAGCCCCGTAACGACTGCACAACGTCCCGCCCCGAGAGCCGGTAGACCGCTGCACACCACGGCACTACCTGCGATTATCGGACCGCCCGCGGAGGCCGACACACCCGGTCCGGTCTTCGAAGTCCAGGCGGTGGAACTGAACACCCGTATCCTGTCCCGGAACATCCCGTCCCGGCCCAGGCCCGGCAAGCGGGCCGACGTCAGCACCCCGGCCCCCATAGCTCAGCGGATAGAGCACCCGCCTTCTAAGCGGTAGGTCGCAGGTTCGAATCCTGCTGGGGGCGCCCACACGGCCCGACCGGCCCCGACGCCGCAGGGTGAGCGCTCCCCCACTCAACGCGGCGCCCCGCACCCCACCGAACGCGGCACCCCGCATCCACCGCTCCCCGTCGGCCCCGCCCGCGCCCCGCCCCCGCCGCCGCCGTCACGACCGCCCTGTCAGCGCCCCGTCGCGAGGTCCGCCAGGAACCCGTCCAGCAGTGCGCGTTGGCGCTCCGGCGGGAACTCACCGGGGGCGAACAGCGCCTGCACCACCAGCCCGAGGACGAACGACTGCGCCTGCGCGGCCAGGTCGGCGGCCGGACGGCCGGCCGGGAGCTCGCCGAGCTCCTGGGCCTGGGCGCAGAGTTCGGCCATCCGCCGCCGGGCCCGGCGGTAGCGCTCGGCGTGCCCGGCGGTGAGTTCGGGGTCGCCGAGGGCGGCGTCCCAGGAGCCGATCCAGATCCGGTTGTCGGCGGCGGCCGCCGCGTCCAGCGGCAGGACGTCGAGCAGGGCGGCGCGCAGCGCGGGCAGGCCGCGGGCGGCGCCGGCGGCTTCGGTGGCGGGCCGGTGGCGCCCGACGGCCTGCCGGTCGAGGACCTCCAGCGCGTGGGCGACCAGGGCGCGCTTGTGGGGGAAGTAGTGGGTGAGCAGGCCGGTGGAGGCGCCGAGCTCGGCGGCCACCGCGCGCAGGGTCAGCCCGCCGAAGCCGCGCTCGGCGAGGACCCGCCCGACCGCCTCCGAGACGTCGCGGCGGCGGGCTTCGTGGTCACCGCGGGCAGGGGGTGTCATGCGCGCTAGGGTACCTACCAAACGTTTGTTACGTACGCTGTCGCCCGGAGGGGGAACCGATGTATGCCGTAGCGCTCGCCGAGGACGCCGAGCTGCGCCCGCTGGAACCGTGGCGGGCCGGGGAGTTCCTGGAGCACATGGACCGGGCCCGGGCCGGAATCGATCCGTGGATCCCGTGGGCCACCCGCAGCACCGATCCGGAATCCGCCCGCGCGACCCTGCAGAAGTTCGCCGACCGGCAGGCCGCCGACACCGGCCGGATCTACGGGATATGGCTGCGCGGAACGCTGGTCGGCGGCGTGATGTTCGTGCAGTTCGACGCCGCGGGCGGGGTCTGCGAGATCGGCGTGTGGACGGAGCCCGCCGCCCAGGGCCGCGGCCTGGTCTCCGCGGCCGTCCGCCGCCTGCTGGACTACGCGCTGGTCGAGCGCGGCCTGTACCGCGCCGAGTGGTGGAACAGCACCGTCAACCTGCGCAGCCGGGCCGTCGCCCAGCGCCTGGGCATGACCCTGGACGGCACGCTGCGCGCCCACACCGAGCACCTGGGCGTCCGGCTCGACCTGGAGGTCTGGTCGATGCTGGCCCCGGAGTGGCGGGCCGCCCGCGCGGCCGGGGGTCGGGAGGCCGAGGCCCCCGAGGCCGGTTCCCCCGCCGGGAGTTGACGCAGCTCACCTGGCCCGCCCGGCCCCCGCGTGAAAGCCTGGGGAGACCACCCGTCGCCCCCGGAGAGGCCCCGCCATGCCGTCCGTGCCCGCCGCGCCCGCGCGCGCCGTCCCCCCGCTCGACCGCCCGCGCCCCGGGGACGTCGAACTGCCCACCGGCGCGGCGGGCCTGCGCTGCTGGGTGGGCCCGGAGCGGGTGGCGACGCTGCTGCTGGAGCGCCCGGAGCGGCGCAACGCGGTGACCGCCGCGATGTGGCGGGCGCTGCCGGAGGTGCTGGCGGCGCTGGCGGAGCGCCCGGACGTCCGGGTGCTGGTGCTGACGGGCGCGGGCGGCGCGTTCTCGGCGGGCGCGGACATCGCGGAGCTGGCCGGGGTGTACGCCGATCCGGCGTCCGCGGACGCGTACCACGCCGCGAACGTGGCGGCCGAGCAGGCGCTGGCGGCGTTCCCGCGGCCGACGCTGGCGGTGGTCCGCGGCGCCTGCGTGGGCGGCGGCTGCCAGTTGGCGCTGGCCTGCGACCTGCGGCTGGCGGCCGCGGACGCCCGGCTGGGCATCACCCCGGCGAAGCTGGGCGTGGTGTACCCGGCGGTGCCGACGCTGCGGCTGGCCGCGCTGGTCGGCCCGGCCCGGGCCAAGTACCTGCTGTTCTCCGGCGAGTTGCTGCCCGCCGAGCGGGCGGGGCGCCTCGGCCTGCTGGACGAGGTGCTGCCGCCCGCCGAACTGGACGCCCGGGCACGGGAGTTCGCCGCCATGCTGGCCCGCCGTTCGCCGCAGACCATCGGCGCGGTGAAGGCGGTGCTGTCCGTCGACCCGGCGGACGCGGCGGCCGCCCTGGCGCCCTGGGAGCGCGCCTCCCGGACGGCACCGGACGTCCGGGAGGGCCTGGCCGCGTTCCTGGAGCGCCGCGAGCCGCGGTTCTGAGGCCGGGGGTCGGCGCTCAGCGGATCGGCGCCCCCGAGATCGCCCGGGCGATCACCAGCCGCTGGATCTCGCTGGTGCCCTCGAACACGGTGTAGATGGCGCTGTCGCGGTGCATCCGCTCGACCGGGTACTCGCGGGTGTAGCCGTTGCCGCCGAGGATCTGCATGGCCTGCGCGGTGACGAACTTGGCGGTCTCCCCGGCGTACAGCTTGGACATCGAGCCCTCGGCGCTGGTGAACGGCTGGTTGTTGACGGCCATCCAGGAGGCCCGCCAGACCAGCAGCCGGGCGGCGTCGATCCGGGTCTTCATGTCGGCGAGCTGGAAGGCGACGCCCTGGTTCTCGATGATCGGCTTCCCGAACTGGACGCGGGTCCTGGCGTAGTCGAGGGCGACCTCGTACGCGGCCCGGGCGATGCCGATGGCCTGCGCGCCGACGGCGGGGCGGGAGGCCTCGAAGGTGGCCATGGCGGCGTTCCTCCCGCCGCCCTTGGTGCCCTCGCGGGCCCGGGCGAGGCGGGCGTCGAGCTTCTCCTTGCCGCCGAGCAGGCAGTGGCCGGGGACGCGGACGCCGTCGAGGACGACCTCGGCGGTGTGCGAGGCGCGGATGCCGTGCTTCTTGAACTTCTGGCCCTGGCTGAGGCCCTTGGTGCCGGGCGGGATGACGAAGGAGGCCTGGCCGCGCGAGCCGAGCTCGGGGTCGACGGTGGCGACCACCACGTGGACGTGCGCGATGCCGCCGTTGGTGGCCCAGGTCTTGGTGCCGTTGATCACCCACTCGTCCTTGGCCTCGTCGTAGACGGCGCGGGTGCGCAGCGCGGAGACGTCGGAGCCGGCGTCGGGCTCGGAGGAGCAGAACGCGGCGACCTTGACGTCCTCGGGGGTGCCGAACATCTGCGGGGCCCAGGTGCCGATCTGCTCGTCGGTGCCGTTGGCGAGCACGGCGACGGCGGCCAGGGTGGTGCCGGTGATGGCGAGGCCGATGCCCGCGTCGCCCCAGAACAGCTCCTCCATGGCGATCGGGATGCCGACGCCGGAAGGGTCGAAGAACTGCTGGGCGTAGAAGTCGAGGGAGTAGATGCCCAGCTTGGCGGCCTCCTGGATGATCGGCCAGGGGGTCTCCTCGCGCTCGTCCCACTCCGCGGCGGCGGGGCGGATGACATCGGCGGCGAAGCCGTGCAACCAGTCGCGGACGGCGATCTGGTCCGGCCCGGGGTCGAGCGAGAAGGTGGTCATGTCGGCCTCCAGGAGACGGTCGTGCGGGCCGGCGGGTCGGCGCCACTGCGATGTTACCTCCGGTAACATGGCGGCGAGTCTGCTACCGATAGGTCATCGGTGTCAACGCCCGACGAGCCGCCCACCCGCCCGCACCAGGAGCAGCGCATGACCACCGAACCCCACCGCGAACCCCGCCGCGAACAACTGCTCAACGCCGCCGACCGGGTCGTCCAGCGCGAGGGCCCGAGCGCCAGCATGAACGCGATCGCCGCCGAGGCCGGCATCACCAAGCCGATCCTGTACCGGCACTTCGGCGACCGGAACGGCCTGATCGGCGCCCTGACCGA
Organism: Kitasatospora sp. NPDC001540; assembly: GCF_042894345.1. NCBI lineage: Bacteria > Bacillati > Actinomycetota > Actinomycetes > Kitasatosporales > Streptomycetaceae > Kitasatospora > Kitasatospora sp. NPDC001540. Next base: position 321,176 of record NZ_JBIAVO010000005.1, read on the forward strand.
GCGCCACACCGCCGGGCTGCTGGCCGCCGTCCGGGCCGCCCTCAACGAACCGCTGGAGCGCCGCGACCGGGTCGAGCACGTGCTGGACGTCTACCTGGCCGCGATCGAGTCCCGTCCGCAGGTGTACCGGCTGCTCACCCACCCCGAGCCCGGCGACCCCACCGGCGCGGGCAACGCGCTGGCGCCCGCGCTGCGGCAGATCGCCGAGGAGATCACCCGCGCCATCCAGCAGCAGGTCGACCTCGGCCAGGACGGCCCGCTGCTCTCCGAGACCTGGGGCCGCTCGATCACCGGCATGGTGCTGGCCGCCGGGGACTGGTGGCTGGAGACCCGCCCCTGCCCGCGCCCGCGGATGGTGCAGGCCCTCGCCGACCTGTTGTGGGGCCGGCTCTCCGCCGCCGCCGACCTGCCGCCGATGCTGGCCGTCCCGGAGGCCTGAGCACCTCGGCAACCCGCAAAACATGAGCGCGCCTCACCTCTTGTGCGGCAGGAGCGGCTCCGGCAGGATCGGCGCACCCCGCCCCGCCCACGCCGTGAGGTGCCCCCGTGCGCGTCCGCCGCTCCGCCGCCGCCCTGCTGCTCACCGCCGCCGCCCTCCTCGGCACCGTCTCGGCCGGCCCGCCCGCCGACCGCACCCCGTTCGACGCCCGCAGGGTCTCCTCGACCACCCTCGCCGACGGCCGCACCGTCTTCACCGACGCCCGCGGCCGCGTCCTGGACCTGCGCGGCTTCAACCTCGACAAGTACGACGAGACCACCGAGGCCGACCTGCGCGAACTCGCCGCGCACGGCTTCGGCCTGGTCCGGATCGCGGTATCCTGGTCCCGCCTCGAGCCCGCCCGCGGCCACTACGACCGGGCCCGACTCGCCCGGCTCGGCCGGATCCTCGACTGGGCGGCGCGGTACCGCCTGTACGCCGTCGTCGACTTCCACCAGGACGTCTACGGCCAGTACTTCCTCGGCGGCGACGGCGGCGCCCCCGCCTGGGCCACCCGCGACGACGGCCTCCCCTTCGCCGCCGACCCGGACGACTGGTTCGCGGGCTACTTCCAGCCCGCCGTCCAGGCCGCCTTCCGCCACCTCTACGACGACCCCGACCTGCGGCGCGCCCAGTCCGACCTGTACACCACCGTCGCCCGCGAACTGCGCGGCAAGCGCGCCCTGCTCGGCTACGACCTGTTCAACGAGCCCTTCGGCCCCGTCGACGGCGACCCCGCCGACCCGGCCGTCCTGGCCGCCGCCTCCGCCGCCCTCGAACAGGGCCGGCTCGCCGCCATGTACCGCCGCCTGGTCACCGCCGTCCGCCGGGCGGACCGCGACGCCTGGCTGTTCGTCGAGCCCACCGTCCTGGTCGGCCAGGGCGTCCCCACCCGACTGCCCGCCTTCACCGACCCCCGCCCCGGCCCCGACCGGATCGGCTACGCCCCGCACTTCTACGACACCGCCGTCGAGGCGGGCCGGGACTGGGACCCGTCCGGCGGCTTCGTCGAGGCCTACACCGCCGCCGTCACCGGCTACCCCACCGCCCACCACCTGCCCGTCCTGGTCGGCGAATGGGGCCCGCCCTCCGCCGCCACCCCCGGCAACGCCGAACTGATCCGGCGCCAACTCGCCGCCATGCGCACCTTCGCCGCGGGCTGGACGATGTGGTACTGGTGCCGCGGCACCGGCGGCTACTGCGCCCTCACCCCCGACGGCCGCCCGGCCCCCGGCTACGCCCCCGTCTTCGCCGGATAGCCCGCAGCGCGGCCCCGCGCCCCGTCAGGTCAGGGGTGCGGGGACCGCGCGAGCGACCGGGGCGCGGCCCCGCCCGCTCCAGGCCCCGCCTACTCCAGGCCCCGCCGCACCAGCAGCGGCCCGATCTCCGGATCCCGCCCCAGCACGTCCCGCACGCACTCCAGCGCGTCCCGGCTCCCGCCCCGCGACAGCAGCCGCTCCCGGAACAGCCGCCCGCTCTCCCGCACCCCGAGGCCGTTGGCGCCGAACCACTCCACCGTCTCCGCGTCCAGCACCTCGGACCAGATGTACGCGTAGTACCCGGCGCTGTACCCGTTCGAGAAGACGTGGTTGAAGTACCCGGTGCGGTACCGCGGCGGCACCGCCGCGACCGCGACGCCCGCCTCGGCGAGCGCCCGCGCCTCGAAGGCCTCCGCGTCCTCGACCACCGGGTCCGCGGCCGTCCGGGTGTGCCAGGCCCAGTCGAGCAGGGCCGCGGCCAGGTACTCGACCGTCCGGAAGCCCTGCCCGTAGTTCTCGGCGGCGAGCATCCGCTCGACCACGGCGGCGTCCAGCGGCTCCCCGGTGACGTGGTGGCGGGCGTAGTGGGCGAGCACCTCGGGCCGGGTCATCCACATCTCGTTGACCTGGGACGGGAACTCGACGAAGTCGCGCGGCACCTCCGTCCCGGCGAAGGACGGGTACCGCACGTCCGAGAACAGCCCGTGCAGCGCGTGCCCGAACTCGTGGAACAGGGTGCGCACCTCGTCCCAGCTGAGCAGCGCCGCCTCGCCGGGCGCCGGGCGGGCGATGTTGAGGTTGTTGACCACCACCGGCCGGGTGCCCAGCAGCCGGGACTGCGGGACGAGTTCGTTCATCCAGGCACCGCCGCGCTTGGACTCGCGGGCGTGGAAGTCGCCGATGAACAGGCCCAGCGGCGAGCCGTCCGCGTCGAACACCTCGAAGACCCGCGCGTCGGGGTGGTACGCCGTCAGGTCGGGCCGCTCGGTGAAGGTCAGCCCGTACGCGAGGTGGGCGGCGAAGAAGACGCCGTCGTGCAGCACCCGCTCCAGCTCGAAGTAGGGGCGCAGCGCCGCGGTGTCCACGTCGTAGCGCTCGGCGCGGACCTTCTCCGCGTAGAACGCCCAGTCGTGGGCGGCGAGTTCGTCGATCCCGTCGGCGGCCGCGGCGGCCGCCAGGTCGGCGGCCTCGCGCTCGGCGTTGGCGACGGCGGGGGCGACCAGGCGGCCGAGCATCGCGGCCACCGCCTCGACGGTGCCCGCGGTCTCGTCGGCGACCACGTACGAGGCGTGGGTGGGGTGGCCGAGCAGGGCGGCGCGTTCGGCCCGCAGCGCGGCCATCTTGGCGGCGAGCGGGCCGTTGGTGTCGAGGCCGCGGCGCAGCGAGGAGGTGAGCAGCCGCTCGCGCAGGGCGCGGTCGGTGAGGGCGGCGAGTTCGCTCTGGTTGGAGAAGTTCTTCAGGCTGAGCACCCAGCGGCCGTCCTGGCCCAGCGCGCGGGCGTTCTCCGCGGCGGCGGCGACCGCGGCGGCGGACAGGCCGTCGAGGGCCTCGGCGCTGTCCACGGCGACCGCCCCGGCCAGCGAGGCGTCGTGGGTGTTCTTGCGGAACGCGGCGGCGTCGGCGGCGAGTTCGGCGTTGATCTCGCGCAGCCGCTGCTGCCCGGCGGTGTCCAGGCGGGCACCGGCCCGGACGAACGCGGTGTGCCGGCGCTCCAGCAGGCGCAGCGACTCGGCGTCCAGGCCCAGTGCGTGGCGGGCCTCGTGCAGGGCGTCGAGCCGGGCGAACAGCGCGGCGTCGAGGTGGATCGCGTCGGCGTGCGCGGCCAGCAGGGGGCTGATCTCGGCATCGAGCGCCTGGACGCCGGGGGTGGTGTCGGAGGAGTCCTGGTTGAAGAAGACCGCCGCGACCCGGCGCAGCACCGCTCCCGAACGCTCCAGCGCCACCACGGTGTTGTCGAAGGTCGGCGGCTCGGGGTTCGCGGCGATCGCGGCGACCTCGGCGAGCTGGTCGGCCATGCCCCGTTCGAAGGCCGGGCGGTAGTGCTCTTCCCGGATCTCGGCGAAGGGCGGGAGCTCGTACACCAGGGTGCTGGGCGAGAAGAAGGGGTTGTCGCTCATGTCCGCGACCCTACGGGCCGCCGGGCCCTGGCGGAACACTGTCACGACAAGCCGCCGCCGCACCGCCGCGCTCGCGCCGCGACGCCGCTTGTCACCGCCACCGGCTACCGTCGACAGGTCCTGCCCGCACAGCCGGACACGCATCCGGAGCACCCCGAGAGGAGCCGCCGCCCGTGCGCTACGCCCTGGTGCCCGATCCGCACGGCCCCGGCGGCCGCCTGCAGCCGCTCGACGAGGAGGGCGCGCCGCTGGGCCCGCCCGAGCCCGCGCCGCGGCTGGCCGAGGCGGTGGCCGCGGTGGAGGCCGCGCACGCCCCGCGCTGGGTGTGGCCGACGGCGGACACCGCGTACGGCCCGCTGCTGGCGGCCCTGCCGGTGCGGCTGGCGCGCTGCCACGACCTGCGGTTGACGGAGGCGCTGCTGCTGGGCCGGGAGGGCCGGTTCGGGTCGCCGCGTTCGCTGGGCGCGGCCTGGGCGCGGCTGCGCGGGCTGCCGGTGCCGGCCGACCTGCCGGAGGGCGCGCTGCCCGACGAGGACGGCCTGTTCGCCCCGGACCGGCTGCAACTTCCGCCGGGAACCGACCAGTTGGAGGCCACCGTCGCGGTGCACGCGGAGCAGCTGCGGCGGCTCGCGGCGATCCCGGACGCGGCGGCCCGCGCCCGGTTCCGGCTGCTGGTGGCGGCCGAGTCGGCGGGCGCGCTGCTGGCGTGCGAGATGGCGCACGACGGACTGCCCTGGCGCGCGGACGTGCACGACGCGCTGCTGACCGAGCTGCTGGGCCCGCGCCCGACGATCCCGGGCACCCAGCCGACGAAGCTCGCCGAGCTGGCGCTGGAGGTGCAGCAGGCGCTCGGCGCCCGCCCGTTCAACCTGGACTCGCACACCCAGGTGATCAAGGCGTTCGCGGACCGCGGCGTCCACCTCTCCTCGACCCGCTCCTGGGAGCTGAAGTCGGTGGACCACCCGGCGGCGGCCCTGATGGTCCGCTACAAGGAGCTGTCCCGGCTGCACGCCGCGCACGGCTGGGCCTGGCAGGCGGCCTGGGCGCGCGGCGGCCGGTTCCGCCCGGAGTACGTGGTCGGCGGGGTGGTGACCGGCCGGTGGGCCTCGCGCGGCGGCGGCGCGCTGCAGATCCCGCGGACGATGCGCCGCGCGGTGGTGGCCGACCCGGGCTGGCTGCTGGTGGTGGCGGACGCGGCGCAGCTGGAGCCCCGGGTGCTGGCCGCCCTCTCCGGCGACGCCGGGCTGGCCCGGACGGCCGCCGGGGGCGACCTGTACGCGGCGCTCGCCGCGAGCGCCTTCCAGGGCGACCGGGAGAAGGCGAAGCTGGGCCTGCTGGGCGCGATGTACGGCCAGACCGGCGGCGGCATCGGCCCGCTGCTGAACACGCTGCGCCGCCGCTACCCGGCCGCGATGGGGTACGTGGAGGCGGCCGCCCGCACCGGGGAGGACGGCGGGGTGGTCTCCTCCCGCCTGGGCCGGGTCTGCCCGCCGCCCTCCGCCGACTGGCTGGACCTGACGGAGGCGCCCGAGTCTGGCGAGGCGGGCGGCCGGTCGGCGCGCGCCCGCGGCCGCTTCACCCGCAACTTCGTGATCCAGGGCAGCGGCGCGGACTGGGCACTGGCCCTGCTCGCGGCCCTGCGCCGCCGACTGGCCGCACTCAGCTCCGGCGAGGACCGTCCGCACCTGGTCTTCTTCCAGCACGACGAGGTGGTCGTGCACACCCCGGCCGACCTGGCCGACACCGTCGCCGCCGCCGTCGGCGAGGCCGCCGAGGAGGCCACCGCCCTGGTCTTCGGCGACACCCCGGTCCGCTTCCCGCTCACCACCGCCGTGGTCGACTGCTACGGCGACGCCAAGTAGCGGCCCCCGCCCCTCACTCCCCCGCGTCGGACCCGGGACCACCCCTCCTCCCCGCTCCCCCGCTCACTCCCCCGCGCCGGACCCGGGCCGGGTGACGAGCAGCAGCAGGGCGTCGTCGCCGAGTTCGCCGCCGGTGTGCGCGAGCAGGTCGGCGTAGAGGCGGGCGACGGCGGCGTCGAGGTGGGCGAGCGAGCGCCAGCCGTCGCGCACCAGCGGCCCGGCCCGTTCGGAGAGGGGGTAGAACTCGCCGCCGCGGGCGCCCCTGGCCTCGATGACGCCGTCGGTGCACAGCACCAGGACGTCCTGCGGGCCGAAGGGCACGGCGGTGGGGCGGGGCTGGCCGGGGACGAGGTGGCCGAGGCCGAGCGGCACCCAGGGGTCGGCGAAGTCGACCACCTCGCTGCTCCCGTCGGCGTGCACCCGCAGCGGCGGGACGTGGCCGCGGTGCAGCAGGTCGACGCTGCCGGGTTCGCCGAAGGCGGCGAACACCGCGGTGGTGAACTCCCCGTCGGGGACGTGCCGCTGCACGCTGGCCTCGATCCGCCCGGCCACCGCGGGCAGCGACTCCTCGTCGTAGGCGGCCTCGCGGAACGCGCCGAGCACCACGGCGGCGGTCTGCACCGCCCCGAGCCCCTTGCCGCGCACGTCGCCGACCAGCACCCGGGTGCCGTACGGGGTGTCGAGGACGGAGTACAGGTCGCCGCCGATCCGGGCGGCGTCCGCGGCGGAGACGTACCGCACGGCCAGCCGCAGCGGCCCGACCACCGGTTCGGGCTGGCGCAGCAGCGCGCGCTGGGCGGCCTCCGCGACCGAGCTGACGGCCGCGAAGGCCGCGGCCCGTCGCATCCGCAGTTCGGCGATGCCCGCGCTGAGCGCGGTGACCGCGACGTAGCTGACCATCGCGCCGTACAGGAAGCGGCTGTCGGCGAGGTTGTCGACCTGGTCGTAGCGGCTGAGGCCGAGCAGGGCCATCAGGCCGAGGAAGCAGACCGCGAGCAGTTCGCGCGGCCGCAGGGTGAGCGCGGCGACGGAGGGGACGACGACCATCAGCGGGGCGAGGTAGCGGTCCTGCCCGGAGAGGTAGTCGGCGAGCGAGACGACCACGATGGCGGTCAGCGCGGGCGCGGCGCGGCGCAGCAGCGAGAGGTCCTGCAGGTCGGTCGCCAGCAGGGCGCTGCGCCGTCGGCTGGGCGGTACCCCACCGGTCTGGCCCGCCGGTCCGCCGCCCCCGGGTCGAAGGTGCACCTTCCGAACATATCGGACCTCCGGGCCCCCTGCTCCACCCGGGCGGAATTCCGACAATCAGGGCCAACCGCACCAAATTGTCATACCGTACGCTCACCACTGGTCCGCGGCGACGGAAGGCTCCCGGATGTCCGGTTACGGCACGACACCCCCGAGTTACGGCAACCCGAGCGGCCGCCCGAACGTACCCCCGCCGCGCCGGGGCACCGCCGCGCCCACCCGCTACTGGCCGAAGGTCCTCCTGACCGGCCTGGCCCTGTGGGCGGCCAGCGTCGCGGTGACCTTCGCGACCTCCAACAGCAACCTGGTGCCGACCGTCGTGCTGCTCGGCAGCTTCCTCGTCCCGGCCGCCTTCACCGTCTGGGCGTACGAGCGGTTCGCCTCGGACGTCGGGCCGGGCCGGATCCTCGCCTGCTTCGGCGTCGGCGGGATCATCGGCGTGCTGGGCGCCTCGGTGCTGGAGACGTACCTGCTCTCGCCCTCGGTGGGGATGTACCTCGGGGTGGGCCTGATCGAGGAGGCGGTGAAGCTCTTCGCCCTGGTGCTGGTCGCCCGCAACATCCCGGTCCGCGGCCTCAGGCACGGCCTGGCGCTGGGCGCCACGGTCGGCGCGGGCTTCGCCGCGTTCGAGAGCGCGGGCTACGCGTTCAACGCGGTGCTGACCGTCCACGGCCTGTCGCTGAAGGACCTGGTGGAGACCGAGGTGCTGCGCGGCCTGCTCGCCCCGGTCGGCCACATCCTGTGGACCGGCATCCTCGGCGGCGTGCTGTTCCGCGAGCGCCGCGGCACGCACTTCCGCCTCACCGCCCCGGTGCTGCTCACCTACCTGGGCGTGTCGCTGCTGCACGCGCTGTGGGACGGCATGAACGGCATCGCGGTCTGGTTGGTGGTCCGCACCACCGGCACCGACCTGCGGGAGCAACTGTTCGCCGACGGCTACCTGCCGCACCCCACCCAGCAGCAGGTGCACCTGTACACGCTGTACGACGTGCTCGGCCTGGTGGTGGTCTCGCTGCTCGGCCTGTACTGGCTGCGCCTGCTGGTCCGCCGCGAGGAGCGGGCGCCGCTGGCGGTCTGAGCCGTTCGGAGGAACGGACGGCGGGCGGCCCGGTGCGGGCCGCCCGCCGTTGCCGCTCCCGGCCCGGCGCCGACTACCCTCGGGGGCGGGCCGCGGGCCGCCCGCGCCGGAACGCGCCCCTCGGTGGACTCGATACCCCCAGGGGGTATCCTGGTCATCAGATGGGCACCCGGCCCACCAGCAGCACCCGCGCGTTCGGAGGTCCCCATGGCCAGCACCGTCACCTACACCGTCAGCGGCATGAGCTGCGGCCACTGCGAGAAGGCGATCAGCGGCGAGGTCTCCGCCCTGCCCGGCGTCACCGCGGTCGCCGCCGACGCCGCGGCCGGCACCGTCACCGTCACCGCCGAGCCCGTCCCCAGCGACGAGCAGATCGCCGCCGCGGTGGACGAGGCGGGCTACGAACTGGTCGGCCGGGCCTCCTGACCCGCCCTCGGGGGCGGCCCGCGCCGCCCCCGCCATCTCAACTCCTGCACCGAGTCCTGCACCGAGCGAAGCGGACGAGCTGATGAGCACCACCACCGACCCCGCGGCCGCCCCCCGCGACCGCGTCGAGCTGTCCATCGGCGGCATGACCTGCGCGTCCTGCGCCGCCCGGATCGAGAAGAAGCTCAACCGGATCGACGGCGTCGAGGCCACCGTCAACTTCGCGACCGAGCGGGCCCGGGTGGACTTCGGCCCCGGCACCAGCGTCGCCGACCTGATCGCCACCGTGGAGCGGACCGGCTACAGCGCCGAACTCCCGCCCCCGCCCGCGGAACCCGAACCCGCCCCCGGGTCCGTGCAGGCACCCGTCCGGGAGTCCGACCCCCTGCGCGACCGGCTGCTGGTCAGCGCCGTGCTCGGCGCCCCCGTCGTGCTTCTCTCGATGGTCCCGGCCCTGCAGTTCGACAACTGGCAGTGGCTGGCCTTCGCCCTCACCGGTCCGGTCGTCGTGTACGGCGGGTGGCCGTTCCACCGGGCCGCCTGGACCAACGCCCGGCACGGCGCCGCGACCATGGACACCCTGGTCTCGCTCGGCACCCTGGCCGCCTTCGGCTGGTCGGTGTGGGCGCTGTTCCTCGGCGACGCCGGGATGCCCGGCATGCGGCACTCCTTCACCCTCACCGTGGGCGGCGCCGACGCCTCCTCCGCGCTCTACCTGGAGACCGCGGCCGCCGTCACCACCCTGATCCTGCTCGGCCGCTGGCTGGAGGCCCGCGCCAAGCGGACGGCCGGCGCCGCGCTGCAGGCGCTGCTCGACCTGGGGGCCAAGGACGTGGCCGTGCTGCGGGACGGGCGGGAGGTGCGGGTGCCGGTCGGGCGGCTCGCGGTCGGCGACCGCTTCGTGGTGCGGCCCGGCGAGAAGATCGCCACCGACGGCACCGTGGTCGAGGGCAGCTCCGCCGTGGACGCCTCGATGCTCACCGGCGAGTCCGTGCCCGTCGAGGTCGGCCCCGGCGACGCCGTGACCGGCGCGACCGTCAACGCGGGCGGCCGCCTCCTCGTCGAGGCCACCCGCATCGGCGCCGACACCCAGCTCGCCCGGATGGCCAAGCTGGTCGAGGACGCCCAGAACGGCAAAGCCGCCGCCCAACGCCTGGCCGACCGGATCTCCGCCGTCTTCGTGCCGATCGTGATCGCCCTGGCGCTGGCCACCCTCGGCTACTGGCTGGGCACCGGCGAGGGCTG